>DATJGH010000188.1:0-4885 GCA_035495215.1 Patescibacteria group bacterium
CCCGCGCCGTCAGGCCGGTGATGAGCAGGGCATACAGCGCCAGCGTCCCGAGCGCGACCGGTACCGTCCGGAACGCCGACAGGCCTGGAACGAGCGCACCCAGCCAGCCGACATTGGCGAAGCGGTCGGCAGCGATCGAGACCCCGTGCACGAGCACGAATGCGAGGGTGAACACGAAGGCGTGCTCGTGCCACGGAAAGAGCCGCTTCGAGAGGCGCCACGTGGACTTGTTCGTCGGGTGGCTGAGGACGAGCCCGACAACCACCTCGAAGGTCATGAGCCGGAGCGCCGTGATCCCAGCGGCGCGGCTGCCGAGCCAGGCCCGGAGCTGCGCCTGGTGTGCGGACGTCGGCGGCAGGACCTGGTCCGTGGCGAAGATGACCGCGAGCATGGCCGCCGCGGCGAGGACGGCCAGTGTTGCGCCGCTGAGGCGAGCGGAACCGGGAGTGGGTCCCGCCCGCCTCGCGGCGACGTGGGGGCTTGCTACGGCCATGGCGCGACCTCGTGCAATCGGGCGTCGACTCTCTGAGGCGACCCGCCCTGGGAAGGTTTCAACCGTTCCCTGGTTCGATGGTCAGAGGGCCGCGCCGCCATTCGTCACGCCGCGACGGTCGATTCGGCCCTGTGGCGCGCAAGGTCGCTACCCGATCCTCGATGGCGTCGGCGACCACCGAAGGGCGCCGCGCCGCCATCGAGGTCTGCATCGTGTCGCGATCGAAACCCGCGCCCCAGAGCCGCCGCGAGCGTCGTGCCGCCGCCCGGCTCGATCGCCCGTCTCGCCCGCGAGGGCCGCGTCGCTCCGTGGCGACGCCCGGCTGGCGATCGCCCGTCGTGCTCGTGACCGCTGCCGCTCTGGTCATCGGCGCAATGCTGATCTTCGTCGCGCTGCCAAAGCCAACGGAGGCGGACCGCGAGCTGCTAATCCCGCCCGTCGCCTATCCGGCAGCGCTGATCGAGGCGGACGTGCTCGGCAGCGCGGTCGCGCCTGTCGTGATCGAGCTCTACTCGGACTTCCAGTGCCCCGCGTGCAAGCTCTTCGTGACGACCGAGCTGCACCGCCTGATCGACGAGTTCGTCACGCCCGGCACGGTCCGGATCGAGGCGATGGACGTCGCCTTCCTGGGAACCGGTCAGCCGGACGAGTCGCTCGAGCTCGCCGCCGGCGCCGCGTGCGCGACCGAGCAGGATCGGTACTGGCAGTATCACGACCTGGTGTTCTGGAACCAGGGTCGGGAGAACCGCGGCGACCACAGCCCCGAGTTCATCGGCCGCGCTGCGGACGCCGCCGGCCTCGACCGCGCGAAGTGGGACGCCTGCGTCGCGCGCAACGACGTCCGCGGCCCGATCACGAGCCGTACCCAGGCCGCGGCTGGCAAGGGCATCAGGTCCACACCGACGTTGCTGGTCAACGGCCAGGCGGTCGTCGGCGTGCCCAACTACGACCAGCTCGCGGCAATGATCCGGTCCCTTGCCGGGGCCTCGGCGTCGCCCGCGGCGACCGCGCCGTGATGCGCCGGGCTCCGGTCCGGCCGATCCTCGGCGTCCATCCGGGCCTGATCCTCGCCGCGCTCGACGTGGTCGGGCTGGGGATCGCGCTGTACCTGTCCGTCGTCGAGCTGCAGGGCGGCGTGCCCGTGTGCGGCCCGATCCATGGCTGCGAGGAGGTGGCCCGCAGCGAGTACAGCCGCATCGCCGGCGTCCCGGTGGCGGTGTTCGGCGTCGGGCTCTCGCTCGTCCTGCTGGCCCTCGCCCTGGCCTGGTGGCGAACCGACCTGTACGGACTGCTGCTGGCCCACTACGGGCTGTCGCTCGCGGGCGTGCTGTTCGAGGCGTACTTCCTGTACCTCCAGGTCTTCGTCATCGGCGCGGTCTGCATCTGGTGCACGAGCTACGGGCTGTCGCTCATCGCCCGCTTCGTCATCGCCCTGATCGTCTGGCTCCGGAACCGCCCGGTCGGGGCAACCTGAGTCTCCGAGCCCACTGAGAGTCCCGGGAATCCGCGACGCCCGCTCGGCAGGACGAGCGGGCGTCGCAGTTGTCGGGAAGCGTTGGGTCAGTTGTTCGGGTCGCCGTCACCCGCGCTGAAGATGCCGATGGCGCCACGGACGACGAAGTTGAAGGCATGGGTCACGAACGGGTACATCCCGTCCTCGACCGGGCTGAACTCGATGATGGCGGCCTGTGCCGGCGAGAGATCGACCGCCTGGGCGCCATACCCGCCCGCGTTGCCGGGCCGCAGGGCCACGCCTTCCTTGATGACCGTGTCGAAGATCGTGCCCACGACGTGGAACGAGCTGTCGATGCTCGGGCCGGCGTCGAGGATGAACACCCGCACCCGCCCGCCGCTGGTGACCTGGACCGGGTTGTCCTTGTACTGGTTGGCGATGCCGTTGAAGACCACGAAGTCGGGCGCCGGCGCGCCGCTCGCGGCCTTGGTGTAGTCGACCGGCTCCTTCTGGTTGCCCAGGTACCACTCGCTCTGGACCAACGCGAACTCCTCGTCGACCTTGGGCAGGCCGCCCTTCGGCTCGACGATGACCATTCCGAACATGCCGTTCGCGATGTGGTGGAGTGCCGGCGCCGTGCCGCAGTGATACATCCACACGCCGGCGTAGTTGGCCTTGAACGTGTACGTCCAGGTCGCGCCCGGCTTGATCTCGACCATCTGGTGGTTCATGGCCGTTTCGCTGGCGTGGAAGTCGATCGAGTGGCTCATCGAGCCTTGATTCGTCAGGTGGACGCGGACCGTGTCACCGAGGTGGACCCGGATCACCGGGCCCGGCACCGTACCGCCGAACGTCCAGGCGTGGACGACGAAGCCCTTGGCGACCGTGATGTCGGTCTCGATGATCGGGAGGTCGATGTCATGGACGGTCCCGGGCATGACCGCCGGCGCCGCGGCGTCGCGGAGCACGTAGGCCGGGGCATTCGGATCCTCGACCGGCGCGCCGGCGGCGGAGCCACCCGGGGTCGCGGTCGCACCGGGCATGCCGGGCATGGACGAGCCCATGGGCATCGAGCCGACGCTGACCATGCCGGTCATCCCGGCTGCCGCATGACCCGGGATCGAGCAGGTGAAGTTCATGCCCGCCGCGGGGATGGTGACGACGCCGCTCGCGCTCTGCCCCGCCTCGGCGACGACCACCGTCCCGTCGGCGAAGGTCACGTTGTGCTGGATCGCACCGGTATTGGTGAGCTCGACCTTGTAGGCGCCGGCCTCGGCGACGGTGATCATGCTGGGGCTGAAGGACAGGTCGGCCGCGCTGATCTTGATGGTGCCGAGCACGCCGCCCGGCGTGGACGTCGAGGGCGCGCCCGCGGGATCGGCGACCGCCGGCGGGTACGTCCAGGGGGCCTCAGCCTTCACCGTCGGCGTGCAGCCGACGAGGACCGCAATCGCGGCGAATGTGGTGATGAGCGCTGCGAACCGACGCATCGTCCTGCCTCCGCGTCCCCGATCGGGGCCTGGTCGCCGCGACAAATTCGTAGCGCGGCGGTACGAGTTTTCTTCAGCGACAGGAATACAGCCGAGAGGGCCGAAGGCGAACGGGCCGCCCGGCACGTCGACCCCTGCCGAAGGTCATGACCCCCCGGCGTCGACGAGCTCCGCGATCGACGTCCGTGCCAGCTCCGCGCGAGCGGCACTCGTGGTCCGGGCGATCGTCTCGTGGACCGCGCAGTGACCCTCGGGATCGCAGGGGCTGCCACGCAGCACGCAACGAGGCACGTGCCCGTTCCCGTCCGCCGCGTCGACGACACGGAGGACGCTGATCGACGTCGCCGGCTCCGCCAGGCGGTACCCGCCGGCGCGTCCTGCTCCCGCCCTGACCAGGCCGGCACGGCCGAGGTCGGTCAGGACATGGGCGACGAACCGCGCCGGGATGCGCATCCGCTCGGCGATGCGCCGGGCGCTGAGATAGCCATCCGTGCCCGGCCGCTCGTGCTCGGCGAGCGCGAGCATTGCCCGGATGGCGTAGTCACCTCGGCGCGAGAGGGCGATGCGCATGGCCGGCACGCTGGCGCACGACCACGGCGGCTCGCCAGTGCCGAATGGCCCGGCCTACGGGCCGTACCGCGTCAGCTCGACGTAGGCCTGTCCGTCCTGCGTCGTCGCGTCCAGCTGGCCGATCGTCGCTCGCACGTGCTGGGAGCCCTCCCAGTAGATGACGCCGGTGGTGGCGCGGGCATCGAGCTCCTGGTCGTCGACGGTCGGGGTCAGCTCGATCAGCAGCTGCCGGCCCCCTCGAAAGTCGGGGACCGTGATGAACCAGTGCGTCGGGTAGACGCGGTCCCCGCGGGGGCTCGCCCACTCGTCCGTGGCGCGGATGCCGAAGGCCCCCGCCTCGATGTGGCGCGCGGACCCATCGGGCTCGACCACGGTCCCGTATGCGAACGCGTCGTTGCCCTCGGCGTCGAAGACCACGGAGAACGTCAGGTCCGTGCCGTCATCGAGATTCACCGCGAACCAGTTCCAGCCGCCGCCGACCGAGACGAAGTCGCCCCACTGGTGGTCGAACCAGGCGATGCCGTCGACCGACAGCTGCTCGCCGTTCAGCTGCAGCGTGCCGGTGGCAGTCATGCGGGTCCGGGAGTAGTAGTACGAGCTGCCACCTGCTCCGAAGTCGACGAACCCGTCGCCGTCGTGGAGCGCGGGTGGCTTGCTCGACTCGAGATCGAGGTGGAGCCCGAATGCCGCCCCGGCCGCGGCCACCTCGGCCGGCGCGAGGGCCGCCTCGATCTGATCGCTGCCATCACCGCCTGCGAGTCGCCACGGGGCGGCCGAGACCGGCGCGCCGGCAGCGATCAGCGCCGGGCTGATGCCGCCGATCTGCAGATCGAAGCCCGTCGACGATCCCATCGAGTCGAAGGGCGAATGGTCGACCTG
>DATJGH010000189.1:0-18051 GCA_035495215.1 Patescibacteria group bacterium
GACGGGCTCGACCGCCTCGCCCTCGTTGTAGACCGGCAGGACGATGGCGAGGTCTGGGTCGGTCACAGCGAGCTGGCGGATGCCCCAGGTTGGGCGATGGGAGTCGCCGCGACGTGCCGGGGCGATCGGGCGGGGAGGATCTCGTCGATCCGCGCGATTCGGCGCGTCCACGGCACGACGAGCTTGCCCAGCCACGGGATCAGCGGGACCAACGCGATCAGGATCGCGGGCGATTGGTAATAGAGCCGCGGCAGGGCCAGCGCGGATGCGAGGGCCACGGTCCACGGCCGGTTCGTGCGCGCGCCCCACACGACCAGGGCCACGGAGATCGGGAGCCGCGCCCAGACCGGGTACGGATATGGCCACTCGCCGACGGGTGGGTTGTCACGGAGCCACTGCACCCACTCGAACCAGACGCGCTGGTCGAACAGGAATGAGCCAACCGCGAGGGCCCCGGCGATGCCAACCGGGATGGCCAACTTGCGCCACTCGCCGCGGAGCGCGAACCACAGCAGGCCGACGCCCATCGACGGCTTGGTCAGGAGCGGGATCGCCCAGAGGGCCGGCCAGCGGAAGCCGAGGACCATGATCACGGCGAGGGGCAGGTTGATGTTCGCGGCGTTGATCTCCGAAGCGACGGGCGTCGTGAAGATCAGGGCCCCGGCCAGCGGCCCGGTCAGGAACACGAGGCTCGCCACCTCGAGCAGACGCAGCAGGAACGCGAATGCGGGGAACGGCAGCTGGAACAGCGGGGCCCCGAGCTGGGCGGCGACCGGCGAGTAGCCGAACGCGAACTGCACCCGGTTGTACGGGTTGGCAGGGTTGGTCAGCCAGAAGCACAGGGCGTCGACGGGGTCTCCGCCGGACACGGTGAGCAGGACGAGGATCTGGACGCAGATGCCCGTCGAGACGGCGAGCAGCAGCGTGGGTACCCCGAAATGCCAGCGCTGCCCGAGGCTGCCGTCCACTGCCCGGGTCACCCTGCGCGTGCGCGCGGCCGGGCGATGAGCAGGGTCTGCTTGCCCAGGACGCGCCACGCGAGCGGGACGCGCAGGTACGCGCGAACGAGCCGGCCCGACTGCGGGAACCTCGACTTCGTCGAGTACGGCAGGAAGCGAGGAATGAGCTTCTCGACCTCGAAGCCGGCCGTCGTCGCGGCCTCCACGAGGCTTCGCTCGGTCAGCGCCACGCGGTGGTCGATGAAGTCCCAGTACGCCGCGCCCACGTAGCGAATGTTCGGTTGCAGCACGATCAGCCGTCCGTCGTCCTTCGTGACCGCCCGGATCTCCCTCAGCTGGGCGATCACCGCGTCCGGACCGGCCAGGTGCTCGAGGTAGTTGCTGACGAAGACGACGTCGAAGTAGGCCTTCGGAACCGCCGTGCTGAGCGCCAGGCCATCGGACTGGACGAAGCGCACGCCCGGGCCGAGGCTGGCCCCCACGTCGCGGACGTCGGTCGCCCAGCGTTCGCCGGCCGAGACGTTGCGGATGAAGTGGCCGACGTCGCTGGCGACGTCGAGCACTCGACTGTCACGCGGGACCCAGCGCTGCAGGTAGTTGGCGATCTCCTTCCAGAGCTCGTCCTTCCGGCGCGTCTCGGCATCGCCGAACCGGTGGTCGTAGATCCGGTCCAGCTCGGACTCGGTCGTCATGCGCGCACGGCCTGGAGCTCATTCCGGATCCACGGGATGACCTCGTCGAGCATCGCATCGAGGGTCGTCGTGGCTTCGAAGCCGAGGACCGCACGCGCCTTGCGCACGTCCGGCACCCGGCGCTGGACGTCGTGCTCGAACGGCGGGTCCGTGATGTAGTGGAACGGCTTCGCGTCGTCGGCGTGCACCTTGCGCCAGATCGCCTCGGCGAGCTCGAGCACCGTCGTCGACGTCGCGGTCGAGAGGTTGAAGTCCTCGTTGACCGCCTTCGGCGACTCCATGGCCAAGCGGATGCCACGCGCAAGGTCGCCGCCGTAGGTGTAGTGCCGGACCTGGTTGCCCTCGCCGAGGATGTGCAGCGGGTCCTGGCCCTGGAGCGCCTTGAGGGCGAGGTCGGGGACGACGTGTGACAGCGCGAGCTTCACGTTGCCGCTCATGACGTCCGTGTCCCGGACCGCGCGCCGCTCGCCGATGCCCACGCAGTTGAACGGCCGCAGGATCGTGGACGGCAGCTGGTGCTGCTCCCAGGCGCCCTTGGCGAAGTACTCGGAGGCGAGCTTCTGGAAGCCGTACGTCGAGACCGGCGGCGGCGAGGTCAGCTGGGCGCCCTCGGGGGTGGGGAACTGGTCCGTCGACTCGAAGACCATCGACGAGCTCATCACCACGATCCGCTCCAGGTGTCCGGACCGGAACGCATCGATCGCGGCGTCGAAGGTCGAGGCCAGGATTCGCTCGTTCTCGGCGAGGAGCTCGTAGGCGAACTCGTGGAAGTAGCTGATCCCGCCGATCATCGCGGCGGCCGCGACGACCTGGTCGCAGTCGCGCGCGAGCTCGCGCATCAGGTCGACGTCCTTGGCGTCGCCCTCGACGAACCGGTAGCGCGGGTGGTCGTCGTACGACTTCACGAGCCGGCCGTACTTGCTGAAGTTGTCCAGCCCGATGACCTCGTGGCCGTGCTCGAGCAGCTCGGGTACGAGGTAGCCGCAGATGAACCCGGCCGCGCCGGTGACCAGGACGCGCATCTAGATGCGGATCCCGTCGCCCATCGCGCCCCAGACGTCGACGACGTCCTTGCCCCCGATCTCGAGGCCCCGATACGCGGCATGCGGTGCACCGAGGATGAGGATGTCGCTCCCCGCGAGCACCTCGTCCAGGGGCACGAGGCGGTGGTCGCGCACGTACGGATCCGTCGCGAGGACGCGGGCGCCGGCCCACGCGAGCAGGCGCCGCAGCTTGAACGACAGCGAGGCCCGGGAATCGTCCGACTCGGCCTTGAAGGCCATGCCCAGGATGCCGATGGTCTTGCCGCGCAGGGTGCCGTAACGGCGCTGGAGCGCTGACACGATGTACGCCGGCAGGCCCTCGTTGACCTGCACCGCGGCCTGGCCCATCGGGAAGTGGTCGGTGGTGAAGGCCGCGAGCTGCATCGCATCCTTGAACAGGCAGGGACCCGCCGCGAAGCCCGGCCCGGGCAGGTCGCGCGCCCGCGGGTAATCCTCGCGAATCGCGCGCAGGACGTTCGTGTAATCGACCCCGGCCTGGTCCGCGATCATGAAGAACTGGTTGGCGACCGCGAACTTCATGTACCGCCACGTGTTGGTGAACAGCTTCGCGAGCTCGGCCTCACGGGAGGTCGTGCGGATCGTCTTGACGCCGAGCTGGGTGAAGAGCTCGGTCGCGCGCTCCGCGGCAACGTCGTCGTCCGCGCCGACGATCTGCGGCAGCGTCCGCAGCTCGAGAAGCGCCTGGCCCTCGGCGATGCGCTCCGGGCAGAAGGCGACATCGACGCGCCGGCCGCGCTCCTCGAGGCGCTGCGTCACGTACTCCGTCGTCCCGGGGTAGACCGTGCTCCGGAGCACGACCAGCGCGCCGTCGTGCACGTGCGGGGCGATCTCGGCGACCGTGCGCTCGAAGATCGTCATCGATGGGCCGAGGAACTCGTCGACCGGCGTCCCGATGACCACGAGCAGCCGATCGGTCCGGCCCATCATCTCCGGATCCGAGCCGAGCTCGAGGAGGCCGGACGCAAGGACCCTGGCGAGGAGCTCGTCCGCGCCGTGCTCCATGAACGGCATCTCGCCGCGACCGATCTGGTCGAGCTTGGGCTGGTCGATGTCGTAGATCCCGACCCGCGAGCCTGAATCCGCGAACGACAGCGCAAGCGGGAGTCCCACGTGGCCCCCGCCCCCCAGCACGACGAGATCCAGCGCCTGGTCCGTCACCGGCGGGAGCGTACCAGCCGACATGGGCCCTTCAAGGATGGGTCAAACGTACGCCCCGCCGATCACGAAGGCGGGTCTTCTGGGCCACCGCCGGCCGCCGACTGCCGCTTACGATGCCCCGGTGACGACGCGCACCTGGCCATCGGCGGGCTGGCGAATGCCCTTCCGCCGGGGAACGCTCCGCGCCATGCGCGACGGCGCCATCGCGGCTTGCCTCGCCCTCGCGGTCCTGCACCTGTTCGGCCTGCTCCAGATCGGCGTCGACGCGCACGTCTACTGGGCCGTGGACCCGTCGCACCCGTACACGTCGGCGCAGCCCGGGACCCCGGTCTTTCTGTACTCGCCGGCGTTCGCCCAGCTGACCGCGCCCATCCATCTCCTGCCCTGGCAGGTGTTCATCGCCTCGTGGACGGTCGTCCTCACGGCACTGCTGGTCTGGCAGGCGGGTCGCTGGACGGCGATCGCGCTGCTGCTCTTCCCGGTCTTCGTCGACCTGACCGTGGCCAACATCCACCTGCTGATGGCCGCGGCCATCGTCGTGGGCTTTCGCTGGCCGTGGACCTGGTCGTTCATCGTGCTGACCAAGATCACCCCGGGCGTGGGCCTGCTGTGGTTCGCCTTCCGCCGGGAGTGGCGCTCGCTCGCTATCGCGCTCGGCGCGACCGCGGCAGTGTCGGCAGGCTCCTTTGTGATCGCCCCGGGCCTGTGGCGAGACTGGTTCGACCTCCTGGTTGCCGCCAGCCGTGCTCCGGACATGAACTTCATCGTGCCGATTCCCGTGTGGTACCGGCTCCCCGTCTCGGTCGCGATCCTCGCCTGGGGCGCGCGGACGAACCGCCGCTGGACGGTTCCGCTCGCGTCGTGCATCGCCGTGCCCGTGCTCGAGCTCAACGCCTTCGCGATGCTGGTGGCGATGATCCCCTTGCTCGACCCGCCGAGCGCCGAGAGCCCGGCGGCTCGATGGCTCAACGCGGCCGGCATACGCCGCGCGCCCACGGAGGCCGCCGCGACGGCCTGACCGAAATCGCGATGAGAGGCCGTACCCTGTACGTCCCTTGTCCGTCCCGCACCGCCTCAGGTTCCTGTCCCCGCTCACCTCCCGGATCGATCGGCTGCTGGCGCGCCTGCCCGAGCCGGTCGAGGCGCGTATCCGGGATCGCCTCGGGCTGGACCTGTTCGTGGTCGTCGCAATCGTCGTGGTCACCCTGCGGCTCTTCGACGAGTACCCGTGGACATCGCCGTGGGTGGACATGCACGTCTACTGGGCGTCGGGCGCCGGGTTCGACTACTCGCTCAACCCGTATACGGTCGGTGCCTATCTCTACGCGCCGACCTTCGCGCAGGCGCTCTGGCCGCTGACGTCGGTCCTGCCGTGGCCGTGGTTCGCGGCGCTGTGGACCGCCGCGATCTCCGCGGCGTACATCTGGCTCGTCGGGCGCTGGGCGTTTCCGCTGGTGCTCGCGGGAGCGGTCGCGCTGGAGCTGTACCTCGGCCAGATCGACGTGTTCATCGCGGCGGCGATCGTGATCGGCTTCCGGTATCCCGCGGTGTGGGCGTTCCCGTTGCTGACCAAGGTCGCGCCGGGGATCGGCCTGGTCTGGTTCGCCGTCCGGCGGGAGTGGCGGAATCTCGCGATCGCGCTCACCGCGACCGTCGCGCTCGCCGGGATCTCGGCACTCCTCGCGCCGCAGCTGTGGCACGACTGGTTCGAGCTGCTGCGCCGGTCGATCACCGACAGGCAGGTCGTCGAGGGCGCCTACCTCGGCATCCCGGTCTGGCTGCGGCTGCCGTTCGCGCTCGGGATCATCGTCTGGGGCGCCCGAACCGACCGCCATTGGACCGTCCCGGTCGCGGCACTGCTCGCGATGCCCATCCTGTGGCTGAACGTGTTCACACTGCTCATCGCCGTCGTCCCGTTGCGCGCGGAGCCGGGGCTCACGCCGGCCCGTGCCTGGCTCCTGCGCGAACGCCTCCTGCCGCCGACCGTCGCCCACAAGCCCGCCGCCGCGCCCCAGGTCGGCTGACGCAAGCTCCCCGACCCCGGTCCTTCGCCCGCCCGTCGGGCCTGTAAGGTTCCATCGATGGCGGCCGCGGTGAGGAGAGCTCCTCGGAACGTGACGTGGCCGACCCTCGGCCAGCTGTGGACGTTCCTCGGGGTCTTCCTGCCGGCCCTCGCCGCGCTGCTCGTCCCGATGCCGGCCGTGGACCTCGCCTACCAGCTCCGTGCCGGCGCCGACATCCTCGCCGGCCACGGCATCCCCGACCACGACACCTGGACGTTCACGGTCGCCGGCACGCCCTGGCTGGACCAGCAGTGGGGCGCCCAGGTCCTCCTCAGCGGGGTCTTCCAGGTGCTCGGCTGGACCGGGCTGGCCATGCTGCGCGCTGCCCTCGTCGGGCTGACGTTCTGGCTCGTGCTCGGCGCGATCCGCTCCGCCTGGTCGATCGCCT
Source organism: Patescibacteria group bacterium (assembly GCA_035495215.1). Taxonomy (GTDB): domain Bacteria; phylum Chloroflexota; class Limnocylindria; order Limnocylindrales; family CSP1-4; genus UBA5189. The sequence continues at coordinate 6,325 of DATJGH010000189.1, forward strand.
CGGTCCGCGCAGGAGGCTCCGCGGTGGCCAGCTCCGCGCGTACCGCGACGCTCATCACCGTCGGCTTCTTCGTGGTCGCGGCGCCCGCCCTGGCGCTGCGCCCGCAGCTGTTCGCGATCGTCCTGTTCGCGGCGACGCTGCGCATCCTGGTCGAGCGCTCGCGCCACCCGCGCCGGCTCTGGCTCATCCCGTTCATGGCCGCCGCCTGGGCGAACCTCCACGGCAGCTTCCCGCTGGTCGTCGTCCTGGTTGCGCTCGCCTGGATCGACGAGGTCGCACTGCTGCGGGTCCCGGCGCCGCCGGGCCATCCCCAGCCCGCGCTGCGCCGCCGGCTCCTCGGCTCGACCGGACTCGCGATCATCGCGGCCGTCAGCGCGCTGGCGACCCTCGTCAATCCGTTCGGCGTCGACGCCTGGGCGTACATCGTCGATCTCGCCCGCGACCCGGAGATCACGACTGCCGTCTCCGAGTGGCAGCCACCGAGCCCGCTCGACCCGGCCGGCTTCCTCTTCTACCTCTCGCTGCTCGTCCTCGTCGGCGTGGTCGCATTCCGGTTCCGGACGGACAAGGGGGGAACGCCCGCCCGCTTCTTCGGGCCGCTCGTGTCCGTCCTGCTGTTCGGGCTGCTCGGCGTCATCACCGGCCGAGGTCTCGCCTGGTGGGCGATCGCCGCTCCCGTCGCGATGGTCCAGCTCCAGCCCGGCCTGAAGCTCGCCGACGTCCGCATCCGCGGCCTGCGCACGCCCACCCTTCGCGCCCGCACCGCGCGTGAGGCTTCCGCGAGCGAGGCCCGCCGCTCCCCGCTGAACATGCTGGTGATGGCCGTGCTGGTCGTGTTCGCGGTGGCGCTGCTGCCCATCTGGCGCCCAACCGGCCCCGCCGGCGTGCCGGTCCTGACGCTGACCGAGGCACCGCAGGGGATCGCCCACCAACTCGCAAAGCTCGCCCGGGATGCGCCCCACACGAGCGTGTGGGCGCCGCAGACATGGGGCTCATTCATCGAATGGGCCGTTCCCGAGGTGGAGGTTGCGGTGGACTCGCGGATCGAGCTCTTTCCCGGACCCGTCCTGTCGGACGCCGATGAGATCGCGAGCGCCAGCCCGGGGTGGCTGTCAACCCTGGATGTCCGCAAGGTCTCCGTTGCGGTTGTCGCATCTGATGCCGCCGGCGACCGCCAGCGTGCGGATCTCGCGGCGACTTCCGATTGGAAGCTCGTCTACGAAGACGACGACGGCTCTGTCTGGCAGTACGCGAAGCCGCGGAGGCTCTAGGGCCCACGTTCGGTCAGATTTGCGGCCCAGGCAAGCTCGTCACCGCAATCGTGTCAAGCATCCGTGCAGTGCAAATCTGTCAGCGGCCAAAAGCCTCGGCTCAGCGGGGATCCGCCCGCCGACGTGGGAAAGCCCTGACGAGCTTGCACCAGGCGAGAATTCGCCGAATCCGCGCCAGCGCTGGCCGCGCAGCCCTAGGGCCGGTAGCTGTGCCAGTAGCGCTCGGCGGCCCCGCCGACGTTGCCCAGGATCCCGGTCGCGTTCGCGCGCTCGCGCACGGCTGAGGCCATCTCCTTCACGCCGCCGAAGAGGCGGTCGATCTGGCTCTCGTACATGGCCACGCCGCGGACCTTGCGCTCGAGCTGGTCGCCGATGTCGGCGTAGCGGGGCGTGAGGTAGACGTCCGAGGGGATCCCGTCGAGGGCGCCCTCGGGCAGCTCGTCGAGCGCCTGGAAGTTCTTCCACCAGGCGTACGGGAAGTCCTCGTAGAACACGACCTTGCCGGCCCAGGTGGGGCCGGGCATGACCCAGCTCCGCGGCTCGGCGAGGAGCGCGACCCCGGCGTCGCGGCACAGCTGATGGTCGACGTGATTCCCGACCGCGAGCGGCACGTACACCGTCTGGGGCTCGAGCCGGGCGATCTCCGTGCGCAGGATCGACACCGGGGCGTCGTCGTCGGGCCGCACCGGCCCGAGCAGCTGGTCGTCACCCTCGTAGCCGCGGAAGACCGCATCGGGCAGGTCGAGGAACACGACCGAGGCCTCGGCGAAGAAGGCGTAGCGCTCGTCCTCGACCCGGCGCTGGGCGACGATCTCGCCGGCGCTCGCCGCCTCGATCACGTCGTCGGTGTACAGCGCGCCCTGGGTCGCGACGTCGTCCATCAGCGCCTGGCCCGCGAGCGGCTTCGCGCGGATGCTCGCGCGGCGGTACCACGAGGCACGCTGCCAGAAGCGCTTGGCCGAGGCGTCCGCATCCTCCTGGGTCGCGTCGAGCCGGTCGTCGTCGGCCAGCCACTCCGTGTCGGCCTCGCCGCCCGGCCAGTCGGCGCGGATGTCGGCCCGATTGAACGCCTCGGTGGCGGGCCAGAGCGTCTTCGTGCCGAACCCGAGCGCCTCGCGCTGGTAGGTCGTCAGGCCCTTCGAGCCCGAGCCGTTCGCGCCCGAGCCCGAGAACACGGTGAGGATCGTGACGTTCTGGCCGAGCTCGCGAAGGCTGGCGATCAGCCCGCCGCAGGACAGCGCGGCATCGTCCGGGTGGGGCGCGACGAACACATGGGCCATCGACGGCCGAGTATATCGACGGCCTGCAGCTCAAAGGTCGTCTTCGAGTTCCTCTTGAAGCGCTCCGAGCTCCTCGATGGCGAGCAAGTCCTTGACCCGACCGGCGGCCCGCTTCATCCGAATCAGGTCGCGGATCCCCGCGACGAGGACGATCAGGCCATCCAGGTCGACGGGGACCGCCTTTCTTGCGAGATCTGCATAGCCTGAAGTGCCGGACGGCGTACCCAGGATGTCGAAGGCGCCATAGTCCGTTTCGAACGTGAACGAGTCGCCCTTGGCGATCCCTTTCGCATCAAGGCGGAATGGCAGGCCAGGTTCCACACCGCGGAGCCGGGCATTGACTTTTTGGAGCATGCCCGCGAGCGCCTCGTGATTCGCAGCATCGCGCGCATAGCAGATGTCCAAGTCGGCCGTGATCAATGGCGACCCGTGGGTACGTGCCGCAACCCCGCCGATCACGACGTACTGCACGTCGGCCGCGTTCAACTCCTGCAGGAGGCGATAGGCATCGAATTCGACGTCAACCGCCACGGATGACCGCCCGATCCAGCATCCGGAGCGTTCGCGCGTCCCCCGTCAGGCGCCGCACCCGCTGGCCGGGGGTCATGCGGAGAAACTCGCGGATAAGGCTGCGATCCACTCCAACTCCGAGTCGCGGTTGGGCGCTGAGGGTCTTTCCGGCGGCGCGGAGGAGTCGTTCGAGCGTGTCGACGCGTGGTGACATGGTCCCGAGCTCGATCCGAGCGACGGTCGATTGGGGCACCTCTGCTGCTGCCGCCAGCGCACGCTGTGACAGTTCGGCGTCGGTTCGAGCATCCTTGAGGATCCGGGCGGCGATCATGCTGCGAGCATAGCTCGCTGATAGCAAGTTCGCTATCGGCCGTCGCTCCAGCCGCCCTCGCCGACGAGCGGCACGAACACGACCGCGCCGTCGGACCACTCCTGCCAATCGTTCGGGCCGCGGCGCTCGACGACGACGAGGTCCTGCTGGTAGCGCGGCCCGACCGGGATCACCAGCCGCGCCCCGATCTCGAGCTGCTCGCGCAGCGGATCCGGGATCGCGGGAGCCGCCGCGGTCACGACGATGCCGTCCCACGGCGCGCCGTCGGGATCGCCGTTGCTCCCGTCGCCGAGCCGGACGTCGACGGTGTCGATCGCGAGCTCGCGCAGCTTGGTCCGCGCGCCCTCGGCGAGGTCGGGCAGTCGCTCGATCGAGGTGACCTTCGCCCCGAGCCGAGCCAGCACGGCCGCCTGGTAGCCGGAACCCGTCCCGATCTCGAGGATGCGGTCGCCTGGTTCAACGCGGAGGAGCTCCGTCATGCGCGCCACCATGTACGGCTGGCTGATCGTCTGGCCGGCATCGATCGGCAGGGCGCGGTCGTCGTAGGCGAGCGACGCCGGCACGCCGGGCACGAACGCCTCGCGCGGCGTCGTGGCCATGGCCTCGAGGACGCGCTCGTCGCCGATGCCGCGGCGCCGCAGCTGCCGGGCGACCATCTCCGAGCGGGCACGCTCCGTTCGCGCCGCCTGTTCGGCCTGTTTCGCGGCCTCGTCAGTGCCTGAGCCGCCGCTCTGGGCGCGTCGACCGACTCTCAGTCGCACCGATCGAGGATAAACCCAGGTGCTGCCGGTTCCACTGCGGCGTGCTGCCTCGCCGCGTCAGTCGAGCGGCAGCGGGACCGCCAGGCCTATGGGGTCGACGATGGCCCGGCCGAGGTTCCGGGCGCGGCCGAGCTCGCCGGCGCACTCACGGCGGGCGAGGTGGCGGCCGAAGCCGCCGGGGATCCCGACGGCGCGGCGCTGCCGCTCGCGCCAGGGCTGGCGGAGGGCGCAACGGTCACGGTTGGGGTCCCGGTCGGGCGGACCGTGAACGCCCCGCCGCGCCCGAAGGCCATCGCGTTCAGGAAGATCAGCAGGAAGACCAGGATCGTGCCGGCCACGAACACGGCCGAGGTGGGGTCCTTGATGCGCAGCGCCGGGTCGATCGGGAGCTGCGTCCGGGTTGCCCGCGGACCGCGCGTGCCGCGCTCCTCTGCCTGGCGGGCGGCTCGCCTGCGAGCCTCCTCGGCGCGCGCCCGAGCCCCGAGCGGCTTGGTGGCTGGCGCAGCGCCGATGGCACCGCCTGCGGCTGCGGCCTCGGCAGCCTCGTCGCGGGCCGCCACGTCGCCCTCGGCTTCCTCGACGGCGAACCCCTCGTCGTCGTCGCCTTCTTCCACCTCGAGCTGGGCGTCCTCGGTCGCCGTGGCGAGATCGGCGTCGGTCAGGTCGCGCGCCTCCTCGGCGAGCTCGGTCGGGGACGATTCGTCAGCCGAAGCCGGAGCTTCCACGGGGGCCGCTTCGACCGCCGCGGCCTCGTCGGCGGGCGCTTCGTCAGGTGGAGCGGCGCTCGTCTCGTCGGACGTCGTCTGCTCCAGGTCCTCGCCGGGCGCGTCGTTCGGTCGTTCGGTCATCGGAAGGGTGCGGTCTCCAGGCGCGGCGTGGGCTCGGCCGGGTCAGGCCGTCGCGCAGTGTACGCGAAGGCCCTCAGGCATCGCGCACGGCGGGCAGGAACAGGCCTGCGACGCCCGCGCCGATCGTGACCAGCCCGAAGATGCCGATGACGGCACTTGCCCCGAACTGCTGCCCCAGGATGCCGCCGACCGCGAGCGCCAGCGTCATCGACCCGAACACGACAGAGAACCGGAGGCCGAGCACCCGGCCCATCATCTCGGGCGGGGTCCGCCGCTGGAGCAGCGTCTGGCTCGGGATGACGAAGGCCAGGTTGCCGACGCCTGCGCCGAGACACAGCCCGATCGCCGCGCCGAGGTTGTTCGTGAGGGCCAGGGCAGCCACGAACGCGCCGGTGAGCACGTAGCCGAGGATCACCATCCGGCCGAGCGCGAGCCGGCTACCGATGAGGCCGATCAGGAGCCCGCCCACGAAGTTCCCGAGCCCGATCGACGCCTCCAGGAAGCCGAACGCCTCCTCCGGCTTGAAGCCATCGAGCCGCAGCACGTCCGCGGCGTAGAACGGGGCGACGGCCAGAAGAATTCCGATCGTGAACTGCCCGACGACCGCCTGCGCGGTGTTCGCGAAGAGGACGGCGTCGCCACGCATGAAACGCCAGCCATCCCGGATCTCGATGCCGAATCCACGGACGGCATCGAGGATGCCGCGGCCCACGACCTGGGTCGCATCCGCGGCAGCCGACGCGACGGTCCTCGTCAGCGGCGACACCGCGATCGTCCCGAGCAGCACCGCCGACGCGAGGTAGGTCACCGAGTCGACCCAGAATGCGAGCGGCAGCTGATCGGAGAGCAGCGCCACGAAGAGGCCCGCGATCGCGTAGCCGACGATGTCGGCGAAGGTCTCGCCCACCCACAGCGCCGAGTTCGCCGGGACGAGGTCGTCGGGCGCAACGAGGCGCGGCAGGATCGCGCCCTTGGCGGGCCGGAAGAAGATCGAGACGGTCGTGACCAGGAACACGATCGGGAAGGCGAGCGCGAGGTTCGTCACCGCGGCCAGCGGGATCAGGAGCACGAGCCCGGCACGGAGCAGGTCGCTGACGATCATCACCTCGCGGTGGTCCCAGCGATCGACCAGGGCGCCGGCGATCGGGCCGAACAGCAGGTTCGGCAGCGAAGCGACGAAGAAGACCGCCCCGACAGCCAGGTACGAGTGCGTCGCGTCGAGGAAGACGAACGCGAGCGCGATCTGGTGGATCCGGTCGCCGAGCGCCGACACGAGCTGGCCCGTCCACAGCGCGCTGAACGAGCTATCGAGGGCGAGTCGCACGTAGGGATGGCGGCGGACCCGGGTGACGAATGTCGGGATGGCCGGCAGGGCAATCAGACGACGGCCGCTGAGCCTGCCCTCCGATCCGATCGACGAGCCGCCGAGCATCGACGGTCGCTCCAGGGCGGACGCGCCCACCAGCCCGCCTTCCGGCGTTGCGGCGACGGCCGCGATCACCCGCTCCCTCGGCTCCTCGTGGACCGCGGGCGGGAGGTCCTCCTCCGGCCACTCGACGCGTTCCGGCTCGCCCCATAGCTCGCCCAGGCGCCGTCGGACGGCGATCGCTGCCGCCTCCTCGAACTCGATCGGGTGGCGGACGGTGACGGCGAACAGGAAGAACGCGAGGCCGGAGGCGAGGAACAGGTCGCCGATGCTTGCGACGTTGCGCAGGAAGGGGATCGGGACCGGAATGATGTCGCCGAGGGGACCCGCGTTGGCCAGGAACTCGGGCGGCAGGCCGCCGGCCGCGGTCTCGCTGACCACCTTGTAGAAGGCGGTGCCGATGTCGGCCGGGGAGAGGCCGGCGGCGATGACGCTCGGCTCCCAGACGGGCATCGATCCGCCGTTGATCAGGATCGCGGCGGCGTTGAGCATGATGCCGACGAATGCCAGCGGCAGCCCGGGCAGCTCGCGGTTGAACCACAGGCCGAGGAGCAGGACGAGGAAGCCCGCGCCGAACAACGGCAGGCGCAGGAGCTCGACGTTCGGGACCCCGTTCTCGATCGCCCACTGCGTCGCGTAGCGGATGACGAGGCCCAGGAACAGCAGCCATACGAAGCGCAGCCGGACGTTGGCGATGTTCGTGATCCGTCCGCCGGCCAACAGGCCGACGACGATGCCGAGGACCAGGGCGACGATCAGCACGGCATCAGCACGCGGGGGCCCTTCCTCATGCGCGCATTGTCCCGAACCCGAGGGCCGTGCTGCGCAGGACTTGCGTCGGGCGCGGCAACGCCTATCCGGGCTGGTACCGAATCACGCGGGAGTGGCCGGCGGGGGAGTGGCGGGCGAGGTGGCCCCCGCGACCACCTCGCCCTGGCATATTCAGGCGGGGTCTGCCGCGGGCGAGCCGGGCGCTGGACCGTCGAAGTTGCGGGCGGCGCGAGCGCCGTGCTGGCCGAGGAGCGGGATCGGGCGGAGCTCGGTGTCGCCGGGCTCGCTGGCATCCTCGGCCCAGGTGGTCTTCACGAAGGCGTCGACGATCTCGGGATCGAACTGGACGCCGGCAAACTTGCGGAGCTCCGCGAGCGCCTGGTCGATCGAGAGCGCCTTGCGGTACGGCCGGTCGGCGGTCATCGCCTCGAACGCGTCGGCGACGTGCAGGATCCGGGCGAGCTTGGGGATCTCGTCGCCCATCAGGCGATCCGGGTAGCCCGAGCCGTTGTACCACTCGTGGTGATGCCGGATCACCGGCAGCTCGGGCGCCAGCCGATCCACCGGCCCGATGATCTGTGCGCCCAGCACCGGGTGGGAGTTCATCCTGATCCGCTCCTCGCGGGTGAGCTTGCCCTGCTTGAGCAGGATCGAGTCGGGCACGCCGATCTTGCCGACGTCATGCAGCAGCCCGCCCCACTCGAGCGCCTCCAGCTCGCCCGCCGACACCCGCATCTGCCGCCCGATGTCGACGCTGATCGAGCGCACCCGCTGCGAGTGCTTGCTCGTGAACGGGTCACGCTTGTCCACTGCCTCCGCCAGCGCCCCGATGGTCTGCGTGAACATCTCGCGCATCTCGATGAATCGCTGGTAAGCGATACGGGTGGTAAAGAGCGGAAGGCCGAACAAGACCGTCGTCCACGCACCACCCTCGTACTGATACATGCGAGCCATGAACCACCCGAGGGGGGCCAGCGTTAGAGCATTGGCCCAGACATTCGTAGTCTCTGCGCGGGTCAGGAACTCCCGCAGAGATCGTCCGTGGCGAAGGACGACTACGAGCGACACAAAGACGAGATTGAGAATGAAGTAGACAAGGGTGCCCACTAGGGTCGCCATGAGTTCCGCCGGGGTGTCGCTCGATGCGCCGCGCAACGCCTTTATCGCGAGCGCTCCCAGAATTGCCGGCAGCGTGATAACTGCGTGATTGGTCAGCGTCCCGTACCAGGCGACTCGGCCTCGGAGCTCCCGGGACTCAGTGGTGCCGATCAATGCAATCCAGGCAGCTGCGGTCGGGCCGCCGAGCACCGCCGCGGCCATCAATGGCGCGGTAGATACGGCGACCTGCACACCATCCGAGACCCGAACCGGCAGGGACGAGGCGATCAGGGTCACGGCAGTCCAGAACGCCAGGCCGGCCAAGATGTCGAGGCCGCTTAAGCTCCCGCTATTTGAGTCGACCTGGATTGCGATCGCCGGATCGACGGGAATCCAAAGGCTCGTGGCAAGCAAGCCAACGGCGGCTGCTCCCACGAGCCCGGCAAGGTAGATGGCCAGAGGCCTGCGCAAGTCCACTTCCTCGTATCCAGAGGGATCGGCTCGAACGTTACTGCTAAGCGTTCAAGTGCCGTATCGCTCCTAGGTACTAGAAAGGCTTAAGGGTTGCGCCTCCGGCCAGAGCTACGGCCACAATCCCGCCAATTGTGATGGCGAGACGCAGGATCCTGTCCTTCATGACAATCACCTGCCCTAGTAAGGCTTGAGGCTGCTTTCGGGAGCCACGCTCGTCCTCCTTTGCGGTCTCCGCGCCTTCCTCAAGACACGAAAACCGACCAGACACTAGGTCGGTCGGTTGCACTAGTCGCTCAGCTCCACCCTAAGTGCCCATTTCAGGCGAAGCCTCAGCGCGTCCGAGCGCATTGAACTTGATGCCGTTAGTACCGAAGTACTAGCAAGCGGGCGGACTATAGGTAGACGGTTCTGCACCGGTCAATACGCATGTCTACCTATCTCCACACGCTCGCGCTCAAACGTCTGCTAACGCCGGAGGCTCAATCCCAAGGTCGCGAAGGCCGTGGGCATAGTGGGCGTACTGCTCGGCTGCCGCTGCGTGGGCGCCTGACAGTCGGTACAGACGCACAAGCGCTGCCTGGATCTCCTCCGACTCTGGGTCCACCTCGGAAGCACGTTCTGCGATAAATGTGCCCCGTTCAAAATGGCCTGAATCGAGGTCGAGTCGCACCGCGTGTTCGACTACCCGCAGATAGGACGCATGCAGCGCATCGCGGAACGGCGCAGCCCAATCGTCGTAGGCGAAGTCCAGCGCGAATCGTCCTCGATACTGTGTCGCCAGCTCGACCGCGCCCTCAGGCGTCGGATCGCGCGGCATGCCTCGGATGATCTGGACGCATCTCCGGCTCCGACAATCGATCAACTCGGCATCGAGCCAGATAGTCTCCCCATCCTGTCCCACATAGCCTGGCGTTTCGTCGTCACGGAAGTTCGGTTCGAACACCCGCCGCAAGAAGTAGACCGTCTGATTCAAGGAATTCAGCGCCGACGACGGGTCATGCTCTGGCCAGAGGCTGTCCAGCACCTCTTCCCGTGTTGAGACGAACCTAGGTCGCGAAAGGAGGAGGCAGAGCAAGGCGAGCACTTTGCGCCGCACGTCCGCCCCGTCGACGACCCTTTCGCCGATGAGGATCTGTACACGACCCAGATCCTCGACAAAGACGCGCTCGGCGAGTCGGCGAGCGAGAGTCAAGCCCGGGCGCGTGCCAAGATGTGTGTGCAACCGACGGCCGACCGCACGCAGCCGACCTATGTCCTCCGCCTCCCCGATGCGCTCGAGAAGTGCTGCAAACACCTGCGCATTGCGCGCTTCCGCGCCGTCCAGCGCCCGTCGCACCGACGACCGCCATCTCCAAGGTCGGCGCTCTGCCTCGGCCGACACGGCTCGTCCCGCGTCGAGCCGAAGATCTGGCAGCCGCTCGAGAATTAGTTCGGCAAGGCTGCTGACAACTGATGGTGATTCGGCAAGGACGCGTAGCACCGTCTCTGACGGGTCGGTTGTTCGGTCGGCCAGGATGCTCAGCGTCTCCCCAAATGTCGCCCAGAAGCGAGCACCTTGCCTCGCCGCAAGGTGGGCGCCCTCCGTAGCGGGGCTCGGCACACCATCGGCGTGGCTCAACGCGTGGAGCAGGCCCTCGGCGAGTAGACGCTTTGCCTCGAACGCGACGACCGGTACGGGCCGCAGGTGCTGTAACCGCGCTGCGTCAAGCTCGGCCTGCTCGAGATCGCCGTCCTGAATGCTCAAGAACACTCGGGCAAGCGACACAAGCTCCCCGAGGTCGGAGCCAGCGACACGGTCACCGACCGCAGCAACAAGAGGCCAGGCGCGCGCGCTCTCGCCGACCAATGCCTCCATCTCTGCGATATCCGCAGCGAGCTCGAGTGCCTGGCCGGAATGCGCCTGTGAGAGCGCGGCAGTAATTTCGGCTCGAGCGGCCTGAATATCGCCGAGGAACGCCAATGCGTCCGCGTGTGCCAGATGCGCGGAGACAAGCTCGTTTCCGGCCGAGCTCAACTGTAGGTAGCTAATCGCAGCAGCGGCTAGATCAAGCGCGGCGGCAAAGTCACCTTTTGCAATGAGAATCTGCGATCTATCAAGAAGTGCCACGCCAAGATAATGGGTAGCCCCTTGCAGCTCGAGACGAATGCATAACCTCGCCAGCTCCAAGTCGGCGACATCGAGGGAGCCCTCTACGGACGTAGCCATGGCGGCGACCACAGCCCTTCCGAGCCCTGCCATTTCCTCGTGTCCCGACAGCTCAAGTCTCCGCGCCGCAACCAAGGCCCCGGGCACATCCCCTGCAAGGGTTCTCGCCGCAGAAAGATTCAACGCCGCTGCGGTTGAGTTCGGCTCAAGAGCAGCTGCCCGCTCAGCAAGATCCAGAGCCTCATGGACCGCGGCCCTTTGCTGCGCGAGTCTCGATTGCAGAACGAGCCCAGTGAGTTCCTCGAGCCCTCGTTCCAACGATGCAGCGATTCCTTGGGCCGCCGCATACGACCCCTTCGCCAAGATGGGCTCAAGCGACTCAGAGACGACGCGTCTTGCCGCACTGTCCTCGCCCGAAGCTTGGTAGTGGCGGGCGGCGATTTCCCAGTCGACCGACTCAGCCTTTCGCGCGATCTGCCCGTGGATTTCCCGTACGCGAGTCGCCCCTACTGATCGAATAAGGCGGGAGCGGAGGAACTCGCGAACCAAAGGGTGCGAGCGGACGATGTACCGCCCATGGCTTCCGCGTCGCCCAAAGAGGCCTTGGCGCTCGGAAGCTTCGATGAAAGTCCGGGCCTCGTCTTCGGTCACATCCGCAGCCACCGCTCCCAGCGTCAGGTCGACTGTGTCCAGCAGCGACGTGCGCATGAGGAACTGCTGCAGATCCGCGGGAAGGTCGCCGATCACTTCCTCCGCGAGGTACTCGTACAGGTGGCCCTCGGCGCCGCTGAGGGATGAGATGAAGCTCCGG
>DATJGH010000190.1:0-19680 GCA_035495215.1 Patescibacteria group bacterium
CACCATCACCAAGGCCGCCCGTCCCGACGGGGACTACTCTCGTGTCGCTGCTGCTGCGGCATCCTTCTTGGCCGCTGTCCGCGACGCTCGACGATGAGATGACGTTTGCCCTAGCAGTGGTCGGGGCCGCCGGATCCGGCAAGTCGACCGTGGCGCTTGAGGTCGCTCGCCGATCCGGTGCGACCTACTTGGATAAGGACAGTGTGGCGGGTCCCCTTGTGGAGGCCGCGATGCGTGCCCAGGGTCAGCCACCCGAGGGGCGCGAACGCAACCGCTTTTACCGGGAAAGCGTGATGCCAGCAGAATATGCGGCGATACTTTCGGTGGCAGCTGACAATCTGCGCCTCGGCCTCTCCGTCGTCATCGATGCGCCGTTTGCCGCGTACTTGGATCAGCCAGAGTTTTTCGACCAGGCCACCCGGCGTGCGGGCTGGCCGGAGGTGACGCGATTCGTCCTGCAAGTATTTGCATCCGAAGTGGAGACTCGACGTCGGCTAGAAGAACGCGGCCTTCCGCGTGACCGCGCGAAACTCAGCAACTGGGACGAATACTGGCCAAGATGGGGTCGATCCAAAATCACCTGGACGGGGGTCCGAGTACTCCACCTCGATACCGAGTCAGCTGCCGACATTGACGAGGTCCTGGCTCTGTTGCGACTCCCACCATGTCAGCCAGCATCTCCCGACGACTGTTGAGCCTCGGGCCCTGGCTAGCTCTGGTTCCCAAGCGTGGGCTCGCAGCCGGAGGCGCATGCGCCCCCGCCGTCGCTGGAACGGGGGGCAGGAACTTCTAGTCAGCCGCATCGCGAGACCCGGCCGCCGTGCGAGCGGGCGGGTGGAGGGCGATAGCACAGTTATCTGCTGTACCAGGGCTAACCAAGCCTGTGAAGCTCAATTCACACGTCAGCAAGAACCGGCGAGAGCAGCTGTCTAAAGTCGTCTCCTATACTGCCCGTCCGCGCCGACATAGCTCAGCGGTAGAGCAGCTGTTTCGTAAACAGCAGGTCCTCGGTTCAAATCCGAGTGTCGGCTCCACTCCCCTCAGTCGAGCGCGAAGCAGGCGTTGACGATCTCCTGCTGGCGGCGCAGCCACGTGTCGCGGCCGGTCAGGATGTGCGTGTTGGTGAGCAGCACGACGAGGAGATCCGCGACAGGGTCGACCAGGATCTGGCAGCCGCTCGCACCCGGATGCCCGAAGGTCGAGAACGACGCGAGCTCCGAGAACACCGCCGGCGCCTCCTCGGTCTGGAGGGCGAACCCGAAGCCCCACGGGATCCTCGCGTTCGCCGGGAAGCCGTCGAGCAGGGGATGCTCGCCGGGCGCGCCCGCCGTCTGGAGGCTGGTCATGGCGCGGACCGTGGCGTCCGCGAGGACCCTCGGCCCGCCGGGCGCGAAGTGGCGCAGGAACCGGACCATGTCGCCGAGGGTGCTGACCGCCGAGAATGCGGGGTGGGCCAGCGAGCGGCCGTAGGCCGAGTTGTACATGGCCCCGTCGGTGCCGTCGTTGAACACGCCGCGAACCGACGCGATGCGGTCCACGCCGCCGTCGGCCGGCAGCATGAACGTGTCGGCGAGACCCATCGGTTCGAGGACGAGGGAGCGGACGACCTCCGGATATGGGGCCCCGGCGACGGTCTCCGCAACGCGCCCGGCGAGCCCGTAGGCGTAGTCGCTGTACTGGAAGCCCGTGCCGGGTGCGAACAGCAGTGGTGCTTCGCAGCCCTCGTCGATCAGCTCGCCGACGGTGACGTGGGCGGCGAGTCGCGCGCCCATCTCGGGCGACTCGTAGGGCAGGCCGGCGGTATGGGTGAGCAGGTGGCGCACGCGCACGTCCTCGCGCCCATCGCCGGCGAACTCCGGCAGGATCTGCCAGACCGGCGTGTTGACGGTCACCGCTCCCAGCTCGACCAGGCGCATGACCGCCGCGGCCGTGAACAGCTTCGTGATCGAGGCGAGCGGCCACAGCACGGACGGCCCCGCGGGGAGCGCAGGGCCCGCATTCCCCGCGAACCGCTGGACCACGGGCTCGTCACCGCGCAGGACCGCGAGCGCGGCGCCGTCGAAGGCGCCGAGCGCGATGTTCCGATCCACGATGGCCGAGAGGCCGGCGGGCGTCACGCCTGTGTCACGGCCGGTAGTCGAGCTCCGAGTCCTTCCAGATGCGCTGGAGGACATAGTGGCCGTCGCCCTGCGGGTCCAGGAGGGCCGCGCGCGCGGCCAGGATCATCACGTACGGGTGCAGCCGGACGTTCACCAGGGTCGTGCCCCGGAAGGTGAGCTCGACCACGACGCCCTCCTGGGTGTCCTGCGACCAGTCCTGGCCGTACTGGAAGTTGCCCGGCCCCGCGTCGATGAGGCGCGGGCCCTTCTCGCCAGGACGCAGGTACACGGCGCCTGAGACGTGCAGGCCGCCGGCGAGGACCTGATCGCAGCCCGCCGCGTCCATCCAGCCGACCGCTCGCTCCTGCTTCGATGACAGGGTGGGCAGGTACTCGTCCGGGCCCCACCACTGGGGATCGCAGACGACCAGGCCGGCGCCTGCGGACCTGGCGCGCGCCACGGCGGCGTTGACGTTCGCCTTCGTCAGCCAGGCGACGCCGGGCGTCGTCGCGTCGGCATGCGCCGGGCCGGGAACGTTGTTCCAGGCGACGAACGCGACCTTCAGCCCGGCGACCTCGACGTACGCCGGTTCGAGGGCCTGGTCGAGGTCCATGCCCAGCCCGGTGTGCGGGAAGCCATGCTTGTCGACCAGGTCCAGCGTCGAGCGGATGCCGCGGACGCCGCGATCACTCTGGTGGTCCGCGGGCAGGTACACGGCGTCGATGCCCAGGAAGTCCTTCCAGCGTGGGAGGACGGCCTCCGGGACCGAGAGGCTCGGCGCCCCGGTGTAGCTCCCCGCCCAGGCCTTCGTCGGCAGGACCGGGCACTTGAGGTTGCCGAGGGTGACATCGGCCCGCCGGATCAGGCTCGACGTCGCGCCGTCGTTGCCGGTGTCGATGGGCTTGACGATCGGCTGGCTGATGATCCCGGCCGGGGGGTTCGGGTTGTTGAACGGCTTGCCGCTGTAGCGTGCCGTCCCGCCGTCGAAGACCCAGTCCCAGCCCTTGCCGAGCTTCACGGCCTGGTACGCCCCGAGCCGGTCGGCGCACAGGCTGCCGGTTTCGGTCAGCGTCCAGACCTGCGATGTGTCGAGGTTCGTCCACGACGGGTCGAGGGCGACCTCGCCCGTCGCGCGGCCGGTGATCGGGTACGGCAGGGCGCGCGAGTCGGGGTCCCCGAAAAGGTCTGGCCCGAACAGCCCGTACGGCCCGTCGCCGGCGATCGGCAGGACCTTCGTCGCGGGCTCCACGAGGCCCGGCAGGAGGAGCGCGACGCGCTTTCTGTCGTGCTCGACAGCCGCGGCGATCTGGACAGCTGGCGTACACGACAGCACGGCCAGAGATGCCGGATCCACCGTGACGCCACAGGGGACGAGGAGCTTGCCCTGCCCGGCGAGGCCGGCGAGCTCGTCGATGCTGATGTTGGCCTTGAGGTTCGTGAGGCCGGTCACGACGGCGAGCGGGAACTCGGTGATGGCGGTGGAGGTGGGACTCGGCTCGATGCCCGACGAGGGTCCAGGGCTTGGCGCGTTGGACGACGAGCTCGTGGCCGCGGGCGACGGGGTAGGGCTGGGGTTGTCACAGGCGACCAGGCTCGCGGAGAGCAATGCGGCCGCGACCGCGCGCAGGACCCGGCTGGACGTCACGGAAGGCATGGCAGCGAGACGGCCCGTGGCACGCCGGGATGGTAGGGCCGCGGGGCGCGGGTGCGCCGCTGACACGCGGTCGGTCCCTCGTCTAGGCTCCCCCGGATGCTCCGGACCGCGCGCGCGCTGGCTGCCTCGCTGGCGCTCGGCGCAGCGCTCATGTCGTTTCCCGCGAGTGCGCCATCACCCGCCGCGGCCGTCGGCGACCTGCCCACCTGCCGCCTCGACGACATCCCCACGGTCCCCCGCGACTACGACAGCTGGAGCATGACCCTCGTCGACTGGATCCTGGACGTGGGGCCGGACTACAAGCCGCCGGACCTCGTATCGATCAGCAACGCCGGGGTCACCGGCGGCGGCCAGATCCGGAAGGTTGCGTTCGACGACCTGCAGGCCATGGCGAATGCCGCGCGCGCGGCCGGGACGCCGTTGGGCAATGTCAGCTCATACCGGAGCTACAGGACCCAGGCGGCGCTGTTCAACTCCTACGTGAACGGCTATGGCTTCAAGCGCGCCATCACCTTCTCGGCACGACCCGGCCATTCGGAGCACCAGCTCGGCCTGACCATCGACTTCGCGCCAGGCGGCCGATCGGTCTTCGTCTCCGAGGACGTCGGGGCAGGCAAGTGGCTCTCCAACAACGCCTGGAAGTACGGCTGGCTGATGAGCTATCCGAAGGGCAAGAAGGCGCTCACGTGCTATCGGTACGAGCCCTGGCACTACCGCTATTTCGGTCGAGACCTCGCGAAGGCCATCCACGACTCGGGCCTCACGACCCGGGAATACCTGTGGTCCCACTTCACGCAGGTCGTGGTCCCGCCGGCCGGACCCGTCCCGTCTGCCTCTGCTGCGCCGCCGGCGAGTCCGGTTGCTTCCGCCCCGGCCACGGGCGCGCCCGAGACCCCATCCGCCTCGCCGTCGTTCGCACCCGCCTCCGCGCCGCTCGGCAGCCCAGTGGTACCCACGCCGGCCCCGGCCCGCAACGACACCATCCTCGGACTCGCCCCACCGGTCGCCATCGTGCTCGGTGGGCTCGTGGTCGTCCTCGCCGGCTCGGTCCTCGGCCTGCGCATGTCCCGCCGCCGGCGCGCATGAGCCCGGCTCCGGTGCGGCCTCGCACCACGGAGCGATGACTGCAACGAAAATCGTTCGCCCGGGTGTCAGGGACCGATCTACCGCGTCCCGAACGGAGGTCCTATAGTCGCCCTCCACGGCCGGACCGGAGGGGATTGCGTGGAGGCGCCCTCCGAGACCGCCGGGAGCGACGTTGCGGGGGCGACGCCGGACGGCGTCGGAGCGGAGGACCATGCGCGCAGGGGTGTTCTCGACCAACGGGCGGCGGCGGTCGCCCGCCCTGACGGCGCTTGCGCTCTCGGCCCTCGTTGCCGCGGGCGGCCCGCTCCTGCCGCCGCTCGCCACCGGATCCGTCGCGGCGGCGCAGCCCCCCAGCGCTGGACAACCGGCCTCCGTCCAGTGCCAGGCGGGCTTCATGGCCCGCACCGCGCAGGCCGCGGAACCGAGCTGCTCCCGGACGGCCCAGGTGGCCACGGCCGGCGCCGTACCCGCCGGGTTCCACGAGACGGTCGTCTGGTCCAACCTCGTCAACCCGACCGCGATCCGGTTCGCGGGGGACGGCAGGGTCTTCGTCGCCGAGAAGAGCGGCACGATCAAGGTCTTCGACAATCTCGCCGACCAGACGCCGACCATGTTCGGTGGCCTGACCACGAACGTCATGAACTTCTGGGACCGAGGGCTCCTGGGGATCGCGCTCGATCCGAGCCTCGTGGCCGGGTCGGCAACGGGTTTCCTGTATGTGCTGTACACGTACGACCACATCCTCGGCAGCGGGAGCGCACCGCCACGCTGGGGCGACAGCTGCCCCGCGCCGCCCGGGGCCACGACCGACGGCTGCGTCGTGAGCGGCCGGCTGTCCCGCTTCGCGGTCAACGGCACGACGATCGGGCCGTCGGAGCAGGTCCTCCTCGAGGACTGGTGCAACCAGTTTCCGAGCCACTCGATCGGCACGGTCATGTTCGGACCCGGCGGGGCCCTGTACGTCAGCGGCGGCGACGGGGCCAACTTCAACAACGCGGACTGGGGGCAGTTCGGCGGGACCACATCCCCCGTGGTCACGCCGGTGAACCCATGCAACGACCCGCCCGGCGGCGCGATGGCACCACCGAGCGCCGAGGGTGGCGCCCTGCGCAGCCAGGACATGCGGACGACGGGCGATTCCACCGGGCTGGACGGGGCCATCCTGCGCATCGACCCGGCCACCGGCGCGGGCCTGCCGGGCAACCCATTCGCCGGCAGCGCTGACGCCAACGCACGCCGGATCATCGCCTACGGCCTGCGCAATCCATTCCGGATCACCACCCGGCCGGGGACCAATGAGCTGTGGGTCGGCGACGTTGGCTGGAGCACGTGGGAGGAGATCAACCGCATCCCCAACGCGACCGACAACGTTGCCGAGAACTTCGGCTGGCCGTGCTACGAGCACAACGAGCAACCGCCGAGCTACCGGGACGCCGACCTGACGATCTGCGAGGACCTGTACGCCAGCGCGGGCGCCGAAACCGACGCGTACTACTCCTACAACCACGGGGCGAAGGTCGTCGCGACCGATACCTGTCCTACGGCCAACGGCTCTTCGATCACCGGCCTGGCGTTCTACCCGGAGTCCGGCGGCACGTTCCCGGCCGCATTCAACGGCGCGCTGTTCTTCGCCGATTACAGCCGCAACTGCATCTGGTACATGCCCAAGGGCTCGAACGGCCAGCCCGATGTGGCCGCGCGCCAGCCATTCGTTCAGGCGGCGGCAGCGCCCGTCGACGTTGTCATCGGTCCGAACGGCGACCTGTTCTACGTCGACCTGGTCGGCGGGACCATCCGGCGGGTCAGCTGGATCTCCGGCAACCAGCCGCCGACGGCGGACATCAATGCCACCCCGACATCCGGGTCCGCACCACTGCACGTCAATTTCAGTGGAACGGGCTCATCAGACCCCGAGGGGCTCGCGCTGACGTACGCGTGGGACCTCGACGGCGACGGCCAGTACGACGACGCCACCGGTGCGACCACATCGCGCACGTACTCCACCCCCGGCAACGTCACCGTCGGCTTGCGAGTGACCGACATCGACGGCGCCAGCGACACCACGACGCAGCTCATCAGCGCCGGCAACGACCCGCCGGTCCCGTCCATCTCGACGCCCACGGTATCCATGCACTGGAAGGTCAACGACGTCATCCCGTTCAGCGGCTCGGCTTCGGATCCGCAGGACGGGGCCCTGCCGGCCTCTGCGCTGAGCTGGACCCTCGATCTCCTCCACTGCCCCTCGAGCTGCCATACCCACCAGCTCAACGCCTGGCCGGGGGTCGCCTCTGGATCCTTCGCGGCTCCCGATCACGAGTACCCGTCGCACCTCCTCCTGACGCTCACCGCGACGGACAGCAACGGGCTGAGCGCGTCGAGGAGCGTCCAGCTCGACCCGATGACGGTCACGCTCACCCTGCAGAGCGCCCCGGCGGGACTCCAGCTGGTGATGAACGATCAGTCGGCGACGACGCCGTCCCTGCGGACCGTGATCGTCGGGTCATCGAATGTCGTGACCGCACCCGCGCTCCAGACGCTCGGTGGGAACGGCTACAGGTTCCAGTCCTGGTCGGACGCCGGCGCGGCATCCCACACCATCGTCGCTCCCGCGTCGCCCGCGACCTGGACGGCGAGCTATGCGCGGACCTCATTCAGGATCTCCCCGGTCGCCGACGCGTTCGTCAAGGCGAGCGCTCCCCGCACGAACTACGGCAAATCCACGAGCCTGCGGGCGAGGAAGTCCGAGGCACGCAGCTACCTCAAGTTCACGGTGTCCGGTCTGACGGCGCCGGCGACGGACGTGCGGTTGCGACTGTGGGTCACGAATCCGAGCGGCGCCGGCGTGGACGTCTACCGAGCGAACACCAACGCGTGGTCGGAGACGGGCGTGACGTGGAAGAGCATGCCGCCGCTCGGCGCGAAGCTCGCATCGACGGGGAAGGCCGTGCTGGGCACGTGGCTCGAGATCGACCTCGGCACGGCGATCACGGCCAACGGCACCTACACGCTGGTGGTGTGTGGCCGCGGATCGAACGCGGCCTGGTTCACGAGTCGCGAGTCGACGCACGATCCGCAGCTGGTCGTCTTCCGCTGAGGCTCAGTCCCGGCCGATGGCCGTGATCTCGACCTCCGGGTTCCAGTAGCGGCTGCGGCTCCGGAAACGGATCGGGTCCATGCAGCGAGCGTACCCGCGGCCGACAGGCAAGAAACCACGCCGCTCCCGCGTAGGACCGTCAATGGGTCGAGCCACGTCGATTCGGGGTCCTGGCTGCCTGCTCGTCGCCGTCGCCGTCGGTGCCTGCGCCGCGCCCGGCGTCCCGACCGCGACGCCTGTCGCGTCCACCTGCGCCCGGGCGCCCGAACCGACGCCCTGTGGCGCCCGCCCATCCGATGACCTGACAACCCCCGCGCCAGGCCCGACCGAGGCCGAGACCGCGCCGCCCGAACCGTCGCCGCAGCGAGACCCCGGCGCCGTCCGCAAGGACGCCCACGGCGTCCGCCAGGTATGGGTGCCCGGCGGCGTCTTCCGGATGGGCTCGGACGAGGGATCGGCGACGCCGCCGGCGTGGGCCGCGGCGACGTTCCGCAGCGAGCATCCGGCGCACGAGGTCGCCCTGCGCCGCGGCTACTGGATCGATGCCACGGAGGTGACCGTCGCCCAGTTCGCCGCCTTCAAGACGGCCGGCGGCTACGCCGACGAGACGTTCTGGTCCGCGGAGGGCTGGGCCTGGCGGCAGGACATGGGCGCGAGCCCGCTGCCGAAGCCCTGCCTGCAGCAACAGCAGGACGAGCCCCAGGCGTGCGTGACCTGGTACGAGGCGGAGGCGTATGCACGGTGGCGCGGCGGCCGGCTGCCCACCGAGGCCGAATGGGAGTTCGCGGCCCGCGGCCCGGCATCGCGCGTCTATCCATGGGGCGACGAGTTCGACGGTGCCCTCGCCAACCTCGACGGCGCCGCAGGGCCTGTCCCGGTCGGGACCTATCCGAAGGGCGCGAGCTGGGTCGGCGCGCTCGACATGGCCGGCAATGCCATGGAGTGGGTCGCCGACTGGTGGAGCAGGGGCTACTACGCCCAGGGGGTTCGCGACGACCCGACCGGCCCTGCGACCGGCAGCATCAAGATCGAGAAGGGCGGCTGGTGGGGCCCGCCCGACGACGCGGGACCATTCATCGGGCGGGGCGCGTTCCGGCTCGACGAGGACCCGCCGACGTACTCCGACCACCACATCGGCTTCCGGATCGTCTCGACCGCGTGACACGCAGGCCTCCGACGGCCAGGGACGCAAGCGCTGGCGCTTATTGCGACTGAGTCTCGATTGCCCTAGCATCCGGGCATGGTCGATGCCCTGGGAATCGTCTCCGCGCTGGGCGTCGCCGGCTTCCGCCTGACAGGTCCGCGGCGGGCGCTCGCGGACCTCATCGCGACCCGGAGCGGGCACTTCACGGCAGAGGATCTGCTTGCCGAGTCTCGCCGGCGGAGGCTCCGCATCACCAGGGCCACGGTCTTCCGATCACTCGACGTCCTGGCGAACCTGGGCGTCGTCGAGCGGCTCGAGCTGCCGTCGGGCGTGCACGCATTCGTCGCCTGCGAACCCCTCCACCACCACCACGTCGTGTGCTCGTCGTGCGGCCGGTCGACCGGGGTCGCGGACGAGGGCCTGGAGCGCCTCGCGCAATCGATCGGCCAGTCGACCGGCTATCGCGTCGATAGTCACCGGCTGGAGCTGTTCGGGCGCTGCCCCGAATGCCAGGAACGGGAACGCGCGTGAACCCGGCCGGCTTCCTGCCGTTCTTCTCGACGCTCGCCGGCGGCTTCGCGGCCCTTCGGCTCCAGCACCGGATCCACGCCCTCATGGCCCTGGCAGCCGGCGTCGTCGTGGCCACCGCGATCGCCGACCTCCTTCCCGAGGCCCTCCTCCTCGCCGGACCCTCGCTCACATTGCAGGTCGGTGTGTTCGGCGTCGGCGGCTTCATCGGATTCAGCTACCTCGAGGCGTTCTTCCACCAATCGAGCTTCGAGCACGGCGACGAGGAGGCGTCACCGGCTCCCGGGAACGCCGCGTCGCGGGCGCGGCCCGGGATCGTTGGCTTGTTGCCGCCGGTCAGCCTCGTCGGGCACAGCGCGATGGACGGCCTCGCCATCGGGCTCGGCTTCCAGGCAGGCGACGAAGTCGGGCTGATCGTCACGGTTGCCGTTCTGTTCCACGATTTCGCCGATGGCATGAACATCGCGACGATCGCGCTGGAGGCTGCCCGCGGGCAGCGCGTCGCGGTCGTGTTCGTGCTCCTTGACGCAGTCGCGGCGCCGGTCGGGGCGGCGGCGGCGAGCCTCATCACCATCCAGCCCGCCACGCTCGGGCTCTTCCTGGCCATGTTTGCCGGGGTCTTCGTCGCCGTCGGGGCCGGCCACCTCCTGCCTGAATCGCAGCACCGAGACCCTGGGCGCGAGCCGCTCATGGTCTCGCTGGCGGCAATCGGCGCGGTCGCCGTGCTCGCGATCCGGGCGCTTGCGGTCTAGCCGCGGACACCGATGACCCAGCGCGATCCCCTGCTCGGGCCGGTCATGCAGATCCTGGTCCCCATCAGCGACCTCGATCGGGCGGTCGCGTTCTACGAGGGGGTGCTGGAGCTGCCGCTGCTGTTCCGCTTCCCGGGCAACGCGTTCTTCGACGCCCACGGCGTCCGGCTCTACCTCGCCAGGCCGACCGAGCCCGGCTACGACGGCGCGGCGACGCTGTACTTCCGCGTCGCCGACGTCACCAGGACCCTCGAGCTCCTGGAGTCCCGCGGCGCAAAGGTGCGGGAGCGCCCGGAGATCGTCTTCGGGACGGACGACTACGACCTGTGGCTGGCCTTCGTCAACGACCCCGACGGGAACAACATCGGGCTGATGCGCGAGGCGCCGAAGGGCCTCACGCGCGGCTGACCTCGGAGCCCGAGCGGCGTCGCCGTTTCGGGGCGGGCGACGCGGGCGGCTCCGCGAGTGCCTCGCGCGCCTCCTCGTCAGGCGTCTCGGCGCCGGCCGGATCGATGGGCACCGGCGTCTTGCGATCCTGGAGTCGCTCGAGCACGACCGTGATCCCGGCGACGACCGGCACCGACACGATCGCCCCGAGCGGGCCGCCGACGGTGCCTCCGACGAGCAGGCTGACGAGGACGAGGAACGGTGACAGGCCGACGGTGTTGCGCATGATGAGCGGGACCAGCACGTTGCCCTCGATCAGCTGCAGGAGCAGGTAGATCCCCAGCGTCAGGGCGACCGTCTGCGGCGAGATCGTGGTCGCAATGAGCAGGGCCGGGATCGCCCCGAGCAGCGGGCCGACGATCGGGATGATCTCCATGAGCGCGGCGATCAGGCCGAGGAGCAGCGCGCCAGGCAGGCCGAGGAGGCTGTACGCGATGCCGGTGGCGATGCCGATCGTCGTCATCAGGACGAGCTGCCCGCGTGCCCACAGGCCGAGCCGCGCCTCGACCTCGTTCCAGGCGTCGCGGATCCCCGATCGGCGGGCCGCCGGCATGAACGCGAGCGCATAGCGCTGGAGCCGGGGCCGCTCGGTCAGCCAGAAGAAGACCAGGAACAGCAGCGTGATCAGCGCGGCACCCACCTGCCCGACGACGATCGACGCGTTCACGACGCTCCTCGGATCCGGCGGCGCCGTCGTCGCGAACGGCGCCTCGACCGCATCGATCAGCGAGCTGATGCCGTCGCCCAGCGCGCCCGGACGCAGGTTGGCGCCCCACGACCGGACCTGCTCCAGGAAGGCCGGCAGCTTCCCCAGGGCCGCACCGAGCTGGACGATCGCGGCCGGCACGATGAACACCGCGACGCCGACGACCGCGGCGAGGAACACGGCGTACACGATCAGGATCGCGAACCCTCGGCCGATCCCCGTCCAGCCGCGGATCGAGGCGACGAGCGGCTCCAGCGCGGCACCGAGCAGGACGGCGAGGAAGACGAGGAGCACCACATCCCGAGCCGCCACGAACAGGGCCGCGGCGATCAGGACGAGCCCGACGCCGACCGCCAGGCCGACCCCGCGGGCCGCCCAGCTCAACGATTCTCTGCGCATCAAACCTCCCGCCCCCCGTGGGCGCGAGCGGATGGTGCGGCGCGGGTACCCACGGCCATGTTCGCGGCGCGGACTCGCTCGTTGCAATCGCCTCGCGCGCGGGGGTCGGGATGGCGCCGGCGAGCGCGTGGCTGCCGGCGAGCGCGAACGTCAGTTCGGGCGGGCGCCGCCGAGCTCGGTGATCCGCCCGCCGAGAAAGCTTCGCTCGACCTCGTTCGAGGTAAGCGCGAGGGCCGCTCGATAGGCCGCGACCGCTTCGCCCGGGCGGCCGAGCCGCCGGAGGAGATCGGCGCGGGCAGCGTGGTAGTACGGGTAGCCGGCGAGCTGCTCGTCGCCCGCGAGCGCATCGAGCCTGCGGAGGCCGACGTCGAAGCCTTCGGCCATCGCGACCGCGACGGCTCGATTGAGCTCCACCACCGGCGATGGCGCCAATGCCGCGAGCCGCGCGTACAGCGCGGCGATCTGGCGCCAGTCGGTCGCTTCCGGTCGGCCCGCCGAGTCGTGGAGGGCCGCGATGGCCGCCTGCACCTGGTATGGGCCGGCACGGCTCAGCAGCAGCGCCCGATCGAGCACCGCCTGGCCCTCGGCGATCTCGACCCGGTCCCACAGCGCCCGGTCCTGGTCCTCGAGCAGCACGAGCTCGCCGCTGGGCCCGGTTCGTGCCTCCCGCCTGGCGTCGTGCAGGAGCATGAGCGCGAGCAGGCCGAGCGCCTCCGGCTCGGCGGGCATGAGCTCGGCCAGGATGCGGGCCAGCCGGATCGCCTCCCCGGACAGCTCGCGCCGCGCCAGCGTGTCGCCGGCCGTCGCGCTGTAGCCCTCGTTGAAGATGAGGTACAGGACGCGGAGGACCGCGTCGAGGCGTTCGGGCAGATCCTGCTCCGGGGGCACGCGGTACGGGATCCGGGCGTCGCGGATCTTGCGCTTGGCCCGAACCAGTCGCTGCGCCAGCGTCGGCTCGGGCAGCAGGAAGGCCCGCGCGATCTCCGGGGTCGCAAGTCCACCCAGGGTCCGCAGGGTCAGCGCGACCTGCGCCTCCGGCGCGAGCGCCGGGTGGCAGCACGTGAACATGAGCCGCAGCCGATCGTCGATGCCGTCCGTATCGGTCACCTCCCGTGGCCAGGATTCGCCCTCGGCGTCCGCCGCTGCGTCGCGCCGCAGCTGGTCCGTCTTCTCGACCAGCCGTTTCGCCCGGCGGACCCGATCGATCGCGGCATTTCGCGCGGTCGTCGTGATCCACGC
This sequence comes from Patescibacteria group bacterium, assembly GCA_035495215.1. Lineage (GTDB taxonomy): Bacteria > Chloroflexota > Limnocylindria > Limnocylindrales > CSP1-4 > UBA5189. The sequence continues at coordinate 13,149 of DATJGH010000190.1, forward strand.
GCCGGGGTTGCGCGGCACGCCCTGCCCGGGCCAGGTCTCGAGCGCCCGGGCAAACGCGTCCTGGACCGCCTCCTCGGCGAGATCGAAGTCGCCGAGGACCCGGATCAGCGTCGCGACCGCCCGGCCCGCTTCCTCGCGGAACAGGCGCTCGACGACGTCGTGGGCGTCGGGCAGGTCGTCCGTGTGCGCCCTCAGCCGAACTGGTTGAGGACGTCCGGCGCCTCGAAGTCGACGATCGGCCGCACCTCGATCGAGCCCCACTTCGCGCCCGGGCACTTCCCGCCCAGCTCGAGCGCCTCGTCGAGGTCCTTCGCCTCGATGAGGTAGAAGCCGCCGAGGGCCTCCTTCGTCTCCGCGAACGGCCCATCGGTCGTCATCGTCTTCCCGTCGCGCACCCGGATCGTGGTCGCGGTCGTCACGGGCTGCAGCGCTTCCCCGGCGACGTACACGCCGGTCTCGCGAAGCATCCTGGAGTAGGCGTTGTACTCCTCCATCACCGGGCCCCAGACGGCGGGGTCGGGCGGCTCGGGGGACGGGTTCGCGGTCTGCTCGTCGTAGATCAGCACCAGGTAGCGCATTCGGGGGCTCCTCCAGCACGGGCGGCGCGTCTGGCCGCGGTCATCGAGACGACGAACGATCCGCCACGGAATCGACAGCCGGGCGGCCGAACCAGGCGCTGCCCCTGGCCAGGGTCCAGCGGGCGCCCTCGATCGCGAACCAGCCGGCGCGAACCATCGGATCCTGGTTGGCGATCGCCAGCGCCTCGTCCAGGGGCAGCGCGTAGATGGAGATGCCCCGAAAGCGCGGCGCCGTCTGGTCGCGGAGCGGCCCGTTCGCCAGCAGGACGCCTTCGTCCATCCGCTCCTTCAGATAGCGGAGATGCTCGACCTGCAGCCGGTCGAGGGCGTCCTCGGACAGGTCGGGCTGGTCGTCGGCCCACCTGAGCAGGATCAGCGTGTGGCTGTCGAATTCCCTGGGCACCAGCGCGGCGCGCTGGGCCTCGATGTCGGCATCGATGTCGGCGTCGGGCGGCATGGGCCGGCCAAGGTAGCATCGCCGCATGCCGAAGGAGCAGGAGGTCCTCCGCATCGGGGATCGCGAGGTGGTGATCACCAATCCGGGCAAGGTCTTCTTCGAGGCCATCGGCGCGACCAAGCTCGATCTCGTCCGGTTCTACCTCGCCGTGGCACCCGGGGCACTCGCCGGCGCCGGCGGGCGGCCGATGGCCCTGAAGCGTTTCGTCAACGGCGCGGCGGGCGAGGCGTTCTTCCAGAAGCGCGCGCCAGAGAACCGGCCCGAGTGGCTGCGCGCGGTCACGCTGTCCTTCCCGTCGGGCCGGACCGCCGACGAGATCGTCGTCGACGACGCCGCGGGGCTCGCCTGGATCGTCAACCTCGGCTGCATCGACCTCAACCCGCACCCGGTGCGGGCCGACGACCTCGACCACCCCGACGAGCTGCGGGTCGACCTCGATCCGGTGCCGGGCGTGGGCTGGTCGCAGATCCGCGATGTGGCCATGGTCACGAAGGAATCCCTGGAGTCGGTGGGCCTCGTGGGCTGGCCGAAGACCTCGGGCTCGCGCGGCATCCACGTCAACGTCCGAATCGAGCGTCGATGGACATATCCGGAGGTCCGCCGGGCTGCGCTCGCGATCGCGCGCGACGTCGAGCGCCGGGCTCCGGACATCGCGACGAGCAAGTGGTGGAAGGAGGAGCGCCACGGGGTGTTCCTCGACTACAACCAGAACGCGAAGGACCGCACGGTCGCCTCGGCCTACTCGGTGCGGCCGCTGCCCGATGCCCGCGTCTCGACGCCGCTTGCCTGGGACGAGGTCCCGACGTGCGCGGCCGAGGCCTTCACCATCGCGACCGTCCCGGAGCGCTTCGCGAAGCTGGGCGATCCCGGTGCCGGCATCGACGCGGCGGTCGGCTCGCTCGACGCGCTGCTCGAGCTGTCGCGCCGGCACGAGGCCGAGGGCCAGGGCGACGCCCCGTGGCCGCCGAACTACCGCAAGCAGGAGGGCGAGCCGCCGCGCGTCCAGCCATCGCGCCAGCGCCGCGCGACCGAGGACTATGACACCCCAGAGGCCGAGGCCGAGCGCGAGAAGAACCGGGCGGCGCTGGAGCGCCGGTTCGAGGCCGAGGCCGAGCGACGCGCAGCGGCGAAGGCGGCGGGGACGCCCATTCCGTCGAAGCCGACGCCAACCGGGCGGCGCCGTTCGAACGTCCCGGTCATCGAGATCGCGCGGGCGAAGACGAAGGTCGAGGCGCTCGAGGGGCTCGAGCGCTGGAAGGCGAAACACCCTGAGGCCGCCGCGGCCCTCGAGGAGCCCGACGTGCTCGTCGACGGCATGCGCGGCCGCTCCTCGCTCTGGTACCGGGTCCGGGTGAATCTCACGCACGTGCCCGAGGCGGAACGCCCACCCCAGGAGCCGCTCGAGGTCGACTACGACCCGTGGGCCGAATATGCCTGGCCGGACCGCTCCGGGCAGCGGGAGCGGGCGCCGAGGCGACGCCGCGGCGACTGAAGCGGCGTCAGCTCAGGCGGGCGCCCGGCTCCGCCAGAAGAACAGCAGGGCGATCGCGATGTAGGCGTGGATCGCGAGCAGGACGAGCGCGAACGAGACGTCGCCCCGGCTGCCATTGGCCAGGCTCCCGAGCCACAGCAGGCCGGCGAGGATGCCGATGATGATGCCGATCACGCGACCCCAGTTCCTCGAGCGCATGATCCCGACGCCGCCGATGATGTAGAAGGTGCTGCAGGCGAGCACGAAGATCCCGAGGAACGTGATCACGCCGGAGACGAGGGCGTTCGGGTCATTGAAGCCTTCGGCGCCGGGGATGCCACTGAAATCGAACCCCTGGATCACACCGCGCCCGATCGTCAGGACGACGAGGCTGAAGAGCGCGCCGAGGACGCCGAGGACCACGAGCAGGATGCCCGCGGCAAGCGACAGCGTGGTCCGCTGCCCGACCGCGGCGGTGGCCGCGGGTGGCGGCGCCCAGGCGACGGTCGGCTGGGCCGCCGGCGGGGGCACCGGGGGCGGCGTGTAGGTCGGCGGCGTGTACGCCGGTGGCGCGGCAGCTGGCGGCGGCGCGTCCGGCATCGGGCTTGGGGGCATCCCCTCCGACGCTGGCGTCCCCTCGGTCGGACGTTCCTCGGTCATCTGGCTCCCTCCGGTCCACATGCGGGGCGAGGCACGCACAGCCTAGCCGCGCGGCAGGCCTCCTGCGACCCCGCGGCGAAAATGCGTCACGCGACAAATCGATGGCGCCGACATGTGCGCGAGGACGCAATCGGCGCTCGGCACCGGCAGCCGGGTTCGGCGCCACGAGGTCCGCGTCGGCGAACTTCACCGCAAGCCGCCTCGGCAGATCACCGATGGACGACTCAGGCGCCGAAGATCTGCTCGAGCTCGAACGCCGCGGTCTCCTCGAGCTGGTCGTAGCGGCAGTCGGCCGGCTGCTTGTCCGGCCGCCAGCGCTGGAACGTCGTCGCGTGCCGGAAGCGGTCGCCCTGCAGATGGTCGTAGGCCACCTCCGCGACGCGCTCGATGCGCAGCGGCTCCCACGACAGGTCCTTGCCACGGTTCCAGCGCGAGGTCGCGCCGGGCAGGCGCTGGCCGGAGGCGTCCGCCGCCCCGAGCTCCGCCCATTCCGCCCACTCGCGCCAGGGATGCGCGGCGAGCGCGTCCTTCCGGAGCGGCTCCAGCTCCTTCGCGAGCGCGGCTCGGCGATCCCACGTGAACGAGGAGGTCACGCCCACGTGGTGCAGCTTCCCGGCGTCGTCGAACAGCCCGAGCAGCAGCGAGCCGACGTGCGTGCCCTGCCCGTTCTTGTGCCAGCGGAAGCCGGCCACCGCGCAATCCGCCGTTCGCTGGTGCTTGACCTTGATCATCGCCCGCTTGCCCGGCAGGTACGTCCCATCGAGTCGCTTCGCGATGACGCCGTCGAGGCCCGCGCCCTCGAACCGGTCGAACCAGTCGACCGCGAGCGCGCGGTCGGTCGTCGCGGGCGTCAGGTGCACGGACGGGTCGAGCTCGCCCGCGAGCTCCCGCTCGAGCAGGGCTCGCCGTTCCCCCTGTGGCGTCGCTCGGAGGTCGACGTCGTCGAGCGCGAGCAGGTCCCACGCGACGAACGATGCGGGCGACTGCTCGGCGAGCATGCGGACCCGGGACTCGGCCGGGTGGATGCGCAGCAGGAGCGCCTCGAACTGGAGCCCGCCGTCGCCGGCGATGACGACCTCGCCGTCGAGGACTGAGCGCTGCGGCAGCGAGGCCTTGATCGGTGCCTCGAGCTCCGGGAAATACCGGTTCAGCGGCTTCAGGTCCCGCGACTGGATGTAGGTCTCGTCGCCGTCGCGAAAGACGATTGCCCGGAAGCCATCCCACTTCGGCTCGAACAGCCAGCCGTCGCCCTCGGGCAGCGCGTCGGCGGGCTTGGCGAGCATCGGCTCGATCGGCGGGTCGAAGGGCAGCTTCACGCTGTCACGGTACCGAAGCGGTCAGGGGAACGCCGAGCGGACGGCATCGAACAGCCGGATCAGGATCGGGGCGACGACCAGGCCGGGCAGGAAGTTCGCGAGTCGAACCTGCTTCAGCTCGAGCAGGCGAAGGCCGACTCCCAGCAGCGTGATCCCGGCGACGGAGCTCAGGACCAGGATCGTCGCCGGGTCGAACACCCCGGACAGCAGGAACGCGCCGAGCGCGATCCCGCCCTGGACCACGAGGATCGTCAGGATCGAGAGGTACACGCCGGCGCCCATCGCCGCGGCGAAGGCGATGCTGCCGACGCCGTCGAGGAGCGACTTCGTGGCGAGCAGCGTGATGTCGCCGCGCAACCCGTTGTCGAGGCTGCCGAGGATCGTCAGCGGACCGACGCAGTAGACGATGCTCGTGGTCACGAACGCCTCGGCGACACGGGACGGCCGATCGCCCGTTGCGAGGCGGCGCTGGAACCAGGCGCCGAGGTCCTCCAGCCGGTCGTGGAGCCGGAGCCACTCGCCGATCGCGACGCCGATCAGGATGCCGCCAAGGACCGCCAGCGAATCCTGCGTCCGGGCGGTCGGGTCGGTGAAGACGCGGAGCCCCATCGAAGCTGCGAGGACGAGGGTGAACAGGCCGAGGCCGGTGGTCAGGCTGTCGCGCAATCGTTCGGACACGCGAGAGCCGGCGACGAGCCCGATGGTCGCTCCCACGGCGACCGCGGCCGCGTTCAGGAAGGTCCCGGTGAGGGCGCCGAGGATCACCCGGGCATGGTAGGGGTCGATCTGGACCCGAAATCCAGGCGCCGCTTCTGGCGAGGCGCGCGCGATGTCGGCGGGCCTAGGGTCGCCCGAAAAGGAGGTGCTGCATGCCAGCCAGGACCGAGAAGCAGCGCAGGTTCATGGGCGCCGAGCTGGAGCGCAAGCGCGAAGGCAAGAAGACGCGCACGGGCATGAGCGAGTCGGAGCTCGAGAAGATGGCCAGCAAGGGCAAGAAGAAGAGCTGATCGCAACAGCCGCCGCAACCCGGTGGCCTCGCGCGCGACCGTTGCCTGAGAGTCAACAGATCTGCCGAAAGCCGGCGGGCACAGCCCTGGATCGTGCTGCTGCGCAGCGGATCGTGCCTGACGGTCAGCGGATCGGGCCTGAAATCGGCCGAACCGGCGGTTCCGGGAGAGTTTCGTGCCGCACAGTCAACGAATGGGCCCGTCGAGACCCACCTGCCCGCCGGCGCGACAGGATCGGCAGGATTTCGTGCCTCACAGTCAACGACGCGGCGGCCACCGGGCGATGGCGCAGGGCGGACCGCCAGGGGATCCCGGGTGCGGCGCCTCGCTGCCCGCTCCGTCAGCTGTCGCCCTAGACCACCTTCTCCTCGGGGAGCGCCTCGACGAACTCCCGGCCGAGCCGGGCGGCGTCGTATGCCTTGCCCAGCTCGTGGTGGTAGGGCACGCCGCTGAACTCGTGGTGCGACCGTGTCGGGAAGTCGGTGCCCGGCTCGAACTCGCGCCGCTGCAGCTCGATGTAGCCCTGCTCCTCCCGCTCGGCCATGGCCGCGAGCAGGGTGGACAGGCCGTGCCCGGCGGCGTGCTGGCCGCCGAGCGTGATGAAGATGAACTTGAACCCGAGGTCGCCCAGCTGGGCGAAGGTCAGCGGGTCAGGGTCGAGGTACCACTTGAACGACGACGACCAGTTGAACGCGAAGCTCGCCTCCGGGAAGCGCTTGCGGACCTCGCCCGCGAAGGTCTCGACGGGACCGCGGTCCGAGGTCGGGAACTCGCACCAGACGAGGTCGGGGATCCCGGTCTCGAGATAGCGGCAGGCACGGTCGATCGCAAGGTCGAGGCCGCGTGCCTGCTCGGGCGCGTCGATCGCCGACAGCCCGTCGGTTCGAGCGATCACGGTGAAATCCTCGCGTCCGAGGTCGTCGGCCACCGCCCGCATCATCCGCAGCTTGCCGATCATCTCCTGCGCCGGGACGAGCGCCTTCCCGCCGATGTGCCCGCAACGCTTGGGCAGCACCTGGTCCTCGAGATGGGCCGCGGCCACG
>DATJGH010000191.1:0-2011 GCA_035495215.1 Patescibacteria group bacterium
CGCCCGAGCGCCTCAGCCGCGAGGGCGCGCGATGACCCAGCGCCTCGGCCGGGCCGACCTGCACATCCATACGCTGGCCTCCGACGGCACGGCCGGCGTCGTCGACATCCTCGACCACGTCGAGCAGCACACCGAGCTCGACGTCATCGCCATCACCGATCACGAACGGATCGACGCGGCCCTGGCCGGGCGAGCGATCGCGCGCGAGCGCGGCCTGCGCGTCGAGGTCGTCGTCGGCGAGGAGGTGACGACGCTCGGCGGCCACTTGCTCGCGCTGTGGATCGAGGGGCCGATCAAGCCGTTCCGCTCGCTGCGCTCGACCATCGCCGCCATCCACGACCAGGGCGGCGTCGCGATCCCGGCGCATCCGCTCGTGCCCTACCCGCTGTGCGCCCAGGGCTTCGTGCTGCGGCGCCTGCTCGCCGACGAGCCGCGCTACCGGCCGGACGCGCTCGAGGCGTTCAACCCGACGACGCTCGGGCGGCCGTGGCACGGGCGCGTGGTCCGCTTCGCCGAGGAGCACGGTCTGGCCCGCGTCGGCAACTCCGACGCGCACTCGCTCGAGGCCATCGGGGTCGGCTACACGACCTTCGAGGGCCATGACGGCGCCGCGCTCCGCGCGGCGATCGCCGCCGGCACCACGCATCACCACGGCACGTTCCACCCGACCGGGGCGCAGCTGGGCACGTTCGGGCAGCAGCTGCGGAAGTACTCGCGCGACGCGAAGGCCAGCCTCGGCGGTCGCCTCCGTCGCGATGGCAGCGGCCGCGACCTCGGCTATCCGCGCGAGCTCGATCCCGGCCGCGCGGTCGCCCATGATCGGCGCGAGGCGGCCTCGTGAAGATCGGGCTGGTCACGCCCTACATCTACCCGCTGCCGGGCGGGGTCAACCAGCACGTGCGCTACCTGTACGAGAACCTGCGCCTGCGCGGTCACGATGTCCGGATCATCAGCAGCAGCCATGGCTGGCAGCGCGCCTCGGAGGGCGACGTCATCCGGATCGGGCGGGGCTTCTCGATGCCCGCCAACGGGTCGGTGGGGACGATCACCGTGTCACCGCGCTTCCTGTCGCAGGTGCACAAGGTGCTCGACCGCGAGCAGTTCGACCTGCTCCACTTCCACGAGCCGTTCGTGCCCTTCCTGTCGCTCGTCGTGCTCGGGCTGTCGAACAGCGTCAACGTGGCGACCTTCCACGCCTTCGGCGGCTTCTCGCCGGCGTACCAGATCGGCTCGCGGCTGATGCGGCCGTCGGTCGGGCGGATCCATGGCCGGATTGCCGTGTCCGCGGTCTCGCGGCACTTCGTCGAGCGCTTCTTCCCGGGCGACTACAAGGTCATCCCCAACGGGGTCGACACGGCGCGCCTGGCCCGGGCGGTGCCCATCGCTCGCTGGCAGGACGGCACGAGGAACATCCTGTTCGTCGGCAGGTTCGAGCCGCGGAAGGGCCTGCTCGACCTCCTGAAGGCGTACCGGATCCTGCGCAAGACGGGCTGCGAGTGCCGCCTCCTCGTCGCCGGCGGCGGACCCCAGGACAAGGAGATGCGCCGCTACCTCGCGACGCGCAAGCTCGGCGGCGTCGAGTTCCTGGGCCGCGTCAGCGACGACGAGCGCGACGCCCTGTTCAAGACCGCCGATGTGTACTGCTCGCCGGCCACGGGCCGCGAATCGTTCGGGATCGTGCTCCTCGAGGCGATGGCCGCCGGCACGGCCATCGTGTGCAGCGACATCCACGGCTACAAGGGCGTCGTCCGCCGCGGCCGCGAGGCCCTCCTCGTGCCGCCCGGCAAGCCCAAGGCGATCGCCGGCGCGCTCGCGACGCTCCTGCGCGACGACGAGCTGCGCGAGGCGATGGGCCGCTCCGGCCTCGAGCGCGCCCAGGAGTACAGCTGGGAGCGTGTGACGGCGAAGGTCGAGGACTACTACGGATTCGTGATCCGCCGGCTCGCGAGCCAGGGCCAGCTGCCGTCCGGCTTTCACGCCCCGATCCCGCCCTCCCCGCGAGTGCCGCTCG
>DATJGH010000192.1:0-2828 GCA_035495215.1 Patescibacteria group bacterium
TCCGACACTGGGGTCGTTCCCATACATCGACCTCGTGGTCAGTCGCAGCCGAGGCGTGCCATGCCGACCCTGACCCTTCGCCGTCGCGATCCCTGGTGGGACCTCGAAGGCCCTGCCGCCAAGCGCCGTCGCTACTACCACCGCTTCGTATCGACGACGGCATTCCTTGCCTCGCTCGTCGCCCTCGGCGGCGCGGGCATTGCCTGGGCCATCCAGCTCGGCCTCGCGGCCACGCTCGGGTTCCACCTGAGCCTCGCGATCGGCTAGCCGGCTTCGCTGCGGACGACCTCGGCGAGCACCTGGAGCGAGCTGCACGGATACACGACGGCACGTAGGGCGGCCCCCGCCGAGCGGCTCTCGCCGACCGGCCGCTGGCGCTCCTCGACCAGCGCGACAACGTCCCGCCATTCCGGCACGACCCGCATGCCCCCGAGGGTGGCCGGGAGGTCGTGGCGTGGCCTCGTCGGATGGAACAGGATCGGCCCGCGGTCGACGCCCGTCGGGGCGGGGCGCCGGGACATCGTCCGACGGGCGACGCTCGCGACTCGGCGCCCAACCAGCCCGGGCAGCTCCTCGCGCCGTGTGTTGCGCACCCGACGAAGCGCGTGTCGCAACCGCTGCGTGCGATCGCTTTCGAGCGGGAAGAGGCCGTGGTGGCCGAGCCCTTCGCTTGCCGCGCCGATCAGGATGCGGCTCGCGTGCGGGGCCGCCCAGGTGAGCGGCACGACGCCCTTGCTCCGGACGAACGTCGCCGACAGGTCCATCGGGTAGGCGTTCGCGATGACGACGTCGGCGTCGCCGGGCGGCGGCGCCGCAAACCATGTCGCGGCCAGCTGCCGGCCGGCCGAGAAGCATTGCTCGGGGTCGCCGGCCCCGACCCAGACGAGCCTCCGTCGTGCGTCGACCAGGGCGTTGATCGAGATCATGAGGCCGAGCCGGCGAGCCATCTCGGCGACGTCCCGCCGGAAGTCGCTCTGCACGTCCAGGCGCCCTTCGACGCTCGGGTGCCGGTAGTGCAACCGCTCGATCGAGTGGCGGCCGAGAACCCCCAGCACGATCTTGGCGCCGCCACCGAACCCGACGGTGTGCTGGGGATAGATCCCGCCGATGCCCACGACCAGGTCGGCCTCCACGACGGCGCGGTTGGCCTCGACTGGTGAGCCGAACGAGGTGGTCCCCACGCGAACGCAATGGCGCCGGTCGTCGTGCTGGATCACCCGGAAGCGGGCCGCGGCTTCGGCGCCGATCTTCGCGTCGATGCCGAGCTTCGCCGGCCCGTGCGTCCCCGAGCCGATGACGATCGAGATCGCCGAATCCTCGAGGCCCGCGGCGGCGAGCTCGGCGGTGACATGTCGCAGGATCGCCGCGGCCGGCGTTGGCCGGGTCAGGTCATCGACGATGATGCAGGCGTCCCGTCGTCCCTTGGCGAGCTCCCCGAGACGAGGCTGGCCGATCGGCTGCGCGAGGCACGCCTCCAGGTCGCTGTCGCGCAGCGGCGCCGGCGTCGCGGGCCAGTGGACGACGACATCCCACGCACGTGGCAGCTCCAGCTGGAGGTCGATGTCGCCGTACCAGGCAGCCGTCCCGAGCGCCGGCGAGATCGGCACGAGCTCGCGGCCGGCGGCAATCACGCCGGCGGGAAGCGGCGATTCAGCGAGTGGATCTGCCACGGTGCCTGCATTCTCCCAGAGCGCAGCGGACCGACCCGACTGTGGCCATCCTGTACGCCGAGCGTGACGCCTTCGACCTCCCGAGCTCGACCGCCCTGGGGCAGCTCCACGCCGACGCGGTATGCCCGACTCGGCTCGGACTGCGCTGTGGTGATCCAGCGGCTCTCGGATCTCGGCTCCGCGCGACGGACCGTCCGGAACGCCCGAGCCCTCGCCAGCGCATCCGTCCCGGGACCCGTCCCGCTCGGCCCGGCACGCGGCCGGTTCGTCGCCTGGCACCGCGCGCCGGGCACGCCAGGGCCGCTGCTCCTCGGTGGCCCCGACGGCACGCGAATGGCACGGCAGATGGGACGGCTGGCGCGGACTCTTCAGGAGATGCCCGCTGGCGCGGTGACGGCAGACCCGGCGTGGCGCTCGCCCGGGGCGCTCCGACGCGCGGCTGCGGACTGGCTCGAGAAGCTCGTCGCGGAGGAGGGCGACGTCCGGGATCGACGGGCCTCGATCCTGGCCTCCATTGACGCGATCTGCCGCCGGGGCTGGTCAGCCCGTCCGACGCACGGCGACTTCGTGCCGGCGAACATCCTCATGCACCGGGGCAGGATCGAAGTCCTCCTGGACGTCACGGGCCTCGCGCTCCGGCACCCTGAGGTCGACCTCGGCTGGTGGGAGCTGGTCGTCAGGTTCCATCACCCGGTCGAGGCGTCGCGGCTCGCCCGGTCATTCCGACGCGGGTACGGGGCGACCGACGCGGGCTTGTCCGAGCGGTTGCGTGCGGTCGCCGCGGTGCGCGCGCTCCAGCTCGCAGGGGCCGCACGGGGCGGCTCGACCCGGAGCCACTCGGTCGCCCTGCTCTCGGCGGCGATCGGCTGATCGGCGGCCTCTGCCTGCCGCCTGGCCGGCCCGGCCTTCGGCCTGGCTCGCTACGATCTCGTCATCATCGAAGGAGGAGCGATGCGGACCCTCATCTCGAACGGGACCGTCGTCACCGCTGACGGTTCGTACGCGGCCGACATCCTCGTCGACGGCGAGAAGATCGCGGGGATCGGCGCCGGCCTCGCGCAGATGGCCAACGCCACCGCGGACGAGACGATCGACGCAACCGGCAAGTACGTGATCCCGGGCGGCATCGACGTGCACACGCACATGCAGCTGCCCTTC
>DATJGH010000193.1:0-12004 GCA_035495215.1 Patescibacteria group bacterium
GGCGAGCCGACCCATTCGGCAATCTCCGCGGCGCCCTCGCCGGCGATGATCTCGGGCAGCCGATCGACGCCGTCGACGAGGACCGAGCGCTCCCACGACAGGTGGTTGAGGCCGACGTGGCCCAGCTCGACCCGCTCCGGCTCGACGCCGTAGCGCTTGGCGAACTCGCGCTGGAAGCCGATGGCGACGTTGCACAGCCCGATCGCGCGGTGACCCTCGTCGAGCAGGGCCTGGCTGACGATCCCGACGGGGTTCGTGAAGTCCACGATCCAGGCCCCCGGTGCCGCCCGCTTCCCCACCCGCTCGGCAAGGTCGAGGACGATGGGCACCGTCCGCAGGGCCTTGGCGAAGCCGCCCGCGCCGGTGGTCTCCTGGCCGATCGTGCCGAACTGCGGCGGGAGCGTCTCGTCGACCAGCCGCGCCGCCTGTCCGCCGACGCGCAGCTGGATGAGCACGAAGCTCGCGCCATCGATTGCCGCGTCCGTGTCGCCGGTGAGCGTGAGCCTGCCGGGCCATTCCAGCCGCTTGAGCATGCGTGCGGCGAGGCCGCCGACGATCTCGAGGCGCTCGGCGTCGATGTCGAGCAGGACGAGCTCGTCGACCTCGAGGCGCTCCGCCCGGCGGGCAATGCCCTCGATGAGCTCGGGCGTATAGGTGCTGCCGCCGCCGACAACCGCCAGCTTCAGGCCCATCCGCTCCTCCGTCCCTGCCGCGGGTGGCCCCGCGCCCTCGGAAAATCCTTGACACCGCTTCGCGCGATTGCTTATAACGTTATCAACTCTCGCGAGCCAGGCACAAGTAGCTACTTCGGGTGACGCCCGACACGGTCGAGGAGGATCCAGCGGCCTGTGGCGCGCTTCCGGCTGGAGGTCGGTCCGGTCCCGTTGCACCACCAGGTGTACGCGGACCTCAAGGCCTCCCTCGACGCGGGTGAGCTCGCGGTGGGCGAGCGATTGCCGCCCGAGCGCGAGCTGGCGCGCCTCTACGGATGCAGCCTCATCACCATCCGCCGCGCCCTCGACGAGCTCGCGCGGGAGGGCCGGCTCGGGCGCCACCAGGGTCGGGGCACGTTCGTGCTCGCGCCCCGGCTGGACCGCGACATCGGCGAGGCGATGAGCTTCTCCGAGGAGATGCAGCGCCGGGGCCTGGACCCCGAGACCCGGCTGCTCGCGGCGCGCCCGGAGGCCGCCGGCGAGACCGTCGCCGCAGCGCTCCAGCTGGAGCCCGGCTCCCCCACCCTGTACCTCGAGCGGCTTCGCGTCGCCGGCGGCGAGCCGCTGCTGCTCGAGATGGTCCACCTGCCGGCGGAGCGGTTCCCCGGACTGCTCGCGTCCGATCTCGAGCACAACTCGCTGTACGACATCCTCACGGAGCGCTACCAGACGCCGGTCCTGCGCGCCCGCGAGGCGCTCGAGCCGGTGCTCCTGCCCGCCCGGGAGGCACGGCTGCTGGGCAGCGCGCCCCGCAGCCTCGCCCTCCTCGTCGAGGGCATCGCGTTCACCCGCGGCGACATCCCGGTCGAGTTCGGCCGGACCTACGTCCGCGGCGACCGCACTCGCTACTACGTCGAGCGGATCCACGTCCGGTCCGGCGCCAGCCGGGCCCGGGAGGAGCTGCCGGCACTCGCCGGCTAGATCGAGAGAAGGAGGAGCCCGTGCGAACCAGACCCCCGCGAGTTCTCGCCCTGATGGCTGCCGCGCTGTTCGTCGCCGCGGCATGCTCGTCGGGCCAGCCGTCCGTGGCACCGACGGCGCGGAACACGTTCAACCCGGCCACGCTGCCGCCGGTTGCCGTGCAGACCTTCCACATCCCCGCATTCGAACCGGCGCAGCTGCGCTGGTTCTGCTGCCTCGGGACTGGTGAGGACGCGGCGCAGCAGCCGACGGAGAAGGCCGCGGCGGCCGCGTTCGCGACGAAGTACCCGGGCAGCAGCCTCAAGCTGGAGGTGACGACGTACGACGCCGCGGTCGACACACTGTCGACGCAGATCGGGCCGAACCCGCCGGACATCGTCGGGCCGGTCGGCATCGCCGGGCTGGCGGCATTCAAGGGCCAGTGGACCGACCTGTCGGCGAACCTGACGAGCGCGGCCTACGACATGAGCGTCTACGACCCGGCCACGGTCGCCTTCTTCAAGCAGGACGGCGCCCAGATCGGCGTGCCGTTCGACCTGTATCCCTCGATGCTCTGGTACAAGCGCGACTTCTTCGACGAGGCGGGCATCGCCGAGCCGCCGCACGAGTTCGGGGCCAAGTACAAGAAGACCGATGGCACCGAGGTCGACTGGAGCTACGACACCCTCCGCGAGATCGCGATGAAGCTGACGGTCGACAAGGCCGGCAAGGACGCCACCGAGCCGGGCTTCGACCCGAGCAGGATCGACCAGTGGGGCTTCGAGCCGCAGCGTGACGTGCTCCAGGGCATGGGCGCCTTCTGGGGCCCCGGAAGCCTCGACAGCGGCGACGGCAAGACCGTCGTGATCCCGGACGCCTGGAAGGCGGCCTGGAAGTTCGTGTACGACGGCGTCTGGAAGGACCACTTCATCATGACCGACGCCCAGTTCACGGCGCGCCAGGTCGACCAGGGCTTCTTCTCGGGCAAGGTGGCGATGGCCGAGAACTTCCTGTGGACCACCTACGGCGTCGTGGGCGCCGGCAAGGACTGGGATCTCGCCGCGATCCCGTCGTTCAACGGCAAGATCACCGCGCCGCTCAACGCGGACACGTTCGGCGTGCTCAAGAACAGCAAGAACCAGGACGCAGCGTTCGCCGCGATGGTGTTCCTGCTCCAGGACCAGTCCTCGTCGCTGCTCCCGCTGTACGGCGGCGTCCCGGCCCGCACCGCGGACCAGGATGCCTTCTTCCAATCGGTTGCCAAGACCGAGGGCTTCCCGACCGACGTCGACTGGAGCGTCGCGAAGGCGGCGATCAAGTACGCCGACATCCCGAACTTCGAGGCGCCGATGCCGAAGTACAACAAGACCCTCGACATCCTCGAGACCTATCGAAGCAAGTGGTTCACGACCTCCGGGCTCGACATGGACCAGGAGTTCGAGAAGCTGCGAGCGGAGGTGCAGGCCGCGTGGGACGCGGGCTGATCCGACTCGGGGTTGCCACACTGACTCGCTGAACCGATGGAGCAGCTGCCGACCGTTGCGACGAGCCGCCTGGCCTCACCCCGAAGCTGGCGGCTGCCTCGCACCCGGCTGACCCCCCTGGCGCGCCGCGAGGCGCGCCAGGGCTTCCTGTTCGTGTCGCCCTGGATCATCGGCTTCCTCGCCTTCACGGCGGTGCCGATGCTCGCGACGCTGATCTTCACGTTCCTCAACCTGACGTTGTCCCAGGAGCAGCCCCTGGCCTTCGTCGGCTTCGATAACTACGCCCGGCTCCTCGGCGATGCGCGGGTCTGGAGCTCGCTCGCCAACACCTTCAAGTTCGCCGCGGTCTGGCTGCCCGTCTCGATCATCCTGCCGTTCGTGCTCGCCCTGGGGCTGAACAGCCGATTCCTCCTCGGCTCCTCCGTGATGCGAACGCTGCTGTTCATGCCCTACGTCGTCCCGTTCGTGGCCAGCGTGCTCGTCTGGCAGGCGATGCTCGGGGAGGAGGGCTGGGTCGCCAACGTCCTGCGCTTCCTCGGCTGGTCGAACCCGCCCGTCTGGCTGTTCGACACCACGTTCATCTACCCCGGCCTGGCACTGATCGGCATCTGGGGCATCGGGGCCGGCGTGATCATCAACATGGCCGGATTGCGTGGCATCCCGACCGAGCTGTACGAGGCCGCCCGCATCGATGGCGCGGGCTGGTGGGCGCAGCTGCGCAACGTGACCATTCCGATGATGTCGCCGATCCTCTTCTACACCCTGATCCTCGGCGTGGTCGAGGTCCTCCAGTACTTCCTCGTCCCGCTCGTGCTCAAGAACGGGACCGGGGAACCGGGCGGCACCACCTCGTTCTTCAACCTGTACCTGTACCAGACGTTCTTCACGTACCAGGAGCTGTCCTACGGGGCGACGCTTGCCTGGCTGCTCTTCGCCGTCGCGCTCGGGGTCACGCTGGTCCTGTTCCGGCTCTCGCGGCGGTACGTGTACTACGCGGGTGAACGGTGACCGCGTTCGCGACCGCCGCACCATCGCGGCCGCTCCGCCAGCCGCGGGGCCTGCGGCCCGAGGTCCTCGTCCGTCGCGCGATCCTGACCGTCGCCATGAGCGGCGTGGTCATCGCGTTCCTGTCGCCGCTGGCGTACAGCGCGCTCACGTCGCTCAAGACCGAGCAGCAGATCGCCGATCCCAACGCGCCGATCCTGCCCTCGGATGCGCGGACGTTCGAGTACCAGGGCGAGACCTACGACGTCTACTTCGTGCCCCTGCCCGACGGCTCGACGAAGGAGCTCGCGCTCTTCCACAAGGGCAAGACGCAGTCGGACTTCATCGATCCCGCGAATCCCGCCGCCGGAACGATCACCTGGCAGGGGTCATGGCGAGCGCTGAGCCAGCCCTGGCAGGTCGCGCCGCAGTGGGGCAACTACGGCGAGGTCTGGAACGACATCGACTTCCCGCGGCTGCTGTTCAACACCGTTGCCCTGGCCCTGATCGGGACGATCGGCACGGTGCTGTCGTGCACGCTGGTCGCATACGGCTTCGCTCGCTTCCGATTCCCCGGGCGCGGCCTCCTGTTCACGCTCCTGCTGGCGACCATCTTCCTGCCCGGCGCCGTCACGCTGATTCCGACGTACACGCTCTTCGTCAAGCTCGGCTGGGTCGGCACGTGGCTGCCGCTGCTCGTGCCGGCGTTCTTTGCCAACGCCTACGACGTGTTCCTGATCCGACAATACCTGCTCACGATCCCGCGCGACCTGGACGAGGCCGCCGCCATCGATGGCGCGAGCGCGGTCCGCATCCTCCGCTCGGTGATCCTGCCGCAGGCCTGGCCGGTGATCATCGCGGTCTCGATCTTCACGTTCGTGTACTCGTGGAACGACTTCTTCGGCCCGTTGATCTACCTCGCCGGCCACGACGACATCCAGCCGCTGCAGGTCGGCCTGTCACACTTCAACGGCATCTACCACACCAAGCTGAACCTGATCCAAGCGGCCAACATCATGACCCTGTTCATCCCGGTGCTCCTGTTCGCGATCTTCCAGCGCGTGTTCACGCGCGGGATCGTGATCACCGGCGTGGAGAAGTAGCGATGGCCCCCAGGAAGAAGGCACCCCCGGCGGCGAAGGACAGGGCCTCGACCTCGAAGGGCAAGGGCGCGCTCGCGAAGGGCAAGGCGGCGCCGGGGAAGCGTCGCAGCGACGAGGTGTTCCGCGCCGCGCTCACGTTCGACGCCGAGCATCCCGACCGGGCCTCGACCTACGGCGCCCAGGAGCGGGTCCTCGATGTCCTCGACCGGCTCGACATCAAGGCCACGTTCTTCATCCAGGGTCGCTGGGCCGAGGCGTACCCCGACACGGCCGCGAGAATCGCGAAGGCCGGCCATCTCGTCGGCAACCACTCGCACTACCACGCCCGCCTGCCGCAGCTCAACAGCAAGGGCCTGGCCTGGGACATCGGGACCGCCGAGGAGAACATCATCGCCATCACCGGCGTCGACCCGAAGCCCTGGTTCCGCTGCCCGTTCGGCGTCGGCTCGAGCGACCGGCGCGTGCTCCGCGAGATCGATCGGGCCGGGTACGTGCACGTTGGCTGGTCGGTCGAGGCGGAAGACTGGGAGCCCGACCCACCGGTGCGCGAGCTGGTGAGCACGATCGTCGAGGGCCTCCTGACGGCTCGCGACGAGTCGGTCGCGCTGCTGCACACGTGGCCGAAGCGTGTCGAGAAGGCGCTGCCCGAGATCGTCAAGCGGGCGCGCGACGCGGGCGCCGAGTTCGTCCGCGTCGACCAGCTCGACAACGTGATCGCGCTGCCCTCGGGTCCGACCCCCAGCAAGAGTTGACCAAGCCCCCTGCGGCCATCCTCGCCGTCGATGGCGGGAACTCCAAGGCCGAGCTCGCGCTCGTCGCGGCCAACGGGCGCCTGCTGGCGGCCGGCCGGGGCCCGACGATCTCGCACCAGGCGGTCGGGCTCGAGGCGGGCATGGCGAATCTCCGGGCGCTCGCTGCCAGGGCGGCATCCGCAGCCCGTCGCGAAGCAGGGGGAACGGTGGCCGCCCTCGCGGGCGCGGCGGCTCCGGCCGGCCCCCTCGCCGATCTCGCCGTGTATTGCCTCGCCGGCGCGGACTACCCGTCCGACATCCGCCTGCTCACCCGCGCCATCTCGGACCTCGGGCTCGCGCGCGAGACGGTGGTCCTGAACGACACCTTCGCGGCGCTGCGCGCCGGGACACACCGGCCCTGGGGCGTCGTGCTGATCTGCGGCCAGGGCATCAACGGCGCGGCGATCGCCCCGGATGGGCGCACCGCTCGCTTCGACGCGCTGGGCATGATCTCCGGTGACTGGGGCGGCGCCCGTGCCGTCGGAGAGGCCGGGCTTGCAGCCGCGGTCCGGGCGCGCGACGGTCGTGGGCCGGCGACCACCCTCGAGCGCCTCGTGCCCAGCCACTTCAAGGTCCGCTCGACCGGCGACCTGACGCGCGCCCTGTACCTCGACCGCATCCCCGAGGACCGCCTCACCGAGCTGTGCCCCGTCGTGTTCCGTGCCGCAGGCGACGGCGACGTGGTCGCCCGGGGGATCCTCATCCGCCTGGCCGACGAGCTCGTCGCCATGGCCGGCGCGCTGATCCGCCGGCTGCGCATGACCGAGCTGGATCCCGAGGTCGTCCTCGGTGGCGGCGTGTTCGGTGCCACCGATCCCGCGTTCTACGCCCGCATCGAGGCCGGCGTGCGGGCCGTCGCGCCGGGCGCCTCGATCGTCCGGCTCACCGCCCCGCCGGTGCTCGGCGCCGCGCTCCTCGGCCTGGATCGTCTCGCCGCCGACGGGGCCGCCGATCCCGCCGCGGACGCGCGAATCCGCAAAGCCATCCAGGAGTGGGCCAAGCGCCGCCCTCGATAGGCTCCTGATGCTCGCTGCCGGGCCCTTTTGACGCCTCGGTGGATGCTCGTCTTGGCACTCGCCCGCACGACGGCCCTTGTGTTCGGCCGTGATCGCTGCGTGATCATTTCCGGGACATTGGCGTGCCGAAAGCTTGGCTGCATGCCCTCGACGCCGAGCCGGGCGGCTCCTGGACGAAGGATTGATCACGGCATGAGCGCGGAAGGCGATAAGCAGCCGTCCGGATGGCCTTCCATCGGGCTCGTGCCCGTCCATGACCCAGGAATGATCATGGCGTGATCACCAGGAATGCCCAGGCCCTCGTCGCTGTCGCGACGCGATGCGAAACGGCTGCCTCGAGCATCTCTAGGGTGTGCAGGCCGTGATCGACGACGAGTCCATCCGCGCCGCCGTGGCTCGCGCGGCCACGGGCGACGAGGTGGCCTTCGCGCGCATCGTCGCGGCGCACCACGACGACATGGCCCGGGTCGCGTTCGTCGTGTGCGGCGACGTCGACATTGCCCAGGAGGCGGTCCAGGCCGCCTGGCAGAAGGCATGGGCAAAGCTCGGCTCGATACGGGACGCGGATCGCCTTCGACCGTGGCTCGTCTCGATCGCCGCGAACGAGGCGAAACAGCTGGTCCGCAGCCGGCATCGACGCTGGCTGCGCGAGACCGTGATCGAGGGCGACGAGCAGGTCGCCGCCCGACCCGGAGCCGACCCGGCCAGCCGCGCCGCCATCCTCGACCTCGCCAACGCCCTCGCCGGCCTCGAACCCGACGATCGAACCCTCATCGCGCTTCGCTACGCGGCGGGCCTCACCTCCGACGAGATCGGCCGAGCCATCGGCATGACCGGCGGTGGGGTCCGCGTCCGTCTCGCCAGACTGCTCACACGTCTCCGGAAGGAGCTTCACGATGACGAAATCGCCTGACGACCAGATCGACCCCTATGAGCCGCGGCTGACGCGCCGCGTCGGCGCCTTCGCCGAGGGGGGCGTACGCGCGATCGATCCCATGGCCGTCGCGGCGGCTGCCCAGGCCGGCGCCCGACGACAGACCCTCGCGGGCCGGCTCTTCGGCTCCCCCGGTGCGACCGCCCGGCTCGGCGTCGTCCTCGCCGGCGCGCTCGTCGGCGTGGTCGCCCTGGCCGTCGCCCTCGGCGCCGGCGGCAGCACTACCCCGATCGCCAGCGGCCCAAACGCCACGCCCACCGACGTGCCGGGCATCGCGGCGGACTGTCAGGCATCGTCCCTGACCGGGCAGATCACCGGGTGGGATGGCGCGGCTGGCCACCGCATCGCGACCGTCAAGCTCCACAACAATGGCTCGACGACCTGCGAATTGCCGCAACAGCTCAGGCCAGCGCTCATCGACGGGGCCGGCCGGGCTCTGATCGTCGGCAACCCGGTTGCGCCCTCCGCAACGACCCCGTTCCTTGCCGGGGCCGAGCTGACGTCGATGGTCGACATGGCCAACTACTGCGGTGCCGAACCGGCGCCCCCGCTGAAGATCCGGCTGTACCTGCCGGACGAGACTTCGATCGAGCTTCCGCCGGTGAACAGCCTGCCGTTCCCTGTCGACCCCCCACCGTGCAACGGCCCGAACGCACCTTCGTCGATCCAGATCCAGGCGTTCGACTCGTCGAAGCCGGCCGGGAACTAGCCAACACGGGGCGACCAGCGTCTGGGGCGCCGGATCGCGAGCCACCTGCGAGGCCATCGCTTCGAGCCTTGATCGGCGGAAGACCCGTCGTGCCGAGACTTGGGCGATGGCCTCGTACACCGTGAACAGGGCCGCGCTGGCACACGCGCGCGAGCTCATCGAGGCGCGGCGCTACGTGCTCCGGAGCGACTGGGGCGAGCGCCAGCCCAGGGCGGCAGACCAGAACCGCTTCCTGAAGTCGCACTCGTGGGACGAGTACGCCGCCTGGCATCTCGGCTTGACCGACGGCCCCGCCGACGAGACGAAGGCGCGCTACGCGTTCGTCTTCGGTGACTTCCGGCGGATCCACCGGACCGGGATCATCGCGGTGCTGTTCCGCGCGGCGGAGTGGCGCCACAAGGCCGTCGAGAAGGCCGCCTACCAGCTCCTCCAGGAACTCGACAAGCGCGCCGGCATCGCCTGAGCGGGAATCCCCTGCGGCGGGCGCGCGAGCGCGTCGGCAGAGACAACCCTCACAGGCGATAGCCCTCATTTGCAGAACGCGGCAGCCCAAGACGCCCGCTCACGCCGAAGCGCGCTCGCTGCCGACCCGAGCACGCCACGCCGCCGGCGAGATCCCACCGTCCTCGGGCCAAATATGCACGTGAGACGCATCGCCCGAGGGGGGTCTTCCGAAAAATCTCGACGGCAGCACGACGACCAAATCCTTCAGCGGCGGCGACGCCAGCGCCCGCTCAGGCGCAGGGCCGGCTCAGCCGTTGCGCAGATTCGACGTGTCGACCACCTCGAAGTCGGAGCCGTGGAGCTGGTTGAAATCGTGCAGCTCGTCGTCGTTCCAGTTGGCGTTCGGGGCGCCCGTGACGTACCAGGGCGAGCCGTTGTCGGCCAGCAGCATCCCGTAACGCTTGAGCGCGAGCAGGATCACGCGTGCCTGCGGACCAAAGCCGGAGATGTCGACCGACGACTTCAACCTGACCCGGAGCCCCATCGGCGGGTTCACGGAACATGACCCTGAGCCCGCGTGGTGGCGCGCGGGGTAGATGTGGCCGGAGCAGGTATCGGGCGCCGTGAACCGGAGGGCGTGCCGGATCGCGCCGGCGGCGACCTCGTCGTAGCGCACGAGTCCGGGCAGGATCGGCAGGCCGGCCGCGTCGGCGCTCGTCCAGCCGTTCGGCCGGAGGTGGTTCGAGCGCAGGTCCCAGATCGCGCCCGAGCCGCCGTACCAATGCCCGCCGGACTTGTCGGCCGCGAAGATCTCGTACAGGTTGCAGCCCTGGGTGTCCCACAGGAGCAGGTGCGCGTCGCTGCCGCCCTCGATCTTCGGGCTCGAGGGGATGGGATAGGGCCCGGCGTCGGACTCGTCGTCGTAGTCGAACGTCACGTGGTACGTCGGCGTCGAGAGGTTGACCTTGTTGAACGGGATCCCGTAGCCCTTGCCGCCATTCCACGCGAGCGAGCTGAAGTCCGGGTGCAGGGCGGCGCCCAGCCCCATCGAGGCGATCATCGCGCCCGAGCTCGACGCGACCGGCAGGTCGTCGACCCGCTCGTTCCAGACGTTGCTCGACGGGAAGAGCGTGCACGGTGCGGGCTTCGGTGTGGGGTCAGGGGCGGGTGTCGGGTTCGGCGCGGGCTTGGGTGTCGGCTTCGGGGCCGGATCTGGCGCGGGCTTCGGCACCACCGGCGCATTCGACGAGGGCTTCCCGGTGGGCCTGGGCGTCGCGGCGGGCTTCGAGCCGGGGATGGCGGTCGGCCCGATCGCCGCGGAGGAGGTCGGGCCGGCCATCGATGATTGCGGACCGCCGCGGGCGCTGGTCGCCGAGGCCGGCCGGCCGCCCGGCTCGCCCGATGCGAGCAGCCAGGCTCCGACCACCGCGAAGGCCACGAGCACGACGATGGCTCGAAGCCCCCGACGGTCCATCGGCAGGAGCGTCGGTCAGCGGTGGGCCCGCGTCGATGACCCGGTCGTTCGCGGCCCCACGCTGGGAGAACTACCGGCCGCGCGCTCGCTCGGCATGCGCGACCGTTTACAGTCCGTTCACAGCGCGTCGCGAGGAGGGAGATGGCGGTCGATTCCGCGGGCTACGTCGAGTGGATCGGGGCCGCAACGTCAGGCGCGGAGGCGCTCGGCGGCAAGGGCGCATCGCTGGATCGGCTGGCGCGCCTCGGCTTCCGGGTGCCGCCCGGGTTCTGCGTCACCACCGCCGCGTTCCGGGCACAGCTCGCCTCGCTGCCTCGACCGGAGAACCCCCACCCGACCGACGAGCTTGGGACGGAGCTCGTGTCTCACCCCATGCGCCCCGAGATCCTCGACGAGCTCCGAGCTGCCCTCGGTGGCCTGGAGACGGCCGCGCGCGAGCCCGGTTGGAAGGTTCGCCTCGCCGTGCGATCCTCGGCGATCGGGGAGGATGGGACCCAGGCGTCATACGCAGGTCTCCACGAGACCGAGCTCGACCTGGCGGCGGACGAGGTCCCCGACGCCGTCCGTCGCTGCTGGGCATCGCTGTGGAGCGCCCCGGCACTGGCCTATCGAGCGCGGAACAACCTGCCGCTCGACGACGCGGCGATGGCCGTGGTCGTCCAGCAGCTCGTGCCGGCGAGCGCCGCTGCCGTCGCCTTCACCCGCCACCCCGCCACGGGCCGGGATGACCAGGTCGTGGTCACCGCCGTGCGCGGGCTCGGCGACGCAATGGTGTCGGGAACGGTGACGCCGGACACCTTCGTGATCGAGCGCGCGAACCGGGGCAAGGTGGACATCACGCGGGGTGACGGCGTCGAGCAGGCGATCAACGCCGACCAGCTCGGCGACCTCGTCGACACGTGCCTGGCGGTCGAGGCGGCATATGGCGAGCCGGTCGACGTCGAAGCGGCGCTCGCCGGGGGGCACTGGTACCTCCTTCAGGCCCGGCCGATCACGAGCGCTGGGCCGGGGGGCCGCCAGGTCGAGGCCGGCGGCCAACCGCCGGTCGCCGATGCCGTGGTCGGGGTCAGTCCTGCGTTCCCGGTTGCGTTCGAGCTGCCCGGCGACGAGCAGCTCACCTGGGAATGGGACGACATGCACATGCCCTTCGCCACGGCGCCCCTGGCGGAGAGCTGGAGCCGCGCGATCGCGCAGGGCTTCGGTGCCTGGCGCGAGCATCTCGGGGTCGACTTCCCGCCGCGGACCAGGATCTCGGTGTGGAACGGCTACACGTACTTCGCCTACGTACCCGGCTCGGAGGGCGAGGAACGAAAGCGCATCGAGGACGAGATCACGGAGCTGTTCCGTGCCCAGATCCCCGTCGCGGAGCGCTACTGGCGCGACGAGGCCCTGCCCGAGCTGCGCGCGATCTACCAGGCGATGGACGAGGCGCCGATCGAGACCGGGTCGCCG
>DATJGH010000194.1:0-5419 GCA_035495215.1 Patescibacteria group bacterium
GGCAGCTCGAGCAGGTAGCGCACCGCGAAGTGGGCGTCCTCGAAGTTCGGACGGATCCGCGGATCGAAGCGGAGACGCTGGGGCTCGATCCGATCGAGGCGGAAGAAGCTCCCCGACGAGACCCCGAGGAACACGTTGGGCTCCTCGGTCAGGTCGGCGGCGCGGTCGCCGCGGCGGTACTGCCAGTGCCGCGGGTGGGCAGCGCCGAGCCGGCCGGCCGCCTCGCGCAGCAGCACCGGCCGCGCACTCATGATCCGGACCTCCGGGTGGCCCTCGGCGAACCTGGCAGCGGCGCGGAGGTAGTCGCGTTCGAGCAGGTCGTCGGGGTCGGGGAAGGTCACCCACTCGCCGGTCGCATGCTCGAGCCCGAGGTTGCGCGCCGAGGCCTGGCCACCGTTCGGCTTGGTGAGCACGTCGACCGCGTACCGGCTCCGGCGGGCCCAGTCGCGCAGGAGCTCCAGCGAGCCGTCGGTCGAGCCGTCGTCCACCGCGACGACCTGCAGGTCGCCCGCCGCGACCCGCAGCCGCTCGACCGAGTCGATGAATGCCGGCAGGTACGGGTCGACGTCGTATACCGCCGTGACGATGGAGAAGCGAGGTCGTGCGGCCGGCGCCGTCAGCCGGGCATCTCCGTCTCGCCCGACCGGGCTGGCAGCGGGAGGCGCCGGCGGATCCCGTTGAGCACACGCGCCAGCACGAGGAGCGCTGAGGACAGGCGCCGGGCAGCTGGATTGCGTCGCGTCGCGGCGATTCGCAGGCCGAGCCGGGCGAGCGGGCTCGCGCCCTTGCCGGGAAGGTCCGGATCGACCTCGAGCGCCGTCTCGAAGAGGCGCCAGAAGGTCGGTCGGCCCGCGGGCGCGACGCGATGCCAGCGCCGCAGCGGCGGCTCCACGATGTTCCGGGCGAGCGCGTCCGAGGCGCCGCCGTAGCCGGGAGGCAGGCCCGTCACGAACCCGCCGATCGCCTGGAACAGCGACCCGATCTGCGGGTCCCTGCGGTCGAGCGCGCGGGCCACGTGCGCCGCGAGGTCCGAACGCAGGAGCCGCTCGGCGTAGCGCCGGCCGACCCGCTCGCTCTCCGCTTCGTCGAGCAGGCTGGCCGCCTCGGCGCGGACGCTCGCCAGCGCCTCGCTCGCGACGCCGATCGCCTCGACCCCGCGTTCCACCGAGGAACGGGTCGTTGCGGTGATCGAGCTGCTGGCGATGGTCGGGGCCGGGCGGTACCACTCGTAGACCGTCTCGGCGAGCACGTCGATCCGGTCGCCGGCGCGGAGCAGGGCGCGGATGATCCAGGGCTGGTCGCCGAGCGCCCGGCCGCTGAACTCCAGCCCGTCCCAGCAGTCGCGACGCAGCAGCTTGGCGTGCGGCGACACGTAGTTCAGGAGGCCGGGATTCGCCGCGAGCGATTTGCGTCCCGGTCGCCTGATGTCGGCGACGTCGTAGCGCGGCGTGCGCCAGTGGCGCCGGCCATCCCACCAGATCTGCTGGCCGATCACGGCCGCGGCGTCGTCGCGGAGTGCCGCGGCGGCAAGCGTGCCGAGGCCACCTGGCAGGAACCGGTCGTCGGCGTCGAGCAGGGTCAGCCACTCGCCGCGAACGAGCTGCAGGCCGCGGTTGCGCGCGTTTGAGACGCCCCGGTTCTCGTCGAGGGCGAGGACGACGACGCGCGGGTCGCGCGCCGCCACCGCACGCGCCACGTCGAGGGTCCGATCCGTCGAGCCGTCATCGACCACGACGCACTCGAGCGGGATCGTCCGCTCCTCGAGCACGCTGTCGAGCGCGCGCTCGATCGACGTCGCCGCGTTCCAGCACGGGATGAGGACCGAGACGACCGGCGTGCTGTCGGTCACTGCCATCTCACGCCGGCAGGAAGTGCTCGACGAAGCGGGCGCTCGCCTGCCCGTCGGAGGCGCCGAGGTGGCGCGCGATGAACGCGTCGTACGGGGCGAGGTCGAAGCGGTCGTCCAGCAGCGCCCGGATCGCGGCGTCGGTATCGGTCACCTGCGTGCCGATCATCTCGGTCCGGTAGTCGAGGTACAGCCCGGGGTCGCGCTCGTACGACGCCAGGTCGTCGACAAGCAGCAGGAGACGCAGGCGCAGGAGCGCGGCGTCGAAGATCGAGGACGAGTAGTCCGTGACGAGCACGTCCGCGACCGTGAGCAGGTCGTTGAGGTCAAGCTGGTGATCGACGATGACGTCGAAGCCGTGGGTCGAGACGAGCCGGCGATCGAGGTTCGGGTGGGACTTCAGGGCAAGCGCGTCGCTCGGCGGCAGCGCTGCCCGCAGCCGCGCCACGTCCAGGCCTTCGCTCGGTCGCTTGCCACGGCCGCGCCCGCGGAACGTCGGCGCGTACAGGATCACCCGCCGGCCCGCGAGGGCGGGGTACGCGGCCAGGATGCTCGCGCGCGCCTCGGCCCGGGCGCCCTCGTCGAAGAAGAAGTCGGTCCGCGGGGAGCCGAGCGGCAGCACGCGATCGAGCGGGGTGCGCAGCGCGCGCGACCACGCCTCGCGGGAGGCCTCACCAGAGGTCACCACCCAGTCGTAGTGGCGGTGCAGGAAGGTCCGCTCCGGCTCGACGGGCGGGTGGACGCCGTCGAGGCCGAACCGCTTCAGCGCGCCCTCGGCATGCCAGACCTGGACGACCTGCGTCGCCCGCGGGTGCGGCGCGACGTGGACCGGCAGGTAGGCATTGTCGACGACGACGAGCCGCGAGGTCTGGAGCAGGTACATGCCGCGAATGAGGCGCAGGGCGTAGCGCAGCTTGCCGAGCAGCCCGTAGCTGTAGGGCTCCAGCACCAGCGCAACCTCGAGCGACGGTCGGAGCCGGCGCAGCGCCCGGTGGACGTGCAGCAGGTTCCCGTCGAGCCGGGCCGTCCGTGCCGT
Source organism: Patescibacteria group bacterium (assembly GCA_035495215.1). Taxonomy (GTDB): domain Bacteria; phylum Chloroflexota; class Limnocylindria; order Limnocylindrales; family CSP1-4; genus UBA5189. Next base: position 2,883 of record DATJGH010000194.1, read on the forward strand.
CGCGAGCGCGACCCGATCACGCCGTACCGGGAGGAGGCCGAAGAGGAGGCCGAGGAGGCGGAGGGCCGCCGCGGAGAGGATGTACTCGAGCCGGCTCACGCCTGGCCGATGGGCGACGTTGCCGGGGCCGCCTGGCTCACGGCGTCGTGGCGCCGGACATCGAGGACCTGCCCGGTCAGGTCGGACCGGATGAGGCGCAGCGTGGCGACGGCAACGTCGCGCGCCGGGAGCAGCCCGATCGATGATTCGCTCGGGAAGGCGGCGCGGCGCATGGGCGTGTCGGTCCGCTCGGGACTCACCGCGTTGACCCGGATGCCATCGTCCGCCCACTCCTCGGCGAGGCCCTGGGCGAGGTTCACCACGGCCGCCTTGCTGGCCGAGTAGGCGACGTAGTTCGGCCGGCCCAGCGTGAACGAGCTCGAGGCGAAGAGCGTGAGCGACCCGCCCACCTTGCGCAGCTCCGCGTGCGCCGCCCGCGCGACGTTCAGGCTGCCGCCGACGTTCACGTCGATGACCTCCGCGAGCTCCTCGGCGCTGAGCTCGGTCGCGCGGCCGACGCGCAGGATCCCGGCGGTGCACAGGACGTGATCGAGGCCGCCAAGCTGTCGCGCGGCCTTGGCGACGTGGGCTTCGACCGCCGCGTAGTCGCGAACGTCGAGGCCGGTGCGCCGCCCGTCGACCGCAACCTGGGCGCCCTGCTCGCGGGCCAGCTCGGCGATGGCCTGGCCGATCCCGTTGGTCCCGCCGACGATGTACACCCGGGCACCATCGAGGGAGCGGGTCGGCTTCGGGTCCGCGGTGGCGGACAGCGTCCGCATCTGGATCATCCGGTCGGCGAGGACCATGTCGGTCCGCGTCGTGATCTTGAGGTTGACCTCGTCACCGGGCACGGCGATCAGGCGGACGCCGGGCACGTGGCGGAGGACGAGGCTGCAGTCGTCGGTCGCGCTGAGGTCGCCGACCGCCGAGGCGGCACGGTAGGCGGCGTCGATGACCCCCTTGCGGAAGCTCTGCGGCGTCTGCCCGCGTCGGTAGCGTGCCCGCTCCGGGATCTCCGCGACGACGTCGCCCTCGACCACGACCAGGGTGTCCGCGCTCGGGATCACCGTGTCCGTGGCATCGGCCCGGCCGGACATGATCGGCTCGATCGAGCGCAGGATGACCTCCTCCGGGACCAGTGGGCGGACCGCGTCATGGATGACCACGATGTCGTCGTCTGCCGCGCCGGCCAGCGCGGCGAGGCCGTTGCGCGTGCTCTCGTTGCGAGTGGCGCCCCCGGCCACGATCCGTGGCTCGATCTCGAGATTGGCGTCGGCGAGGAGCGCCCGGGTCTCCTCGAGCCAGCTCGGGTGCGTGACGACGACGAGCTGGTCGACGCCCGCGGCGGCGACCGCCCGGATGCTCCTGAGGAGGATCGGCTCGCCCGCGAGGCGCACGAACTGCTTGGGCATCTCGGCGCCGAAGCGGTCGCCAGACCCGCCGGCAAGCACGAGTGCGTGGACTCGCATCGGGCGAAGGATAGCCGGGCGAGGGGGTTCCAGCCCCTATCATCCGGCCCGGACGTGTCCCACCCGTGAGCCTCCCCGAGGCGTGAGCCCGCTCGTCGCGCTGCGCGTCGCGCTGGTCCGGCTCGGCTTCCTCGTTGGCCGGCTGCGGCCGGTTCGTGGGCGCGTGGTGCTCGCGACCGCGCACGGCGATCGGATCGCCGGGAACCTGACCTGGATCCGCGACGGCATCCGGGCCCGCTTCCCCGACGCCACGGTCGTGGAGCTGGCGCACCGGCCGGGCGGCGGCTGGCGGCGGCTCGTCGGCGCCGCGATCCACGCGCTCCGCTCGGGCTGGCACCTCGCCACCGCGTCGCTGTTCGTCGTCGACGACTACTACTTCCCGATGTACGTCATCCGGCCGCGCGAGGGGACGCGGTTCGTCCAGGTCTGGCACGCGTGTGGCGCGTTCAAGAAGTTCGGCTACAGCGTGCTCGACAAGGGCTTCGGCGCGGACGAAGCCTACGTGCGCTCGGTCCCGATCCACGCCAACTACGACCTGTGCCTCGTCTCGGCGGCACGCTTCGCGCCGTTCTACGCGGAGGCCTTCCGGACCCCGATCGAGCGGTTCACGTCCGCGCTGGGCATCCCGCGCACCGACCTGTTCTTCGACGCGGAGCGAGGCGGTCGCGCCGCCGAGGCGGTACGCCGGCGCTACGCGATCCCTGCCGATCGGCGTGTTGTCCTGTACGCCCCGACGTTCCGGGGCGAGCGGATCACGCTCGCCCGCGACCCTGCTGATCTCGACCTCGCCGCCGTCCATGCGGCGCTCGGCGAGGACCACGTCGTCCTGCTCCGCTCGCATCCGTTCGTGCGCTCGCGCCTCGCCGCCGATCCCGCGCTGCGCGGCTTCGTCATCGACGTCTCCGACCATCCCGACATGAACGAGCTGATGCTGGTCAGCGACGTCCTCGTGACCGACTACAGCAGCGCGATGTACGAGTTCGCCCTGCTCGAGCGGCCGATGGCCTTCTTCGCCCCCGATCACGCGGC
>DATJGH010000195.1:0-4144 GCA_035495215.1 Patescibacteria group bacterium
GTGAGTGGCGCGGCGATGTTCGCGAACATGTACGTGATCCTGACCACGTGGTACCCGAACAACCCGAACATCCACGACTGGCTCGGGATCGGGCCGACGCTGGCGTCGTTCTGGGCCATCGCCGTCGCCTCGCTGGCGCAGGCCGCGGTGCTCGGCTGGGCCTTCCTCCAGCTCCGCCAGGAGGCGGTCGAGGAGCTCGAGGACGACGTCGCCTTCGCAGGAGGGGGTGGCGCTCCCTCGCGGCTGGCGGCCTGGCTCGGCCGGGGAGAGCCGGCCGGCGACGGCCTCGACGAGCTCGACCGGGAGCCCGACCTGGGCGTCGACGTACCGGCGGCCGGCCCGCTGCCACGGCGGGCGACCTCGGCTTCCTCCGCGATCGCGGTGGCCGCGGCACCTGCCGCCCGGGCGAGCGCCGGGACGGTGTACCCCGCCTGGGACGGCCAGGGCGGCGACGCCGTCGCGCTGGGACCGTGGGCCTGGTTTCGCGCCCGCCTCGCGGACACGCCGCTCCGTGGCGACCGCAGCCGGCTCCTCGACCGGGAGCGGGGCGGACGCCTCGACAAGCTCGACCTGTGGTTCATGGCGCTCCTCGCGATCAGCCTGCTGACCGTACGCATGTGGCGCCTCGACGAGCCGTACCAGATGCACTTCGACGAGGTCTACCACCCGCGCACCGCGACGGAGTTCCTGCAGGACTGGCGCTACGGCATCCCACCCCTGCAGATCTACGAGTGGACCCACCCGCACATGGCCAAGTACGCGATGGCGGTCGGGATCATGGCCTTCGGCGAGGACCGCGTCGGGGCGACGAGCCGGCTGGACGCGCCGGTGGTCGACGCCGTCATCGAGCCGCGCCGCGATGACGGCCTGAGCTCGACCAGGATCGAGGGCGACCGGCTGTGGATCGCCACCGGCAGGGAGGTCCGGGCGTACGACCTGGCGACGCGGCGGCTCGTCGGCACCCTCGCCCTGCCCGGCGCCGTGGCGCTCGCCTACGACGCCCCGGGCCAGCAGCTGTTCGCCGGCACGCGCTCGGGCGAGATCCGGGTCGTCAGCACCACCCAGCTCGACGGGCTCCGCAGCTCGAGCCCGGTGGAAGTCGCCTCCAACGCGTTCATGCACGTCGAGGGGCAGATCGAGCGGCTCTACGCGAGCAAGGCCGGAGCCCGGCTGGTGGCCGTCCTGGAGGCATCGAGCGACGGGACCGGGCCATCGACCAACCCGGTCGTGACGATCAACACCGACGCGGCGACCGAGCTGGGCACCGCGCGCCTCCGTGCGGTCACCCAGATCACCGAGGGCCCCGCGGGGCGGATCCTCGTCGGGTCGGAATCGGGCGTCGCCTTCCTCGATTCGACGTCGGGCACCGTTGCGCAAACGCTCGATGTCGGCGGTCCCGTCCATGGCCTCGTCGGGATCACCGACATCGACAACGACCCGATCTATGCGTCGGTGATGACGGCCGACGGGCCCGCCGTCTCTGTCGTCATTGCCAGCAGCGGCAAGGATCCGCGGAAGGACAAGACGTTCACGCTGCCCGGCTCGACGGCCGGCCGGGCGTTCTTCGACCTGGCCTCGCGGATGGTCCATATCGAGGGCTCGGTTCCAGAGGGTCATGACGGTGCGGGCTCGGACACGATCTACGTGCTCGAGCCGCACGGCGACGCCGTCTACGCCGACGCACGGCTGCCGTACACGCCCTCGGCCATCGTCATGGACGACAACCAGGAGTACCCATCGAGCGACCGCCAGCAGCTGCTCGCATTCGACCCGAGCGGCGCGGTCGCGTCGGTCGAGATCGGGCGTCACGCGTACGCCTGGCGCGTGCCCGGGGTCGTCGCCGGCGTGCTCATGGGCGTGCTGATGTACGTCCTCGCGCGGCTGCTGTTCCGCCGCCGCTCGATCGCCGTGATGCTCGGCATCATCACCCTCGTCGACGGGATGCTCTTCGCCCAGAGCCGCATCGGCATGAACGACTCGTACGTCGGGCTGGGGATCGTCGCGGCATACGTCGTCTTCGCCGCGCTGTACCTGCATCCCGGGGAGAGCCGCCGGCACTGGCTCGCGTTCGCCGTCGGCATCCCGTTGATGGGCGCCCTGCTTGGCTTCGCCCTCGCCTCGAAATGGGTCGCCGCGTACGCCATCGGCGGCATGGGCATCCTGATCCTCGCCCGCAGCGCGCTTGGCCGCCTGCTCCTGCTGAGCGGGCTCGTCGTGCTGACCACCGCGACGGGCTACGTCGCGATCTCGGTGCCGGCCGGACAGTCGGGGGGCAACTATGTCTACCTGGCGATCATGGTCGGGCTCGTCCTGATCGGCGTCCTCGCGAACATGCTCCATCCGATCCGGTGGACGGCCGACGAGCTGCGCTTCGCGGTCGGCGCGCCGATCGTCGGCGGGGTCGTCGTGCTCCTGTACGGCCTGCAGCGAGGCAATCCCGGTGCGCCGATCACCCTCGGCCCGATCGCGCTGAGCCCGCTCGAGCTCGCGTTCGCGGCGTTCGTCGCCGCGGGCGGGCTGTACACGCTGTTCCTGGTCGTCGGTCGACTCGGATTCGGGCCCCTGGCGCCGCCGCCCGCCCCCGACGACCCGGCGGCCCTGCTCGAGCCCGCGGCCGACGGGGCCGTGGGCTGGCTTCGCCTGGGGGCTGGGTTCGGCCTGCCCGTGGCCTGGCTGGTGGTGGGCATCCTGGTGATCCCGGTGGCCCTGTACGTGGTCTCGTACATCCCCTGGGCGATGATCGAGAACAACCGCATCCTCGGGGACTGGCCGCCGGGCCACACCGGCCAGACCCTGCTCGACCTGACCAGCCAGATGTACAACTACCACAACAACCTGAGCTCGCCCCACCCGGCATCCTCGCCGTGGTGGGCCTGGGCCTTCGATCTCAAGCCCGTGTGGTTCTACGAGGAGGGCTTCGCGGGCAGCACGTCGGCGTCGATCTACGACGCCGGCAACCTGGTCGCCTGGTGGCTCGGCGTGCCCGCGCTCGCGTTCGCGTGCTGGCAGGCGTTCAAGCGGCGCAGCGCGGCGCTCGGGCTGGTCACGATCGGCTTCGCCGTCCAGTGGCTGTCGTGGGCGCGCATCGACAGGGCGGCGTTCCAGTACCACTACTACACGGCCCTGCCGTTCCTGTTCCTGGCCCTGGCCTACTTCCTGGCGGAGCTGTGGCACGGCCCGTCGCCGAAGACGTGGCTCCTGGCGCGGCTGTCGGCTGCCGTCGCCGTCCTCGGGCCGTTCCTGCTGTACCTGGTCCACCGGCCGCTATGCGGCGTGGTGCGGGTGACGGACGTGAACCCGAGCTCGCAGGCCTGCCCGACGGTGATCCCGGACGTCACGATCACGCCGCGCGCGGTGGTGATCGCGCTGGTGGTCGGGTTCGGGGTCCTGTTGCTGCTGCGTGAGCTGTTCGCGGTCGCCGAGGAAGACCCCGGCCTCGGGGGCGGGGGCCTGCGCAGGTGGGGCCGGGCGGCGGCGATCGCCGCGGGCACGACGATCACGTTCCTGCTCGCCTCGACGCTGCTCAATGACGCCCGTGGGCTGGAGCTGACGAACATCCCCGTCGAGCCGATCGCGTTCGTGGTGATCCTGGCGTTGTCACCGGTCGCCGCGTACGTGGCCACGGCGCGAGATTCGCGTCGGTTCGTTGCCGGCGCCCTGGGTGCGATGGCCTTCTGGTTCGTGCTCTGGTACCCGAACATCGCCGCGCTGCCGCTGCCCGTGGCGCTGCACAACGCCTACCAGGGCTTCCTGCCGACGTACCTGTACCCGTTCCAGTTCTGGGTCCTGCAGGGCACCCGAGCGGCCGCGCCGCCGCTGTTCGACGTCGGCCCGGCGATCATGCTCGTCGCGTTGACGTTCATGGCCATCGTCGTCGGCTACAGCGCCTGGTCGTGGCGGATCGCGCTGGCGGAGCGGAAACGTGACGAAGCCGCGGGTCGGGCAGACGCGGCGGGCTGGGCGGCCGGCTCGGGCTGACCCGGACCCCGGAGCTACGCCGCCACGAGCGGCACTCGCGGGGAGGGCGGGATCGGGGCGTGAAAGCCGGACGGCAGCTGGCCCTGGCTCGCGAGCCGGCGGATCACGAATCCGTAGTAGTCCTCGACCTTCGCCGTCACACGCTCCCAGCTGTACTCCTGGGCGC
>DATJGH010000196.1:0-7864 GCA_035495215.1 Patescibacteria group bacterium
TCGGAAGGGCCGCTGAGGGCTGCTAGACTCCGACCTCCGGTCGGGGCGTGGCGCAGCCTGGTAGCGCACCAGTCTGGGGGACTGGTGGTCGCCGGTTCAAATCCGGCCGCCCCGACCAATTCCCACGCACGGATCGGCCCAGCGCCGGCATCGTGTCCCAAACCGAGTCCGGCCGCGCTCGGCGCCTACCCTTCGGGAGTGAGGATCGACGTTCGCCGCGCCGCCCACCGCGCGGACGAGGAGCTCTCGCTTCAGCTCTTCAACGCGGTCTGGCCACAGCATGCGGTGACCATGGCCGAGGTCGACTCGCACAAGCGAGCGGCCCTCGCCCATGCGGACTTCGTTGCCGTCCTCGCGGGCGATCCGGCCGGGTCGGCTTTTGTCGCCATCCTGCCCCAGCGTCCATCCGTCGGGTCCGCGCTGGTGACGGTTCTTGCCGACCAACGCCGCCGCGGCGTGGGCTCCGCTCTCTACCGTGACCTCTCGCGCTGGTGCACCGCCCACGATGTCGAGACGATCGAGGCTCCGGTCGAGGCGGACGACGAGGAGAGCCTCGGCTTTGCGCGGCGTCGCGACTTCGTCGAAGTCGAGCGGTATTCGAAGCGCGTCCTCGACCTTGGCGACGAGGTTCCACCGCCCATCGCGCCGCCCAGCGGGATCGAGATCGTCAGCTGGGCCGAACGACCGGCCGCGGCCCGAGGCATCTACGCCGTCGCCGTCGAGGCATACGCGGACGTGCCCGGCGGCGCGGACGAGGTCATGGAGCCGTTCGAAGACTGGCTGGCCCACGACATGCAGGGATCCGGTGACCGACCCGACGCCACGTTCGTCGCTCTCGCAGGCGACGAGGTGGTCGGCTATGCGAAGTTCTCCCTGACTGCCGCCCAGCCGGCCGTCGCCTTCCATGACATGACCGGCGTCAAGCGGGCCTGGAGGGGGAGGGGCATCGCGGCCGCACTCAAGCGGGCGCAGATCGGTTGGGCGAAGGCGAACGGCTACGAGCGCCTCGAGACGGGCAACGAAGAACGCAATGAGCCGATCCGCCGACTGAATGCGAGGCTCGGCTACGCCGAGCGTCCAGGACGGGTGCTGATGCGAGGCCCGGTCGGCGCGACAATGGGATGACCATGACCGACCGTCCGCCCTGCGAATGCGGCTGCGCCAACATCTTCTCGAGCAAGGAGGCCGAGGGCGACCTCAGGCGATATCGGCGGGACGGGCCCGCCTCGTCCACGAAGGCGCTGATCGACGGGCTCATCGCTGATGGCGTCGACGGCGCGACCCTGCTCGACATCGGCGCCGGCATCGGCGCGATCCAGCTCGGCCTGCTCGCGGCGGGCGCGTCGCGCGCAGCATCCGTCGACGCGACCGAGGCGTACGTCGAGGCCGCGCGGGCGGAGGCGGTCCAGCGAGGATTCGGCGATCGGGTCACGGGCCGAGTCGGCGATTTCGTCGCGCTCGCCGCGGAGATTCCACCGGCAGACATCGTGACCCTCGACAAGGTCGTCTGCTGCTACGGGGACATGCCGGCGCTGCTCGAGCGCGCAGCGGAGCGCGCCAGGCGTGCCGTCGGGCTCGTGTACCCGCGCGAGACGTGGTGGAACCGGCTCGCCGCGGGCGCGCTCGCGGCATGGGGCTGGCTGACTCGTGACCCCACGCGCTGGGTCCTCCACCGGCACGCGGACATCGATGCCGTGCTCGGGCGGGCCGGCTTCGAGCGGCACGACATCCGGCGCGAGCTGGTCTGGCAGATCTCGATCTACCGGCGGCGCGACGTCGAAACCGTGCGTTCCGCGGCCACTCCCTGACGCCCTCGCCGCGCAGCGCGGCACGGACAGGCCCAGACCAGGGAAAGAGGAAGGGCTCCGCGAGGTCCGGTCCACAACGGATGAAGCGCGGAGCGCTCCTTGGATACGCCGCGTGCCTTGCAGGCGCAATTGCAGGCCGGTGTCGCCGAACACCACGCCTGCGCGCGGCGAGTCGAGCCGAGAAGCGGCTCGCTCAGCTCGGGAGGCTGAACCAGAACGTCGTCGTGCCCGACTCGGAGGACGCCCCGACGCGCCCACCGGCCTCCTCGACGAGTCGCTTGACGATCGCGAGGCCGATGCCGGCGCCGCCGGTCGAGCGATCCCGCGAACGCTCGATGCGGAAGAAGCGCTCCCACACGCGGGGAAGGTCGTCGGCCGGGATTTCGGCACCCGAGTTCGAGATCCGAACGACCGCGTCACTGCCATTCCGCTCGACGACCACGCGGACGTTGCCGCCGTGCGGGGTGTAGCGAACGGCATTCTGGAGCAGGTTCGAGATCACCTGGGCCAGCTCGTCTGCCCGGGCATGAACGACGAGGTCACGGGCCAGTGCGAACTCGATCTGGATCGAGCGACGGGCGAGGCTCGGTCGAACGAGATCGATTCCCGCACGAACCGCCCCGCCGAGGTCGATGTCCTCGGGCATGGGGCGGTTGTCGTCGGCGCCGGCCAGCTGGTCGAGCGACGCCGCCAGCCGACGGAGACGGTCGACCTCCTCGCGCAGCGAGTCGAAGGTCTGGGGATCTGGCGGCAGGACGCCGTCCCGCAGCGCCTCGAGATAGCCCTGCAGATTCGTGAGCGGGGTGCGCAGCTCGTGCGAGGCGTTGACCACGAACTCGCGACGCACCGCGTCCTGCTCGGCGAGCCGGTCGACCATGACGTTGAATGCGCTGGCGAGAGCACGCACCTCCTCCGGGCCTTCCACGGGCGCCGTGGCGCGCAGATCGCCCTGGGCGGTCTTCTGCGCTGCCGCGGCCAGTCGCTCGATCGGGCGTGCGATGCGCCGGGCAAGGATCGAGCCGACCGCGAGAGCCACGACCGCGGCGACGATAACCGCCACGACGACTACCCCGGCCACGCTGGACTGGAACATCTCGCTCGCGTGCTCGGCCGAGTCGCCTGCCGCGGTCATGAGCGCGGCGAAGCTGTCGGCGCCGACGCGCATCACGCCGACCACAACGATCACGAGGGCTACCCCGACGACGGCGAGAGCGGCTACGACGATTCGTGTCGCGATGCCGTCCGGACGCATCGGCAGCTTCACGCGACCGGCCCGACCTTCCGCCGCTCGACCCGGCCCGCGGCGCGATAGCCGACGCCACGCACCGTCGCGACATAGCGGGGATCGTTGGCGTCGTCGCCGAGCTTCTCGCGGAGCCGCTTCACGTAGACGTCGATGGCCCGATCGAGGACGTCACCCTCGCCGGCGCCGTGGATGCCGTCGAGGAGCTGGTCGCGTGTGAGCGCCCTGCCGTCCGCGTCGAGGAGCGTCGCCAGCAGGCGCAGCTCGAGCGCGGAGAGCGGCACAGGGCGGCCGTCGATCCGTGCCTCGTGGCGGCCCGCGTCGACCACGAGGTCGTCGCGGACCAGCAGCTCGTCCTGCGCCAGGGCGTCCCCGAGCGGCCGCTCCGTGCGGCGCAGGATCGTCCGGACGCGGACGACCAGCTCCGCGGGCGAGAACGGCTTCGGCAGGTAGTCGTCGGCGCCTTCGCTGAGGCCGAGGATCCGGTCGCCGGTCGAGCCGCGCGCCGACAGGACGAGGATCGGGGTCTCGCCGAGGGCCCGCGCGCGGCGGATGACCGACAGGCCATCCAGGCCGGGCAGCATGAGGTCCAGCACGACCAGCCGCGGCCGGCGCTCCTCGATCGCGCGCAGGGCCGCGAGACCGTCCGCGGCGGTGATGACGGGATACCGCTCGCGCTCGAGGTAGGTCCTGACGAGCGCCACGATCTTCGGGTCGTCGTCGACGACGAGAATCGGCGCGTCGGGCTGGGGCATGAACGCCATCATCGGTGCACCGAGGGTGGGCGACAACCGTGACACGGCGATGACCGGCCCGGAGAAGACGGAACCCCGGGCGCCTGATGGCGGTGCCCGGGGCTCGCGGGTCGTTGGACAACGAAACGCGCCACCCTTCGAATAAATCCGATGGGTGACGCAGTCCGTACGGTAGGGAACGGCACGCTGCACCGGCCCTCACCGGCTACCTCGCGGCATTGCAGATCCATATCGCCGGGCCGGCGTCTCGGGCTCTTGTTCACCCTGTCCCGGCCCGGCCGTATCATCCGGGCGTGCCGCCCATCGACGAGCTGATCCGAATCGAGCCGATCTATCTCGGCAGGCTCGAGCGCCAGGGCGTGTTCACCACGGGCCTGCTGCTCGAGGTCACGGAGACGCCCACCCGCCGCCAGAACCTCGCCGACCAGGTCGGCGCGACGACCAACGACGTGCTCACCTGGCGCGACGAGGCGCAGATGCTCAATCTCGCGGGCTTCGGACAGCCGGAGCATCGGCTCCTGAGCCAGAGCGGGTTCGAGGGCCTGCAGGACATCCAGGCTGTCGACCTCGACACGTTCAGGACGCGGCTGGCCCGCGGCGCGGACGAGCTGAAGATCGAGCTGCCGACCGACCTCACGATCCAGGGCTGGTGGGACCAGGCGCACACGCTCGCGGAGTAGGCGTGCCCGGCCGGCTCTGGGCGTTCCTCGTCGCGGCGGCCACTGCGCTCGTCATCCTCGGTGCATCGATCCTGCCGTTCACCACGCCCGCCTATGTTCGCCTCGAGCAGGACCGGACCGGCGTCGGCTCGCTGACCGGCTACAGCGGGGGCGAGCTGGATCTCGTGACCAACCAGATCCTGGCGGACCTGTTCCTGTGGCGAGGTGACTTCAGCGTTGGCGACGCGGATCTCGGGCTGGTCCTGAACGAACGTGAGCAGGGCCACATGCGCGATGTCCGCGGCGTCTTCGCCGGGTTCGAGCTGCTCGTCCTCGCATCGGTCGTCGTGCTCGCGCTCGCGTTCCGCCGTCGACCGGACTCGGCCGCACGGGCAGCGCTGTGGCGCGCCGTGGGCAGCGGTGGGCGCGGATTGGTGGTCGCAATCGCCGTGGCCGGCGCATTCGCGGTCTTCGCGTTCGACGCCGCGTTCGAGGTGTTCCACCGCCTGTTCTTCAGCGCCGGCAGCTACACCTTCGACCCGCGGACCGATCGCCTCGTCCAGCTCTTCCCGGAGCAGTTCTGGTCGGAGACGGCGATCGCTGTCGGTGCGGTCGCGATCGTCGTCGCGATCCTGACCGCGTTGCTGGCAGCGCGTCGCGCGGGCGCCGCGCGGCTAGCACCGGTTCTCTCCACCTCTGAGGCCCGGACGTGATGGGCATCCCGATCGCCCGCGTCTTCGGGATCGAGATCCGGGTCCAGCTCGGCTGGGTGATCGTCCTCGCACTCATCGCGGTGGTCGCGGTCGGCCAGCTGACGGCCGTCGACCCGGAGCTCGAGACGGTCGCATCGTGGATCCTCGGCGGCGTCGTCGCGCTCGGCTTCTTCGTCAGCTCGATCTCGCATGACCTCGCCCACGCCCTCGTCGCGCGGTCCCGGGGGGTCGACGTCCAGATGATCGGGGTCGCGTTCTTCGGCGGCTCGACCCCATTCGATCCCACCTCGCCGAACCCCGGCGACGATGCCGCCATCGCCCTGTCGGGGCCGTTGACGAGCATCGGCATCGCCGGCGTGCTCTTCGGCGGATCCGTCGTCGTGGTCTCCGTCACCCGCGAGTTCAACGTCGCTGCGGCGGTCCTCTCCGTGCTGGTGCTGCTCAACCTGCTGCTCGGCCTGGTCAACCTGGTCCCGGCCTATCCGCTCGACGGCGGGCGAATCGTGCGCGACCTCGCCTGGCGTCGCTCGGGGTCGGAGCGCACGGGTTGGCGCATCGCGTCGCTGACCGGGCGGATCACGGGCTTCGTGGTGATCGCGATCGGTATCTACCTGCTCCTGCCGAACGGCGATTTCACCGGGGCGATGATCGCGCTCACGGGATGGTTCCTCATCCTCTCGGCGAACGCCGTGCGCGACCGCGTGAAGCTCGACGACCTGCTCGGGGGGCACGTCGTCCGGGATGTGATGCAGGCCGATCCCATCACCGTCCAGCCGAACCTGACGGTCGACACCTTCGCAACGATCGTCGGCCAGGTGAACCAGGCGAACGACGATGCCGGGACATCGGCGGTGGCGGTCGTCCAGGGCGACGAGGTGGTGGGCCTGCTGGGCGCCGGCCAGATCCGAAGGCTCCGTCCAGGCACCTGGGCGTCGACCCGCGTCGAGGACGTGATGGCCCGCCCGCCGCGGCTGACGTTCCTCGCGCCGGACGAGCCGTTGAAGACCGCGCTCGAGCGGATTCAGCGCTCCGGGCTCGACGGGTTGCCGGTTCTCGAGGACGGGCGGCTCGCCGGTGTGCTGACCCGTCGCTCGATCGCTGCATTCGTCCAGGCGCAAACGCGCAAGGGCTCGAGCCCGAGGCCGGGAGGGCAGGCGCCGGACGGCGGCCCCGGCCCGTCTCCGGAGGAGGATGCCGAGGACAAGCCGGCGTGAGCGGCGCCCACGAGGCCGTGCGCAGCGTCGAGGCGGCCCGCGAGGCCATCCTCGGCGCGATCCCGAGCCCGACCGGTGAGGAGATCATCCCGACGGCGCGCGCCCTCGGGAGGGTGCTCGCCCGCGACGTCACGGCCGTGGTGACCCTCCCGCCCTGGGACAACTCCGCGATGGACGGCTATGCGATCCGGGCCGCCGACGTGAGCTCCGCGACGGAGGAGGTGCCGGTTCGGCTGGCGGTCAGCGGCGAGGTGCCCGCGGGAGGGGCGCCAGACCGGGCGGTCGATGTTGGGGGCGCAGTCCGGATCGCGACCGGCGCGCCCATTCCGCCGGGCGCCGACGCTGTGGTCCCGGTCGAGCAGACGACGCCGCTCGACGCGGCCGGGATCGCCGGCGCGCGTGGCCGCGACGCGCTCGGGCCGCTGCCCGCGGCGATCCTCGTGCATGCAGCCGGCCCGGCCGGCACCCACCTCCGCCGGCGGGGCAGCGACCTGTCGGAGGGAGCGACGATTCTCACGTCCGGTTCGGCCCTGACCCCGGCCGCGATCGCGCTGGCGGCGGGCGCCGGCGTCGCCGCCGTCCAGGTCCGACGGCAGCCCCGCGTCGCCGTGCTGGCGACGGGCAATGAGGTCCGTCCGGCTGGCGAGCCCCTCGGACCGGCCGGCATCCCCGACGCGAACGGTCCGGGCCTGCGTGCCCTGGTCGAGACCGCGGGTGCGACACCGATCGACCTCGGCATCGCCCCGGACGACCAGGCCGACGTCGTCGGTCGGTTGCGCTCGGCGCTCGGCCAGGGCGCGGACGCGATCGTCGTGGCCGGTGGTGTCTCCGTCGGGCCGTACGACGTCGTGAAGCTGGCCTTCGAGTCGATCGGCGAGATCGCGCTCTGGCGCGTGGCCGTGCAGCCTGGCAAGCCCTTCGCCTTCGGCACCGCGACGCGGCCGGACGGGGGCACGACGCTCCTGTTCGGCCTGCCGGGCAACCCGGTCTCGAGCTTCGTCACGTTCGAGCTGTTCGTCCGACCCGCCATTCGGGCGCTGGCCGGCCGCCGAGACCTGCTCCGGCCGGTGGACCGCGCGGTGCTCCTCGAGGACGTCCGCACGGCCCCGAACCGACGCGCATTCGTCCGGGTCAGCGTCGACCGTGACGCGGACGGCGCTCCCAGCCGCGACGCCCAGGGCCGCGTCCGCGTCCATCTCTCGCACGGCCCGGCGGGGCAGGGGAGTCACGTCCTGTCCGCGCTGGCGAGTGCCGACGGCCTCGCGGTCATCCCCGAGGCGGTCGAGGTCAGCCCCGCGGGCGCGGCGGTCGACCTGTGGTGGCTCGACCCGGCATAGCTCGGCGCCACCCCCTCGGGAGCGGTCCCGGCAGAGCACGCCGCGTCGCCCGCCCGTGTCGCATCATTGGGCCGACATGGACCGTGGCCCTGCCCCGCGCGCCGAACGTCGCCGCCTCAGCCACATCGATCGGAC
>DATJGH010000197.1:0-12692 GCA_035495215.1 Patescibacteria group bacterium
CCGCCGATGAGGAAGAACAGGAACGAGTTGATGACGTACATGATCCCGATCTTCTTGTGATCGGTGGTCGTCAGCCACTCGTACAGGCCGCCCCGGTAGGCGGGGACGGCCGGGCTCAGCGCGTGCGTTGCCATGCGGGCCGCCTCCTTACTTCACGGTGAGGGTGCCGGTCATGTTCGGGACCGGGTGGATCGAGCAGATGAAGGTGTACGTGCCGGCCGGGAGCGGGGTGTACTGGTAGGCCTTCTCGGTCCCTCCGGGGATGGCCTCCTGCTTCTGGACGACGGTGGTTCCGTCGCTTTGGCGGATCTCCACGTCATGGGTGATCGCGGACACATCGTCGTTCTTGAAGTCGATGACGAAGGGCTGGTCGGCGGTGACCTCGAGGGCCTTCTTGTCGAAGGTGATGTTCTTCGCCTCGAGCTGCACCACGGGCGCGCCTGACGGCGGCGGCGGTTGCGTCGCGTTGGCCGTCTCGACGAGCTTGGCCAGCCAGGCGTCGAAGTCGGCCGAGGTCATCGCCACGACGTCGAAGTGCATCGCGTTGTGGAACGTGCCGCACAGCTCGGCGCACTGGCCGTGGAACGTCTGGCCGGCCTCGTCCGGATCGACCGTGAACTCGAAGTGGTTCTGCTGGCCCGGCACGACGTCGCGCTTGAACAGGAAGTGGGGCACGTACCAGGCATGGATCACGTCGCCGCTGTCGAGCGTGACGTAGACCTTCTTGCCCACCGGGACGGCCATCCCGCCGCCGCCGTCGGCGAGCGGCTTGACCTGGGTGGCCAGGTGCTTGCCGTTCGCGTCGAGGTACTCGAACTGCCACTGGAACTGGCCGGCGATGGCGTGGACCCGGATGTCCGGCTGCTGGCCCTGGGCGACGCTCGTGGCGTCGACCTCGTTGAGCGTCTGGTACGAGAAGGCAAACAGGACGAGGACGATGACCGTCGGGATCGCGGTCCACATGACCTCGACCAGGTTGTTGCCGTGGGTCTGCGGCGGCAGGTCGATGTCCTCGGGCCGGCGACGGTAGCGGAGGATGCTCCAGACGATCAGCCCCTCGACCGCGATGAAGATCGCGACGGCGATCGCGAAGACGATGTCGTACAGCGCGCTGATCTCGTGGGCGCGGTCGGTGACGGGCCTGGGCGGGTACAGCTGGTCGCCTGCGCCGCTCCAGAAGACGAGCCCGATGATGGCGATCAGGAGGACGACGACGCCGCCGGCCACGAGGGCTTCGGAGGCGGGGCGCTTCCTCGGGCTGGTCGACATGGCTCCTCAGCTGCGTCGGCGGGACCGGGACCCGGGAGCCTGGGACGGGGACCCGCCGGGCTGTGAACGCGAACGGCCGACCTCCCGAGGCCAGCCGAGGGCCATCATAGCGCGGGCCCGGTTCGGAAGGCGTGCCACCATGGACCCGTGCCCCGGCCCCGAATCGTCGTCCTCGTCGGCCTTTCGACGCTCGCCGGGCTGGTCCTGCCCGCGGGCGCCGCGGCGCACGGCCCCGTCCCGGCCGACCCGCCCACGTTGGCCAGCCTTGCCCTGGATTGGCACTTCGAGCCCGCGGTCGGCCTTCCCCTGCTCCTCGCCGCGCTCGGCTGGCTCGCCCTCGTCCGCCAGGTGAACCGCGTCCACCCGGAGACGCCGGTGCCCGTCGTTCGGACCGCTGCCTTCCTGGGTGGCCTCGCCGCGATCGCGGTCGCGCTCATGTCCGGCATCGAGCGCTACGACACGACCCTCTTCTCGGTGCACATGGTCCAGCACCTGCTCCTGCTGCTCCTCGCGCCGCCGCTGGTCGCGCTGGCCGCACCGATCACGCAGCTGCTTCGCGCATCATCGCCCGGAATCCGCAGCCGCCTGCTCCTGCCGGTCCTGCACTCGACGCCGGTCTCGGTCCTGGCGAACCCGGTCGTCAGCTGGCTGACCTTCGGGCTGGTGCTGTGGGCGAGCCACTTCTCACCGCTGTTCAACATCGCGCTGGAGAATCCGGGCGCGCACGACCTCGAGCACGCCGCGTATCTCGTCGCGGGCCTCATGTTCTGGTGGCCGGTGGTCGGGCTGGACCCGGCGCAACGGCGGATGGGCTACGCGGCGCGCGTCCTGTACCTGCTCCTCCAGCTGCCGATCAACTCGTTCCTGGGCATGGCGATCCTGTTCACGGACGACCCGCTGTACCCGCATTACGCGACCCTTGGATCGCCGTACGGCATCACCGCCCTCGCCGATCAGCAGCTCGCGGGTGGCCTCATGTGGCTGGCCGGTGACATCGTGTTCATCGGCGCGTTGCTCGGCGTGGTCGCCGCGTGGATGCGGCACGACCAGCGCGACGCGCCCGCGGCGGAGCGGCGCGCGGACGTGGAGCGGGCGCGCCTGAGCGAGCGAGCGGACCAGCTGGCGCGGACGCGGGCAACGGCGGCAGGCGCCGTGGCCGGCGGGGGCGTCGGCGGAGCGGGCGGAGCGGGCGGGGTCGGCGGGGTCGGCGGCGCGAATCAGGTGGGGAGCGGCGACTCCAGCAGCTCGCGATAGCGCTCCGGGTCCACGTTCCCGCCGCTGACCACGGCGACGACGGTTCCCTGGAGACTCGCAATTCCGGCCTGGGCAGCCTCGAATCGTGCCGCTGCCGGCGCCACCGCCCCGGACGGCTCGACCACGAGCCGCGTCTCGTCCGCGATCAGCCGGACGCCCGCCGCGATCTGCGCCTCGGTGACCGTGACCACATCGTCCATGAGCCGGGACAGGTGGGCGAATGGTCGCCGCCCGATCGCCTGGCCTCGGACTCCATCGGCCATCGTCCGCGTGACGTCGTCCGCCGACCAGCGCACGATGCGCCCCGCGCGCAGCGAATCGCGCGCGTCGGCGGCGAGCTCCGGCTCCACGCCGAGGATGCGCGCGGCCGGGTGGAGCGCGCGCACCGCAACCGCGACACCGCTCGACAGCCCGCCCCCGCCGATCGGGATGAGCACGGCGGCGAGATCCGGCACGTCCTCGGCAATCTCCAGGCCGAGCGTGCCCTGGCCCGCGATCACGCGGTCGTCGTCGTACGGCGGGATGAGCGTCAGGCCGCGCTCCGCGGCGAGGCGATCGGCCGTCGCCGCGCGCTCGTCGCTGCCGTTGCCCACGGTGACGATCTCGGCCCCATCGGCTTCGACGCGGCGTCGCTTGATCTCCGGAGCATTCGCCGGCATCACGATCACGGCGTGTGCCCCGAGCAGCCGCGCGGCCAGCGCGACGCCCTGGGCGTGGTTGCCCGACGAGTGCGTGACCACGCCGCGGGCCCGCTCCTCGGGGGCGAGCGTCGAGATGGCGTGGTAGGCGCCCCGGATCTTGAACGCGCCGATCGGCTGGAGCGACTCCGCCTTGAGGAGGACACGTGGGCCGCCCGGCCCGGCCGTCCCGAACGGGAGCAGCGGGGTCCGAATCGCCACGCCCGCGAGATTCGCCGCTGCCCGAACGATGTCGTCGATCGTGACGAGCGGCGCCTCCTCGGCACCTTCGGCGCCGTGGCGGCCCGAGCCGGACGGTGTCCCGGTCGTCATCGCGCCAGCTTCCGGGCGCAGTCGATGCACGTCGGCGCCCACGGGATCGCCTCGAGCCGCTCGGCGCCGATCGGCTTGCCGCAGTTGGTGCAGGTGCCGTACGTCCCATCATCGATCGAGCGCAACGCCGCCTCGACCCTCGAGAGCTCGATGCGCGACCGATCGCGGAGCGCGAGGTCGCGCTGCTGTGCGAAGACCTGGCTCGCCGCGGCCGCCTGCGACCCGTAGGTCATCTGGCCGGGGTTCTCGATCGGCTCGCCGAGCTCGGCCATGAGCCGCGCGCGCTCCGCGTGCAGTGCGGCCCGGGCTCCCTCGAGATCCACGTTGGGCGCGGTCACCCGACGATCGTACAGCGACCCCGGGCGATCGCCGCGGTCAGAGCCTGGCGCCGGCCGTTTCCGCTCCGCTGATCCGCTGCGCGAGCCAGACGGGAACGATGCTGACCAGGGTCAGGACGAACGCGACGACGTTCACGACCGGGAGCTCGCGTGGCCGCTGGATCGCGCTCAGGATCCAGAGCGGGATCGTCTGCGTGCCCGGCCCGGCCGTGAAGTTCGTGACGATGACCTCGTCGAATGAGAGCGCGAACGCGAGCAGCGCCCCGGACAGGAGCGCAGTCCCGAGACGCGGCCCCGTGACACGACGGAACGTCGTCCACATGTCCGCTCCGAGGTCGGCCGACGCCTCCTCGGGCGAAGCCGGCAGGCGTCGGAGACGGGCGATGACGTTGTTGAACACGATCACGACACAGAACGTGGCATGTCCCACGATCACGGTCATGAGCCCGAGGTTGATGTCGAGCGTCTTGAACGTCCTCGCCAGCGCGATGCCGGTCACGACGCCCGGCAGGGCGATGGGCAGGACGAGCAGGAACGAGATCGTTTCCCGCCCGAAGAACCGGTAACGGTGGACCGCGATCGCGGCGAGCGTCCCGAGGACGAGCGCGATCACCGTCGCCGCACCGCCGGCGATGAACGAATTGACGACGGCCTGGATGAGGGCCGGGTTCGAGGCGGCCTCACCGAACCACTTGAGCGAGAAGCTCACGGGTGGCCACGCCTGGATGCGGCTGTCGTTGAACGCCGAGATCGCGAGCACGACGAGGGGCAGGTACAGGAACACCAGCACCAGCGAGCTGGCGAGGCGGAGCGCGACCCGCACGATGCGCGACTCGGTCATAGCGAGGCGAACGCCCCGAGCCGGCGAGCGATGAGGAGATAGACGGTCATGATCGCGATGGGCAGCATCGAATACGCCGCGGCGAGTGGTGGATCGCCCAGGGCCGAGTTGTCGTAGATCACGTTGCCAATGAACTTCGCGTCGGCGACCAGGTCGGGCGTGATGTAGTCGCCGAGGCTCAGCGAGAACGTGAAGATCGAACCCGCGACGAGCGAGGGAAAGGCGAGCGGCAGCACGACCCGACGGAACGTGGTCCCCGCCCTCGCACCGAGATCGGATGAGGCCTCGAGGTATGAGCCCGGGATCCGTTCGAGCCCGGCGTACACCGGCAGGATCATGTACGGCAGCCAGAGGTAGCTCAGGACGAGCCAGGCATTGGCGATGTTGGTGAGTCCGGTGCTCTCGATCCCGAAGGGCGACGTCACGAACTCGAGCAGGCCGTGGCCCTGCAGGATCGTGCGCCAGGCGTAGACCTTGACGAGGTACGCGGCCCACAGGGGCATGAGGATCGCGATGACGAGCAGGCTGCGCTTCCGCGGCGAGGCGATCCGGGCCATGTAGTACGCGATCGGGAAGGCCAGCAGCGCGTCGGTGACGGTCACGAGCGCAGCGATTCCGATCGTCCGGATCGCGACCGTCCGGTACACCTCGCCCGAGAAGAGCTGCTGGAATGCCCGCAGGCTCCAGGTGAACGGCTCGACGTTGCCGGTGAAGGTGTCCTTCGCCCAGAACGCGCTCAGGAGCAGGATCGCCAGGGACCCGAGGTACGCGAGGACGAGCCAGCCGAGGGGCGCGGCGAGCAGGAGCCCGAGCCGAACCCGAGGGCGGGCATGCAGCCAGCCGGCGAAGCGGCGCAGTGGTCCGGGCCTCGGCTGCCCGGCCTGCGCTGGGGCCGCCGCGCTCACGGAACGTCAGCGCCTCGGCCGTGAGGTTGTCGGCGGAGGCGAAGGGCTCCCCGGTGGACCGGGGAGCCCGACACGTCTGCCCTGATCGCGGGGCTCAGCTGCCGCGCAGCGTCGTCCACGCGTTGACCCAGTCGTCCTGGGTGACGCACGTGGTGGCCGGGTCGGCATCCGCGCAGTCCTGCTGCGGAGTCGCCCAGTAGTGGACCTTCGCGAAGTACGCCTCGTCGGTCGCGTGCATCTGCGTGCAATGGCCGGGCGAGAGCTTCTCCGCCGCCTCACAGGCCTGGGGGCTCGTGGGTGCCTCACCGAACCAGACCGTGGCCTCTGCATTTGCCTCGGCCGACATCATGTGATCCATCCACTTGTACATGCAGTTCGGATGCTTCGCGCTCTTGGCGATCATCCAGGTGTCCGACCAGCCGGTCGAACCCTCATCCGGGAGCACGGCGTCGATGGGCTGCTTGTCGGCGACGAGCAGGTTCACCTGGTACTGCCAGGTCGTGCCGATGACGACGTCGCCGGACGTATAGGACGTCTGCTGATCCGTCGCCGTCCCCCAGTAGGTGGGCTGGTTGGCGTTGAGCGCCTGGAGCAGCTTGATTGCCTCGTCGAACTGCGCCTGGGTCAGCTGGTACGGATCCTTGATCCCGAGCTCGGGATGCTTGACCATCAGATGCAGCGCGGCGTCGGCGATGAAGATCGACGAGTCGTAGATGCTGATCTTGCCCTTGTACGCCGAGCCACCCTCCCAGATCGGATCCCAGGTCGTCGGCGCGGGCGAGACCACGTCCTTGTTGTACCCCAGCAGGTTGGGGCCGCGGCCGTGGGGCACGCCGTAGGGAACGCCGTTGACGGTGTTGTGCGGCAGGCCCTTCAGGCCCGGGAAGACGTTCTTCCAGTTCGGCAGCAGGTCGACGTTCACCGGCGCAACGATCCCGCCCTGGATCAGGCGCGTCGTTGCGTCGCCGGACGCCGAGATGCCGTCGTATTCGCCCGACTGCATGAGCGACACGCCGTTGTTCGAATCGGTCATGTCGATGGTCGTGACCTTGCAGCCCGTGGAGGTCTCGAACGGCGTGACCCAGTCGTAGTTCTTGTCGGCTGCCCCGCGCTCTGCGTAGCCGGCCCAGATGATGAGGTTCAGGGCGCCCTCGCCATCGCCGATCGCGGTCGGCATGTCGAGCGACGCCGCCGGCGACGCGCCCGAAGACGCCCCCGCGGTCGGCCCGGCCGTGCTCGCGCCGCCTGTCGGCGCCGCCGACTGGCCTGGACCACACGCGGCCGCCGTCAGCGCGAGCACCGCGACCACTCCCCCGAGTCTCCGCTGGAACATGACCCCTCCTCTCAGCCCTGCCCCGGCGTCTCCTGGACGCGGAGCATGTGCTGTCGCTTCCAGACCAGCCGCACGGGTCGACCCTGCGCGGCCAGCACCTCCATGGACGATGTGTGCAGGTTCTGCTGCGTGACGACCAGCTCGGAGCCGGCGTCGAGCGCCACGATGTAGCGCGTGTCCGGCCCGAGGTAGACGACGTTGCGGATGGTGCCATCGGCCCCGACCTCGCCGTCGGCCACGGCCGCACCCGGCTCGGCGATCCGGATCTTCTCGGGTCGCACGGTGAACAGCCCGTCCTCGCCGGCGAGCTGGCGGGATGCGTCGCCTCGGAGCAGGTTGGACGTTCCCACGAACCCGGCCACGAACGCCGTCGCGGGCCGCTCGTACATCTCCGCCGGCGAGCCGACCTGCTCGATCCGGCCGCGGCTGAACACCGCCAGCCGGTCGCTCATCGTCAATGCCTCTTCCTGGTCGTGGGTCACGTAGATGAACGTGATCCGCACGTCGCGCTGGATCGCCTTGAGCTCGAGCTGCATCTCCTCGCGGAGCTTCAGGTCCAGCGCGCCGAGGGGCTCGTCCAGGAGGAGCACCCGGGGCCGGTTCACGAGCGCGCGCGCGAGCGCGACGCGCTGGCGCTGCCCGCCCGAGAGCTGCGACGGCTTGCGGCGCTCATAGCCCGACAGCCGGACCATCGACAGCGCATCGCCGATCCGCTGCTGGCGCTCCGCCTTCGGGACCTTCCGGATCATGAGCCCGTAGCCGACGTTGTCGCGGACGGTCATGTGCGGGAACAGGGCGTAGTCCTGGAACACCGTATTGACGTCACGCTCGAACGGCGCTCGCATGGTCACGTCCTGGCCGTGCAGGAACACACGACCCTCGGTCGGCAGCTCGAAGCCGGCGATCATCCGCAGTGTCGTGGTCTTGCCGGAGCCCGACGGCCCGAGCATCGAGAAGAACTCGCCGTCGCGGATCTCGAGGTCGATGCCATCGACCGCCGTCACCGAGTCCGCGCCGGGAGCGGCGTCAACGGAGCGCGCGACCCGTCGCCCGACCTCACCGGTGAAGCGCTTCACGAGATGCTCCAGCCGAACGGCGGCAGGTCCGGCGGGCGCGGTCGCGACGACGGTCGTGGGGTCGTCTTGGGTCAGGGTGGCCAAGTGACTCCTCGTGCGGGTCCCATCGTCCGCGCTGGCTCGCGGCGGCGGGATTCGCAGCTTTCGCCTCGCGTTCCCGCGAGGTTCGCACGCCCTCCTCGGAGCGCGATCGGTGGAGTGTCCGGGGCCGGGCGATGCGGTGTCAAGGTCGTCGATGCCCCGGTGCTACCCTACCGGCGCCGATCGGGCGCTTCCCAACAATTCCGAAGGAGTCCAGCGGGTCATGACCTACGTCATCGCCGAGCCGTGCATCGACGTGCTGGACCTGTCGTGCGTCTCGGTCTGCCCGGTCGACTGCATCCATTACGAGGAAGGCGTCGACCGCAAGCTGTTCATCGACCCGAACGAGTGCATCGACTGCGGCGCGTGCGAGCCCGAGTGCCCGGTGAACGCGATCTTCCCCGAGGACCAGGTCCCGGGCGAGTGGGCCAGCTACATCCAGATGGACGCGACCTGGTTCACGGACCGGGGCGCAGCGCGCGAGATGGTGGACGCGGCGAAACCTCGCTGACGCCGGCCGCCATCGAGGCGGGCCCACTCGGAAATCGAACGTTGGCGTGGCATACTCCGCGGCCCATGTCCTCGCTCGCAGGTCGCTCGATCGCAACCATCGGCTCCGGCGTCATGGCCGAGGCGATCATCGCCGGCCTGCTCCGGGGCAACCTCGTCGGGCCTGATCGGGTCGTCGCCTCGCACCCGAGAGCGGACCGTCGCGAGGCCCTCCAGCGCTCCCACGGGATCAGGACCGTCGAGTCGAACGCCGCCGCGATCGAGGGCGCGGACATCGTCCTGCTCGGGATCAAGCCGCAGATGCTCGCCCGGGTGGGTCGCGAGCTCCGCGGCAACCTTCGGCCGGGGCAGCTGGTCATCAGCGTCCTCGCCGGCGCCACCACCCGTGCGCTGGTCGGGCACCTGGGCCACCGCGAGGTCGTGCGGAGCATGCCCAACACGCCCGCGCAGCTCGGCAAGGGCGTGACCGTCTGGTACGCGACGCCCGAGACCTCGGCCGGACAGCGCGAGCAGGCAGCGACGCTGCTGTCCGCCCTGGGCACCCAGATCGAGGTCGACGACGAACGGCTGGTGGCCATGGCGACGGCGGTCTCCGGCACCGGCCCGACCTATGTGTTCCTGGTCATGGAGGCGCTGATCGACGCCGCCGTGCACCTGGGCTTCGCGCGGCACGTGGCCCACGACCTGGTCATCGAGACGCTCGAGGGCAGCACCCTCTTCGCGAAGCAGTCGGGCATGCACCCCGCGCAGCTCCGGAACATGGTCACGTCGCCGGGCGGGACGAGCGCCGCGGCCCTGCACGAGCTCGAGTCGGGCCGGCTGCGGACGGTCCTGTCCGAGGCGGTCTGGGCAGCGTTCCGGCGGACGGTCGAGCTCGGCGAGCAGCTCGAGGTCGGCGTCCCGAGCGAGTCCGAGGAGCTCAGCCAGCGCCGCTAGGCGCGCAGGGTCGGCTCCAGCGGACGGCGGTCAGCGAGCGACCGCCAGGATCTCCCGCAGCTGGGTCACGTGGCCCTCGATGTGGGTCACCAGGAATCGCTCCGCCATGTCCGTGGTCGTGAGGTCCCCGCGGGTGACGTGTCGACCGACGGTGGTCGTCTCGGCCTCCCGCAGGTGACGCAGCCGCCGCGCGACGCGCGCGCCTTCGACGTCGATGCGATCGATGAGCTCGCGCGCCGGGAACATCCGGTCGCGTCCGATCAGCTCGATTCGCAGCGGATCCTGCTCCGTGCGCCCGAACGCCGGCGGCTCGACGCCGTCGCCGGCCCGGCCGGACTCGGCGAGGACGAGCTCGATCTCGCCCAGCCAGAACGGGAGCATCTCGCCCACGTGGGCGAGCACCTCGCGCGGGCCCCAGGCTGACTCAGGGCCCGGGCCGTAAACCTCGGCCAGGGGCCAGGGCTCCCCGGCCTCGATCGCTGGCGCGAGCTCGACGATCGCGACCGCGGCGGCCTCGAGTCGATCCGCCAGCTCCGTCATCGTCGCCATGGCGCGAGTGTGCCCGATCCGCCGGGTGGGCGGCGTCAGGTCGCAGCGAGGACCCGCCCGAAGACCTCGAGGCCCTCGTCGATCTCGGCCGCGGTGACGTCCAGCGGCGCGAGCCAGCGGACGGTGTTGTGGTCCTGGCCGCAGGTCAGGAGGAGGAGCCCTTCGTCCGCGCAACGGGCGATCACCGCGTCCGCCCGGGCACCGTCCGGCGTACGGCTCGTCCGGTCGGAGACCAGCTCGACCCCGAGCATGAGTCCGCGTCCGCGGACGTCGCCGATCCGCTCGTCGCGTTGCTCGAGCAGCTGCAGTCCGGCGCGCAGCTGGGCGCCGCGCTCGGCAGCGTTGCCGACGAGCCCTTCGTCCTCGATCGTCTCGAGCACGGCGAGGCCCGCGGCGCACGAAACCGGGTTGCCGCCGAAGGTCGACCCGTGGGCGCCCCTGCCCCAGCGCTCCATCAGCTCGCGTCGGGCGACGACGGCGCCGAGTGGCAGGCCGTTGGCGATGCCCTTCGCGGAGCACACGACGTCCGGCACGATCCCGGCGTGCTCGAAGCCCCACATCAGGCCGGTGCGCCCGTAGCCGGTCTGGACCTCGTCGGCGATGAGCAGGATCCCGTGCCGGTCGCAGCGCTCCCGCAGGGCACGGAGGAAGTCGAGCGGCGCCGGGATGTAGCCACCCTCGCCCAGCTCCGGCTCGATGAGCACGGCCGCCACGGTCGACGGTGCGACAACTTCTTCGAGCATGCGATCGAGCCCTGTGAGCGCGGCCGCGGCCGCGGCGGCCTCGTCGCCGGCGTGGTCGCGGTAGGCGTGCGGGTAGGGCGCCAGGTACACGCCGGGGAGCAGCGGCTCGTGGCCGGCGCGGTAGTTCAGGTTCGAGCTCGTCGCGCTGAGGGCTCCGAATGTCCGGCCGTGGAACCCGCCCTCGAAGGCGATGATCGCCGGTCGACCCGAGGCTCGGCGCGCCAGCTTCATGGCGCCCTCGATCGCCTCGGCGCCGGAGTTGCCGAAGAACACGCTGTCGATCCCGTCGGGCAGCGTCGCCGCGAGCTTCTCGGCGAGGCGCGACACGGGCTCGATATATCCCAGGCCGTTCGTGACATGGACGAGGCGATCGGCCTGGGCGTGGATCGCGGCGGTGACGCGCGGGTGGTGGTGGCCGAGGATCGTGACCGCGATGCCGGTCGCGAAATCGAGGTAGGCCTTGCCGTCCGCGTCGTACAGCCGATGGCCCTCCCCGTGACTCCACGTCCGCTCGAAGTAGCGGGCCATGACCGGCGACAGGTGCCGCGCACCCGCCGCGCGCGCGTCGAACACCGCCGCGACGTCCATCAGTAGCGCCGCCCGCGCTGGCGCTGGAGCGAGAAGCGGGCCGTATCCGCGATCGCCATGACCGCCATGGTGCCCGCCTGGACGGGATCCGACACGACGAGGTCCGCGGCCTCGGGGACGGAGCCGGCCATGTTCAAGGCGATCACCGGGATGCCCACCGCCCGGATCTCGCGGACCGCCTTCGAGATCTCGCCGCCCATCAGCGACCCGGCGAGGACGAGGATGTGCGCGCGGGGCAGGTCCGCAACGGCGCGCACCGCGTCCGCGATCTGCTTCTCGCCGACGAGCGCGATGGTGTCGACGCTGATCCGCTCCCCGCGGAGGTTGTGGCGGTCCGCCTCGGTGACTGCGCCGAGGTTCACCTGGGCGACCTGCGCGCCGCCGCCGATGACGATCACGCGCTTGCCGAAGATCTGCCCGAGCGTCTTGCGCAGCTCGGCCTTGACCACACCGCGGATGCCCTGCGCGACCTTGGCCGCTGCGGCGCCGTCGAAGTTGCGGGTCTCGATGTCGAACACGCGGACCACGTCCGGCTCGCCGCGCGTCGCCGGGAAGGTGTTGATCGCCACGATCTCCGCGCCCGCGTCCCGGAGCGTCGTGATGAGCTCGGCGAGGTCCAGCTCGTCCGAGGCGCGGATGCTGATCGCGCCGAGCGCCATCCCGCGCTCCGGCAGCTGGAGGTCGGGCAGGTTGGCCAGGCCCTCTCTCCCGAGGCCGTGCTGCTCCTTCGGGCTGCCCGTCACGGGCCGACTATAGTCGTCGGCCATGGTTGCCTCGCTTCGAGTGGGGATCATCGGCGCGACGGGCTACGGCGGCGGCGAGCTCGTCCGGCTGCTCGCACGCCACCCGGCCGCGGAGGTCGTGGCCCTGCAGGCCCGCGGTCGCTCCGACGAGTCGATCGACGTCAGCCATCCGCACCTCGCCGGGACCCGGCTTCGGATCGGCGACGAGCTGCCCGACGGGCTCGACGCGGTCTTCCTCGGGCTGCCCCACGGCGCGGCGGCGGCCCTCGTTCCTGAGCTCGTCGCGAAGGGCCTGACGGTCGTCGACCTCGGGCCCGACTTCCGCCTCCGCGACGCCGCCGACTACCCGCGCTGGTACCGCTTCGAGCACCCCCGGCCGGACCTGCTCGAGCGTGCGGTGTACGGCCTGCCGGAGCTCCACCGGGAGGAGCTCGCAGCGCTGCGCGACGCCGACGTGCGGATCGTCGCCTCGCCCGGCTGCTACGCGACGGCCTCGATCCTGGCCCTCGCGCCGCT
>DATJGH010000198.1:0-8529 GCA_035495215.1 Patescibacteria group bacterium
GATCGTGAGCCCGATCACCAGCCACAGCAGCTGTGTCTGGGCGAGCCCGCCCAGCCGCCCGGCGAGATCCTGGGGCAGCCGGATCATCAGCAGCAGCCCGATGCCAGCGAGGAGTCCCATCGTCGGCAGGAGGATCTGGTCCGTGCGCCGGCCGGCGAGCACGAACGCCCCGTGGACGACGAACAGCCCGACGAGGTAGGTCAGCAGGATCCCGGGCGCGGCGAGGGCGACGACATCGGTCGGTGGCTGCTCGCCCGCGAGCTGAGCCGCCCTGAACAGTCGCGTCGCGCCCAGGGAGATGTTCCCGGCGACCAGCGCGAACGACACCACCAGGAGCAGGCCCAGCTCCCGGCCGCGGAAGCGCGGCGTGATCCGGAGCCGGCGCCCCTCGCGACCGACGGCTCGCAGGCCGGCGGTCACCGGCGTCGCCTTCATCGCCCGCTCACGCCTCGGTCGCTCGCCAGCCCGCCCGCGTCACGCACGCGCGCGCTCGAGCCGCAGGCGCACCTGGCCGATCTGGATCTCGTCGCCGAAGGCGAGCGGCGAGAGTCCGTCGACCTGGCTGCCGTTGACGAACGTCCCGTTGGTCGAGCCGAGGTCCTCGACGTACCAGGCCCGGCCGCGGTAGGTCAGCGCCGCGTGGGTCGCCGATGCGAACTCATCGTCGAGGACGATCGAGTTGTTCACGTCCCTGCCGAGCGAGGTGATGGCGTCGAGCGAGAAGGCGGCGCCGGCCGCGGGCTCGCCGCTCGGTGACGCCGTGACCACGAGGCGGCCGAGCTCCCTGGTGGGCTCGCGGGCCGCGGAGCGGAGGTCGCGCACGAGGGCGCGGACGACGAACCAGAGGAAGGCATAGAGCAGGACCAGGAAGAGCAGCCGAAGGACCCAGATCGCGAGGACGGCGGCATCCATGGCGGGCCGCGGTCAGGCGCGCGCGCCGGTTCCGGCCGTGGCGGACTCGATGGTGAGAACCGTCTCGCCGATCGTGATGCGGTCGCCCGCGCCGAGCACGACCTCGGTGATGCGGTGACCGTTGACCCGGGTCCCGTTTGTCGAGCCGAGGTCGGTCAGCACGAGCACGCCATCGCGCCCGGTGAGTCGGGCGTGCCGCCGCGAGACGCGCGAGTCGCGCAGGACGAGCTCGCAGTCCGGCGAGCGGCCGATATGGATCGGCGTCCCGTTGGCCTGGATCTTCCGGGCGGCCCGGTTCGGCTCGCGGACCTCGATCGTGGCGTCCGGCGAGCGCAGGACCGGGACCTCGAAGACGCGCGTGCCCGCGTCGACGACCGGGGCGCCGGCGTCCTGAGGCGCTTCGCGAGCCGCCGTCACGGTGGCGTCGACCTCCACCTCGCCCGATCGCAGTCGGGGGTCCGGTTGCAGCGTCACCCGCGGGCGGTCGCGCAGGGCGTAGCCGTGTGACCTCGCGAACGTGAGCGCGCCGGAGGCGAGCTCCGCCGCCATCTGATCGGGCGCGGTGAGCATGGCCAGGTCGTCGGGATGGATATGGACCACGAACTGGTCGGGCACCAGGCCCCGGCGGCCCTCCGCGCCACGCTCGGACTCCATCGCCCGCTCGATTCGGCGCAGGACCTGGACCGGTTGCAGCTTCGTCCGGAACAGCCGCGCGCTCGGGCGCTCCACGAGCCGCTCGAAGAAGCGCTCGACGCGCGACATGGCTCGCACGGCGGTGAGACTACCAGAGGGTCCCTCTCGGGCCGCCGACCGCCAGGGGTGTCCGCCTTGCAGCTCCCTCGGTACCCCTGTCCATCGCCGGGGGTACCAGCGGCTGCGGCGAGGCACTTGGAGGCCGCCGGTATCATCACGCCGGAAACCGTGCCGGAGGCGGCGGGTTTTCGAGATCGACCCAGGGAGCCGATGACCGAGATCCTGACCGAATCCTTCTGCGAGCGATGCGGCACGCGCTACACCTTCGAGTCCGTCGAGGGCAAGCGCAGCCCTCTCCGTGCCATGGGCACGCTGGGTCGCGGTCTCCGCCATTTCGTCGCCGATCCGACCGCGTCGCTCGAGGAGTCGATCGCCGTCGCGCGCTCCGAACAGGAGCAGCGCTCGACCTCGCATGCCCTCGAGGCGTTCCACCGCACGTTCAACTTCTGCCTGAACTGCCGCCAGTACACCTGCGGCGACTGCTGGAATGCCGTGGAAGGCCGGTGCCTGACGTGCGCGCCGACCCCGGAGGCTGCGCCGCCCGAGACGCGCCAGGACCAGCCCGTCCGGATCACGCCGGTCGACCTGGCCCAGCCGCCGGCGCAGATCCGGGTCGACCCGATGACCGCCACGCCGGTGACCCGGGTACCCGGCAACGGGCTTCCCTCGGAGCTCGAGCCGATCGATCTCGCCGTCGCCCGGGCCGAGGCACGCGCCGAGGCCGAGGCGGCGCTCCGCGACGAAGCGGACGCCAGCGCCGCGAAGGCGGCGGCCGACGAGGCTGCGGCAAAGGCGGCGGCCGACGAGGCTGCCGCCGAGGAGTGGGCGCGGATCTCGGCCGAGGCGCTCGCCGCGGAGGAAGCGGAGGCACGAGCCGCGGGGAAGGTCGCCGAGCAGGTCGACGCCGAGGCGCAGGCAAAGGTCGCAGCACAGGCGGCCGAGGAGGCCCGGGCAGCAGCCGAGGCGCTCGCCGCCGAGCAGTCGCGGGTGATCGAGGAAGCTCGTCTCGCGGAGGAGACCCGAGCCGCAGAGCAAGCCCGCATGGCAGCCGAGGCGCAGGCTGCCGCCGAGGCCGAAGCGGCCGCTCTGGCACAGGCGCAGGCCGAGGCAGACGCAGCCAGAGCAGCGCAGGCAGCCGAAGAGGCGCGTGCGGCCGCCGAGGCACAGGCCGCCGAGGCAGCGCAGGCCATGGCTGACGCGGCCGCGCGCGCAGATGCGGAGTCGGCCGCGAGAGCCGCCGCGGAGGCCCGGGCGGCGGCGGAGGCCCAGGCGGCGGAAGCCCAGGCGGCGGAAGCCCAGGCGGCAGCGGAGGCGCAGGCGGCGGAGGAGGCCGAAGCGGCAGCACGGGCCGCCGCGGCGGCCGAGGCTGCGGACGAGGCCGCGGCGTTGCACGCGGCGGCCGACCTGGCGTTCGAGCCCGGCAGCAACCTCGACGACGCGATCGCCGCTTACGAAGCCAGCATGGCGGCGACGAGTCCCGATGAGCCTGTCGTCGAGGCCGAAACGGAGGCCCCTGGCGAGGCCGAGCCCGTCGCGACGGCTGGCCCCGAAGCCGCGGCGCACGCTCCCGAGGCGATGCCGGACCTGGAGCCCGCGATGGCGGCCGGCGCGCCGGAATCAGTCATCGAACCGCCCGCGATCGAGGCGCCCGCGATCGAGGTCCCGGTCGCGCTCCCGACGCCCGCGGAAGAGCTGCCGGTCGCCGCTGCCGCGACCGCGCCGGCGGTGGGCATCGAGCCGATCCCGACCGCGGTCGGCCAGCCGCTGCCCGCATCGGCAATCGAGGGCCCCGTCTCGTGGCCCGAGCCGGCCGTGGCGGCCGCGCCCTTTGAGCCCGCCTGGCCCGAGAGCGACGTCACTCGTCGCCGGGTCGGTGCGAACCTGCCGGCGATCGCGCAGCCGGCGCAGCCGCTGGCTGCCCGTGCCTGCCCGAGCTGCGGCCTGTCTCTCTCGGCGAGCGCACGGTTCTGCCGGCGCTGCGGAACGCCGCAACAGGTGGACGCCGCGCGCTGACAGACCCCCGGGCTCACGAGCGCCGGGTCAGGTCTGGATCTGCTTCGCTCCCGGCGGGCTGAGCCTGTCCGCCCGGTCGCGCACCCACGCGGCGCCGAGCAGGATCGCCTGGAACGAGAGCGCCAGCCAGGCGAGCGCTGCGAACGCGGTGGCCAGCGTCCCGAGCAGCGCGGCGGCGCCGATGAGTCGCGGCGCGATGAAGGCAAAGACACGCGCGACCAGGGTCAGCGCGAGCCCGGCCGCGATTCCGGGAAGGAAGACGGCGCGCCACGGGGGTGCGGGCGAGGGCACGATGCGGTAGACGAGGATCATCGCGGCGACGGTCGCGAGGACCGGCAGCAGCCCGAGCGCGAACGAGATCGCGCCGCTGAACGCGCGCAGCACGCCGGCCGCGGCGGCCGCCTCGAGGAACGCGAGCACGCCCGAGAGCAGCGTGCTCGCGACGATCGCCGCGATCAGCAGCGCGACGGCCACCAGTGCGCCGAGATTGCGGGCGAGCAGCCCGCGGTCGCGGTCGCCGCCCATGATCCGGGCGATCGCGTCCTGGAACGCGACCGCGAACCGGCTCGTGCCCCAGACCAGGACGATGGCGCCGATGATCGACACCGACCCGGCATCCCGCGCGGCCTCGTCGACCACGACGTGGATCAGGTCGCGCAACGGCGGCAGGACCCCGGCCAGCACCTCGATGAACCGTTCGCGCTCGATCGGGTCGGCCACGAACAGGCCAGTGACCCCCGCGAGGAGCAGCACGGCGGGCACGATCGCGAACAGCGCTGCGTAGGCGAGGCCGCCGGCGAGGAGGCCGCCGCCCGCGGCGCCATATCGATCGAGCACGCGCCGGAGGGCCGCCACCGCCGGCTTGTCGAGCACGCCGGCCAGCCACCGGCGCACCCCGTCGAGCCTTCCCGGCGGCTCGGCCTCAGTCAGTCTCGGAGCTCCTCGAACAGGCCGGGCTGGAGGTCCGACGCGCGGACGCGGCGCGGCGCCGCGATGAGCGCTCTGATCTCGCCGCGCCGAACGAACCGCCGCCCGCCCAGCTTGATGCTCTGGACCTTGCCGGCGCGCGCCCAGCCGCCGATGGTCGCGGGCCGGAAACGGACGTTCGCGGCGGACAGGATCGCCGCCGCTTCCTCGAGGCTGATCCAGTCGGTCGCGGCGGGCGGCATCTCAGTCCTCGCTCGAGGACGAGCTCGACGACTGGCTCGACGACGAGCTCGAGCCGGAGCTCTTCGCCGGGGCCGCGGGATCGCCGCTGCCTCCGGTCGTGCCCGACCCGGATGTCTTGCCCGCCGTATCGCCGCCCTCGCTCGCGGTCGCGGTCGCGCTGCCGCTCCTGGCCCGTGCGCCGCTGGAGCTCGAGCGGTCCTTCTTGGCCCAGCCCGAGCCCTTGAAGTGGACCGCCGGCGTCGCGAAGGCCTTGCGCAGCGTCCCCTCGGCGCCGCACGCCGGGCAGAAGCGCGGCCCGGGCGCGTTGATGCCGTGGATGACCTCGGTGGTCTGCCCGCAGCTCGAGCAGAGATAGTCGTAGATCGGCATCGCTGGCCGCTAGGCGTGGATCATCCGCATGCCGCACTTCGGGCAGTACACGGCACGCGGGTGCACGTTCGGGTAGAAGCAGTGCTGGCACATGACGGTCGGGCCACCGGGAACGCCGCCCGGTCGATCGACCACGGTCAGGCCCAGGGATCCGCTGCTCTCCAGGATGTTGCCGAGGAGCCGGCCGAGGAGCCGGTTCGCGGTCCGATCGGTGTCGCCCCGGGTGCCGCGACCGCCCCAGCCCACGACGCCCCGGACGATCAGGTCGCCCGTTGCCTCATCCCAGTGGGCCGCGACGCCACCGACGATCGCCGAGTACTCCGGGTAGCCGGACGTGTCGACCTCGCCATCGAGCAGGGCGCTGGCGAACGTGTCGTACGCGGGATCGATGGCATCGAGCAGCTCGAGGACGTACAGGGCGTGGCGAGTGATCGGCGATGCCTCGCCGTGCGCTCGGAGCCACTCCCCTGCCTCCTGGGTCCGGATGATGTGGGGCGAGGCCACGGTCAGCATCGCCTCGCGCGGTGGCACGACCTCGACGTCGGAGATCGCCAACCCATCGATCATGTGGCCGAGGGTGTTCATCACGTTCGGGCCGCCCTGCAGCCGGACGCCCGTGCTCGTCTTCGCCGCATAGCTCAGCCGAAGCTGGTGATCCTGCGCGACCGCTTCCTCCGGCACGGGCTGGGAGACGGGCATCGGCGCCGGCTGGGCGGCCTTCGACGCCTGGGTCCCCGTTCCCTTGCGACGCAGGAATTCGAGCGGCACGACGTTCTCCCCGAACCGGTTGCCTGAGAAGGGCCAATCGTAGCAGCGCGTCCCCGTGGCTCAGGCGCGGTCAGGCGGTCGCGACCAGCGCCTCCAGGGGCCCGAGGACGATGCTGTCGGACACGGATTCGCTCCGGCCGTCGCCGGCCGTCGACCATGCCACCCGCCACCCTCGACCGGCGCCTGGTGCGGGCAGGCTGACCGTTGCCGGCCGCGACGCGAAGTTGAGCACGACGAAGGCCGCGTCCGCGTCGGTCCGGCGGATGTAGCCCAGCACGTCGGCGTCGGCCTGGTCGACGAGCGCCTGGTCGCCGCCGAGGAGCGCCGGTGTCGCCCGCCGCAGCCGGAGCAGGCCGCGGTACGCGCTCAGCACGGAGGCAGGGTCCGCGGCCTGCGCCGACACGTTGCGCCGGGCCGCGTCCGGCGGGAGCGGGAGCCACGGCCGGCCGCTCGAGAAGCCCGCGCCGGGCGCGCCCGTCCAGGGCATGGGGCCACGGGCCTGGTCGCGGTTCCACCACGGGGACAGGAAGCTCGCGCGCCGCGCCGGCGGGTCGGCGGCCTCGGCGTTCGGGATCGACAGGTTGCGCAGCGCGACCTCCTCGCCGTAATACAGGAACGGCGTCCCGCGCATCGTCAGGAGGAGCGTCGCGGCGACCTTGGCGCGAGCATCACCCTCGGCCTCCGCGGCCGCGTCGACGCCTGCCGGGGCAAGCCGGCTCGCGTGTCGCGGCTGGTCGTGGTTCGACAGCACGTTGGCGGGCCAGCGCTCGGGACCGAAGGCCGCGTCGCGCGCCAGCACCGCGCCCTTGAACGCGGCCGCGCTCCAGGGCAGCGTGATGAGGCTCCAGTCGAACACGAGATGGCGCGGCGCGATCAGCGGC
Source organism: Patescibacteria group bacterium (assembly GCA_035495215.1). Taxonomy (GTDB): domain Bacteria; phylum Chloroflexota; class Limnocylindria; order Limnocylindrales; family CSP1-4; genus UBA5189. The sequence continues at coordinate 6,867 of DATJGH010000198.1, forward strand.
GCCGCCTCGGCAAGCCTGCCATCGAACAGCTCGCCGACGGTCATCCGGCCCGGGCGCTCGTCGACGATCGCCCGCAGCTCGGCGAGGAGGCCGCGCAGCTCGGGCTGATCCCGGTCGTACACGTGGCGCTGCCACGACCACGCTCCCCGCCCGCCCAGCCGCCACGGGTTCGAGCGCAGTGCCGCGTCCTTGAAGAAGGTGTTGAACACGTCCAGGCGGAAGCCGTCGACGCCACGGTCCAGCCAGGTCCGGACGACGCCCAGCAGGGCTTCTCGCACGGCCGGGTGGCGCCAGTTGAGGTCGGGCTGCTCGGGCAGGAACGTGTGCAGGTAGAACTGCTCGCGCGCGTCGTCCCAGGTCCATGCCGAGCCACCGAAGAACGAGCGCCAGTTGTTCGGCGCTCTGCGCCCGCCGAGGATCGAGCGACCCGGCGAATCGCGCCAGATGTACCAGTCCGCGTGGTCTCCGCTGCGGCTCGCGCGGGAGGCCTGGAACCAGGAATGCTGCGAGCTGCTGTGGTTCAGCACGAGGTCGATGACGACCTTCAGGCCCCGGCGATGGCAGCCCTCGACCAGCCGCTCGAAATCGGCCAGCGTGCCGTACTTGGGATCGACCCCGACGTAGTCGGCGACGTCGTACCCGAAGTCATGGTCCGGCGAGGGGTAGAACGGCGACAGCCAGACCGCGTCAACGCCGAGCGAATCGGGGCTGCCGCCGAGGTGGTCGAGGTGGTCGACGATCCCGGCCAGGTCGCCCATGCCGTCGCCGTTCGTGTCGGCGAAGCTGCGCGGGTAGACCTGGTAGACGACCCCGGTCTGCCACCACTCGTCGATCGCGGCTGCGGCCATCGAGCTCAGCCGCGGTGCAGGGAGGCGCTGAGTCGACTGACGCGCTCGGCGAGCTCCGCCGCGCGGACCCGCGCGCCCTCGACGACGTGTGCCGGCGCGCGTTCGAGGAAGGCTGAGTCCGCGAGGCGGACGCGCGAGCTCTCGAGCGCCGCCTGCGCCTCCGCGAGCTCCTTCTCGAGCCGTGCTCGCTCGCGATCGATGGTGTCGGGGTCGGCGTGGGGAACGAGCGAGGCCTCGAGGCGGCCGGCCACGACGGTCAGGGTGCCGTGCTGGCCCAGGGAGGCAACGTCCGCGGGGAGGACGGTCGACTTGACCCGGGCCAGGCGCTCGATCGCGGGCCGCAGCTCGCGGATGAGCTGGTTGGCCGCGCCCGGCGCCGCAAGCTGCGCGTCCAGCCAGGCCGCGGGCGCGATACCGGCCTCGGCCCGGGCGTTGCGGATGCCACGGATCAGGTCCAGCACCTCGCCAACGTCCCGCTCCGTGGCCGAATCGCGGATCGACGCAAGCTCGCTCGCCCCGGGCCAGCGGGCCACGATCAGCAGGTCAGGATCGTCGGCGCCGTGGGGCAGCGCAGCCCACAGCTCTTCGGTGATGTAGGGCATGACCGGGTGGAGGAGCCGGAGATACGTGTCGAGCGCCTCGACGAGGGTCCACCAGGTGGCCTCGCGGGTCGGCGCCGGGAGCGAATCGTCGGCGAGGCGGACCTTCGCCAGCTCGAGGCCCCAGTCGCAGAACTCCGACCAGATGCCGTCGTACAGCGCGCGCGTCACCTCGGCCAGCTGGTAGTCGGCGATCGCCCGATCAACCGCTTCGAC
>DATJGH010000199.1:0-16601 GCA_035495215.1 Patescibacteria group bacterium
GCGGGGGCATCGGCCCCGACCTCGCCCTCGACCGGCTGGGCCCGCGCGAGCTGCACGCCCCAGGTCCGAACGGTCACGTTGGCCTCTTCCCCGCCGATCGGGACGTCGGGCTCGGCCGGGTTCGGGATGCGCAGCAGAAGGTCCTCGACCTGCACCTCGGCATCGGCGAGGTCCTTCTCGATCGAGCCGAGCTGCTCGCCGATCTCCGTCGAGCGCTTGCGCAGGGCGGCAACCTCCGGCCCATCGGGCTTCGCGCCGCCCTTGATCGCCTCGCCGATCTCCTTCGACGCGGTGTTCCGCTCCGCGCGGAGGCCATCGGCCTCGCCCTGGAGCTCGCGCCGGCGCGCGTCCGCGGCCAGCGCGGCATCGACGATCGCGGGGTCCTCGCCCTTGTCGATCGCGCCCTTGCGGATCGCCTCGCTGTCCTCGCGCAGCCGCTGCAGCCCGACGCTCATGCCGGCAGTCTGGCGTCCGCCGCCGCCTCGCGCAGGCGCGCGCGGACAAAATCCGGCTCGAGCTTTGCGAGGAGCCATCCGGCCCGGGGACCGTTCGGCCGGCCGAGGAAGGCGAGGTAGAGCGCGCGAAAGGCCCGGCCCGCCTTCAGCCCGCCCTGGGTTGCCGTCTCGAAGATCGCCGCCTGCCATGCCTCGCCGTCGGCAGCGACGGCCGGGCCGGCGAGGCCGTCAGGGCCGGGCGCCAGCGCCGCGGCCCGCTCCGACAACGCGGCCAGGAACGCCCGATCCGCGGCGTCGAGGGACGCGGCCTCGGCAGGCAGCGTCGGCTGGACCGCGAGCTTGGCGTCGTCCGGGGCGAAGTGCTCGAGCCAGCGCTGCGCGGCGGTGATCCGCGCCTCCAGGTTGGCCGCCTCGGACTCGTCGAGGGCGTCGCCCTTCTCCTCGGCGGCCGAGGCGGCGACGTCCACGCCGGGGATCTGGATCAGCGTGGCGAGATGCGAGAAGGCGAAGCGGAACCGGGCCGCTTCCGCTTCGTAGTCGGCACTCGGATCGAGCAGCGAGTAGCGGAAGACGTTGGCGAAGCCGGCTGGCAGCTCGCCCTTCACGTCGCGGCCGGCGATGGCGTCGCCGAGGCGATCGAACTCGTCGAACAGGCGCGGGATGGCGTCGGTGCCGTCAGGGTCGAACTCGATCGCCTGGTTCGGCCGAGGCCGGAGGAAGAGGAGTCGCAGCTGCTCGGGCGGCACCACCTCGGCGATGAGGTGGGCCGGCGTTCCCCGGCCCTTCGATGTCGACATCTTGCGGCCGCCGATGTTCAGGAACTCGTAGGGCACGTTGATCGGCGGCTCGCGCTCGAACACCTCGCGCGCGATGGCGTCCGAGCGATCACGGGACCCGCCCGCGGTCGCGAGGTCCTTGCCGCACGGCTCGATCGTCACCCCGAACAGCGACCACTGCGCCGCCCACTCGAGGTTCCAGGGCAGCTTCGCCGCCCCGCCGTAGGGCGAGACCCAGCCGCTCGACCCGCAGCCCTTCGCCCAGGTGACGAGATCGGGCCGGCACTCGAAGAACACTCGCTCGCCGTCCCATTGCGTCACGATCGTCGTGCCCACGCGGCCGCACGTTGGGCAGATGACCGAGATCGGGTGCCACGTATCGGGGTGGCGGACGTTGGCGACGCGCTGGTACACCGCGCGCACGACGTCGGCGCGGTCGAGCGCGATCCGGATGTACGGGTCCATGTCGCCTGCCGCGTAGTGCTCGCTCATCCAGTAGTAGCGGTCGGGGCGGATCCCGAGTCCCGCGAACGTGTCGATGAACACCGAGGCGTGATGGCGGGCGTACGACTCGTGTCCGTCGCCGACCTGGTCGGGGATGTGCGCCAGCGGCCGGCCCATCTCGCGCTCGATCGCATCGGGCGTCAGGAGCGCCTGGGCATCCATCGGGTCGAGGTCGTCGACCCCGTAGAGGAGCGTCGTCTCGTGGCCGGACGCGCGCAGCGCCCGGGTGATGACGTCGAGGATGACCGGGCCGCGGAGGCTGCCCACGTGGACAGTCCCGGACGGGGTCTTCGAATCGTTGACGACCTGCGGCCCTGTGACCCGGGCCGCCAGCTCGTCGGCCCACTCCATGGTCGGGCCCCTACGTGATGGAGACGATCTTGTAGGCGATGTCGCCGGCCGGAACCTGGACGGTGACGTTCTCACCCTTCTTTCGACCGAGCAGCGCGCGCCCGACCGGGCTCTCGTTGCTGATCTTGCCCTCGGTCGGCTTGGCCTCGGTCGAGCCGACGATCGTGAACGTCTGCGAGCCGTCCGGGCCGCTGAGCTTCACCGTCGAGCCGATCTGGACGTGGTCGTTCGAGGTGTGCTCGTCGATGAGCGTGGCGTTCTTGATCAGCGCCTCGAGCGTCTGGATCCGCCCCTCGACGAACGCCTGCTCGTTCTTGGCGTCCTCGTACTCGGCGTTCTCCGTGAGGTCGCCGTGCTCCTTCGCGTCATGGATGCGCTGGGCGATCTCCGGCCGGCGCACGGAGACCATCTCGTCGAGCTCCTGGCGGAGCTTCTCGAGGCCATCCTTGCTGATGTACGTGGGCTTGTTGTTCACAGTCAGTCTCGGGCCCCCGGATAAAGGAAGAACCCCAGCCCCGCGGGATCGTCGGTGCGGGCTGGAGTCCGGGTCGGCGGCGTAGGTTACCGCGCCCCCGGAGGGGTGTCAAAGGAGCAGACCCCCGTTCACGTCTGGTACCTGACGAGGCGGCCGCCGATCTCGATTCGGGTCGTGATGTGCCCGTGTCGAGCGTGGGATCAGTGCTTGCCTGCGAGGCCGATGAGACGGTCCCGGAGCCGCCGCAACGAGGTCTTATCACTCGTCGCCACGAAGACCGTGTCGTCGCCCGCGATCGAGCCCACGATCTCCGGCCAGCGCGTGCGATCCATGGCCGCCGCGACCGCGTGCGCGCTGCCCGGCAGCGTCTTGATGACGAGCAGCAGGTTCGCGATCCGGAACTCGACGGGCACGTCGGCGAGCAGGCGCCGGAGCCGGTCCTCGCCCGACGCATCCGCGTCGCGCAGGCGGGGCGGCAGGATGTACGACGAGCGGCCTTCACGGCTGCCCTTGCCCAGCCCGAGCTCGGCGACATCGCGGCTGATCGTGGCCTGGGTCGCGCGGAAGCCGCGGTCGCGCAACGCGGCCGCGAGCTCCTGCTGGGTCCGGATCGTTCGCTGCTCCACGAGGTCGCGGATCGCGCGCTGGCGGAGCTGCTTCATCACCTCCAAGGCATCGCCTTCACGGCATCAACGATCCCACAGGCCGAGCCAGGCGACGACCACGACGGCTGCGAGGGCGAGGCGATACACCACGAAGATGCCGAGGCCATGCATCCGCACGTAGCGGAGCAGGACGGCGATCGCGAGCAGCCCCGCGACAAGCGCCGCGACCATCCCGGCCAGGAGGGGCACGATCGGCACGTCGACGCCGGCTTCACCGGCAATGACCTTGCGCAGCTCCCACAGCCCTGCCCCGGCGGTGATCGGGGTCGCCATCAGAAAGGCGAACCGGGCGGCCGCCCCGCGGTCCAGGCCGGCGAACAGGCCGGCCGAGATCGAGATCCCGGACCGGCTGACGCCGGGCACGAGGGCGAACGCCTGCGCCGCTCCGATGCCGAGCGCGAGCCGGAAGCTGATGGATTCCATCGGCCGCGACTTCGACCCGAGGCGGTCGGCAAGGAACAGGATCGCGCCGCCGATCACCAGCGTCACGGCGACCAGGCGGGCTTCCCGGAACGCGTTCTCGATCGGGTCGTTGAGCAGCACGCCGACGATCATCGCCGGGATCGTCGCGACCACCAGGAGCCAGGCCAGCCGACGATCGGGGTCATCGCGCAGCGAGCGGTCGCGGATCGCGGCCAGCCCGGCAGGGATCAGGCGCAGCCAGTCGTTGCGGAAGTAGACGAGGAGCGCGAGCAGCGTCGCGATATGGAGCATGACGCTGAACGCGAGGCTGTCGATGAACGGGTCGTCCCAGCCGAGCAGGTACGGCACGAGGATGAGGTGCCCGGAGCTCGAGACCGGCAGGAACTCTGTCAGCCCCTGGACGATCCCGAGCACGATGGCCTGAATGAGCTGGTCCACGGTTCAGGCCCTCGATTGTGCCGCCGAATCGGCGGCTACCGGATGAACAGGGGCGCGAGCACCAGGGTGATGGTCGCGAGGAGCTTCACGAGCACGTGCAGCGAGGGACCGGCGGTGTCCTTGAAGGGATCGCCGACGGTATCGCCGACGACCGCGGCGGCATGGGCCGGCGTCTTCTTGCCGAGGACGTTGCCCTTGTCGTCGAGGAGATGGCCGGACTCGATGTACTTCTTGGCGTTGTCCCATGCGCCACCGCCGTTGTTGAGGACGGTGGCGAGCAGCACCCCGGCGATGGTGCCGACCATGAGCATGCCGGCGACGGCCTCGTGGCCGAGGAGCAGGCCCACGATGATCGGCGTCGCGACCGCGACGGCGCCCGGCAGGATCATCTGCCGAAGGGCGGCGCGGGTCGTGATGTCGACGACGCGGGCGTAGTCCGGGCGCTGGCTGTAGTCCATGATCCCGGGCATCTCGCGGAACTGGCGACGGACCTCGACGATGATCGACTGGGCCGTCGTGCCGACGGCGCGGATCGCCAGCGAGCTGAAGAAGTACACGAGCATCGCGCCGATGAGGGCGGCGATGAAGACGTCGACGTTGGCCAGGTTGACCGAGGACAGGAGCTGGCGCGCCCCGTTGGTCCCGGCCTCGATCTGGCGCCCGATGATCAGGTTCACCTTGTCGATGTAGGCGCTGAACAGGAGGAACGCCGCGAGCGACGCCGAGGCGATGGCGTAGCCCTTCGTGAGCGCCTTGGTCGTGTTGCCGACGGCATCGAGCCGGTCGGTGATCTCGCGGGCGCCCGCCTCGGCACGGCTGAACTCGGCGACGCCGCCGGCGTTGTCGGTGATCGGGCCGAAGGTGTCCATGGCCAGGATGTAGGCCGTGGTCATGAGCATGCCCATCGTCGCGACCGCGGTCCCGAAGATGCCGCCGACCTCGTGGCCATCGGCATTCGTGAGGTGGGCCTGGGTCCCGAGGAAGTGGCTGAGCCACAGCGCGAGGCCGATCGTGATCGCGGTGACGAAGGTCGTCTCGAAGCCGACGGCCGTGCCCGAGATGATGTTCGTCGCGGGGCCGGTCTTGGACGCCTCCGCGATCTCGCGCACAGGCCGGAACGTGCCGGCCGTGTAGTACTGGGTGATGTACACGAACGCGACGCTGGTCGCGAGGCCGACGACGCCGGCACCGAAGAACCACACCCAGGCGGGAATGCCGTTGGCGCCGGTCACGCCCGCCGTGTTCATCATCACGTTGGTCGTGATGAACAACCCGACGACCGACAGGATCGTGGTCACCCAGTAGCCGCGGTTGAGCATGTTCATCGGGTTCTCGTCCTCGCGCCCGCGGACGAAGAAGATCGAGACGATGGTCGCCAGCAGGCCGAAGCCGCGAACGACGAGCGGGAAGAAGATCCACGCCTGCGGATTCGGCCAGCCGGCAGCGCTCGCGATCGCGAACGCGCCGACGCCGAGGATCATCGCGCCGATGTTCTCGGCGGCCGTGGACTCGAACAGGTCCGCGCCGCGGCCGGCGCAGTCACCGACGTTGTCGCCGACGAGGTCCGCGATGACCGCGGCATTGCGCGGGTCATCCTCGGGGATGCCCGCCTCGATCTTGCCCACGAGGTCGGAGCCGACGTCGGCCGCCTTGGTGTAGATGCCGCCGCCGAGCTGGGCGAAGAGGGCCACGAACGACGCCCCGAAGCCGAAGCCGACGATGAGGAACGGCGCATCGTGCGTGGCCTGGCCGCCGCTGAGGCCGCCGAATGCCGCGAAGATGCCGTACACGCCGAGCAGCGAGAGCGCGACGACCAGGAAGCCCGACACCGCCCCGCCGCGCATCGCGACCTGGACCGCCTCGACGAGGCTGCGGCGCGCCGCGGCGGCGGTTCGCACGTTCGAGCGGACGCTGATGTACATGCCGATGATCCCCGACGCCATCGAGCACGCGGCGCCGACGAGGAACGCGATGCCGGTTCGCCAGCCGAGGTCGATGCCGAAGATGTTGGTGTCCGCGACCTCCTTGCCCTCGAACACGGTGATGACCGCGCCGATGACGAGCGCGCCGACGAGGGCGAGGATCCCGATCGTCGTGTACTGGCGCTTGATGAAGGCGTCCGCGCCTTCGCGGATCGTGTCGGCGACGTCCTGCATCGCCTGCGGACCCTTGTCCCGGGACAGCACGTCACGGGCGAGGTAGATCGCGAACAGGACAGCGGCAATTCCCGCGACGGGAATGATCAGCTGGAGCGCGCTGGCATCCATGGGCAGACGGGTCCTCCAGGGTTGCAGATCGATCATGGCCGCGGGCAGGCGGCGCGTCGATGTCGGTCAGTTGGAGGCCCTGGACGACTTCCTTGCGGGCGGCACCACGCGGGCGCCCACACCCAATTGGCCCGTCCGGACCGGGCCGGAGTCTAGCACGGGGTCCGCCCCTATACTCCCGCTCCTGTGAGCCAGCGACCCGCCCTCGGCTGCCTGTTCGAGGTGGTCGAGACTCTCGTCCTGACCGTCGTCATCTTCCTCGGCATCCAGACCTTCGTCGCCCAGCCGTACAAGGTCCAGCAGGGTTCGATGGAGAACACCCTTCTGCCCGAGCAGTACGTGCTCGTCGACAAGCTCACGCCCCACTGGGCCACCTACTCCCGCGGCGACATCGTGGTCTTCGATCCACCCGAGAGCTGGTCCGCGGGCGGCGGCGTCCCGTTCATCAAGCGCGTCATCGGGCTGCCCGGCGACAAGGTCGAGCTGCGCAACGGCAAGGTCTTCGTGAACGGCACACAGCTGGACGAGCCGTACATCTTCGAGCAGAACGGGATCACCCAGACGACCGAGCCCGCGATCGGCGGCCAGAGCGAGTGGATCGTGCCGACCAACGACCTCCTGGTCATGGGCGACCATCGCCAGGACAGCGCGGACTCGCGGACCTTCGGGCCGATCGAGATCGGCCACGTGATCGGGCGGGCGTGGCTGCGCTACTGGCCGTTCGACCGGTTCGGGGTCCTGCCGACACCGAGCTACGCGGCGCAGGCCGGCAACCACCCGTCGTCGAGCTTCGGGCCCACCCTGGAGCCGAGTTCGAGCCCATGAACCTCGCGCTGGTCGCGATCGTCCTCGCGATCGGTGCCGGAGCCGTCCTCGCGGTCTCGACGCGCGACGGCGCCGCGTCAGCGACCGGCCTCGCCGTGGCGCTCCTCGGCGCCGCCCTGCTCTCCGACCCGCTGCCCTCGCCCGCGGTGCTCGGCGCCCGAGTGGTCGCGGCGCTGCTCGTGGCCACGATGATCCGGTCGGCGATGCGCACCGGGCCGCGGCAACCCTCGCCATTGGGCTGGCCGTCCGAGGCGCTCCTCGCGACCGCTGGTGCCGTGGCGGGGCTCGGGCTGTCGGTGGGGCTCGCCGTGGCGGCGGCCGCCGGCGGCGTGCCGGTCGGCGTCCCGGGAATCGGCGAGCCCGGCCCGGCCGGGCCGATCGATGCGGGGAGTGTGGCGGTGACCTCGCTGGCCCTGATCACCGCCGCCGGCACGAGCCTGCTCGTCCTCGGCGCGGCACCCCTGGTCCATGGCCGGCCCGGATCGCGCCGGGCCATCGGCCTGGTGCTCGTGACGCAGGCGGTGCTCCTGCTCCGGATCGGCGTGGCCGGCCCCGCCGGCGAGCTCGAGGAGATCGCGCGGGAAGCCCTGCTCGTGGTGGCCGGCGCGACCGGCGCCGCGCTCGCCAGCGCTGCGGCGGGCTCCATGCTCGGCGACGAGGCCGGCGACGAACCGCCGAAGCCCGACGCGTCCGGCGAGGCCCGACGCTCCCTCCTCCCGCGGTGATGGGCAGATGACGCTGCTCGTCCTCGCCGCCGTCGCCCTGGGCTTCGGCCTCGCCACGATCTTCATCGGGGAGCGGCGCCGCTCGCTCGCGCTCGCGGTCGGCCTCGCCGGCAGCCTGGCCGTGCTCGCGCTCGCGCTCGTGATGCCGGACACCGACTCGCTGATCGTGGGCGGGGTGGGCATGGTCAGCACACCGGTCGTGCGGGCGATGGCCGTCGCGTGGTCGGCCAGCCTCGCCGTCCTGGGCCTGCTCGAGGTCGCCGTCGGCGGCAGGCCGACCGTCGTCGGCCCGTCGCTGATCGGCCTTGCCGTCGCCGGACTGGCGCTCGCGACCCGTGATCCGGCGAGCTCCATGGCAGCGCTCGCCGCGGGCGGCGTGGCCGGCGTCGTCGTCCCGGGGCTCGCGGGCTGGCTCGACGCGCCGAACATGCCCTCGCGCCTGCCGACGACGAATCGCGGCACCCTGGCGATCCTCGGATCGGGGCTCCTCGGGCTGGCGGTCATCGCCTGGGGCGCTTCGGCGGCAGGCCCGCTGGGTGGCGCGGGCGCCCCGGTCTCGGTGGATCCGGCGGGACAGCTGAGCCTCGGCCTGGCGCTCCTGGTCATGGTCGCCGCCGTCGCGATCCGGACCGGGCTCATCCCGCTGCACGTCTGGGCGGCCCGGTTCATGGAGGGCGTCAGCCCGCTGGCCGTGCCCGCTGCGTTCGCCTGGGGCAGCGCCGCGTTCGTCCTCGTCGCGCTCGACTGGAGCCAGGTCGCGCTCGGCCCCGATGCCGCCGAGGCGGAACGCTGGCTGATCATCCTCCTGGCGATGGCCAGCGTGGTCCTGGGTGGGCTCGCCGCGATGGTCCACGACGACATCGAGCACGTGCTCGGCTACTCCATCCTGCAGGACGCCGCCGTGGCGGTGCTCGCCTTCGCCTCGCTCGACCCGGGCGTCGTCGCGGCGGCGCGGAACTGGCTCGTGGCCAGCGCGACGGTCAAGACCGCGCTCGCGGCCTGGGCGACCGTCGTCCGCAACACCTATGGCGGCCACCGGCTCGACGATCTCGGTGGCTGGGCGCGCCACTCGCCCGCGCTCGGGATCGCGTTCGCGGGCATCCTCGTCGCCGCGATCGGGCTGCCGAACATGGCCCTCTTCCAGGCCCGCACGGATCTGGTCACGAGCGCGATGCCGGGGATCGGGCCGGCGGTCGCGCTGATCATCGCGGCCATGCCGGCGATCTACCTCGGGCGCATCGCCATCGCGGGGCTCGCGCCGATCAGCCCGGCCATCGCGGCTGGCCTGTCCGGGCGGCCGCGCTGGACCGGCGGACGCGCCGCGGGCTGGTCCGAGGGATCGTTGACCCAGGCCATCCGCGCGATCCCGATCGAGCTGCGCGCGAACCGGGCGCCGCTGATGGCGATCGGCGTGCTTGCCCTGTCCGTGATGGCGCTGCTGACGGCGACCGGCGGCGCCGGCGGCTGAGGTTGCCGGCGCAGCCCGCGCCGAGCCGCTAGTCCTCGGGTGCGAGGACCCAGCGATCAACCTCGCGCTCGTAGGCGAGCAGCTCGGCAGGCTCGAACCACAGCGCCAGCTCCGACGCCGCGGTCTCGGGCGAGTCCGACGCGTGCACGAGGTTCTGCGCGGTCTCGACGGCAAAGTCGCCGCGGATCGAACCCGGCGCGGCCTCGTGCGGGCGCGTGGCGCCGTTCATGGCGCGCACGATCGTGATCGCGTTCGGTCCCTCGAGCACCGCAGCGACGAGCGGGCCGCTCGTGATGAAGTCGACGAGCCCCCGGAAGAACGGCTTCTCGCGGTGCACGGCGTAGTGCCGTTCCGCGAGGTCGCGGCCGACGGTCATCAGCTTCAGGCCGACGAGCTTGAGTCCCCGCTCCTCGTACCTGGCGAGGATCCGGCCGACGAGCAGGCGTTGGACGCCGTCGGGCTTGACGAGGACAAGCGTGCGCTCGGTCATGGGCGGGCTGTACGCGACGTCATGGGGCGAGCGGAACGATAGCAGGACCGTCCTCGGCCTCCCTGCCATCGCGCCGCCGAGAGGCCAATGACATCGTCCGACGACCCGTTGTTGATGGATCTGCAAGGATGACACCATTCTTAGTGGTGTTAGCATCGCTCCCTGGACGAACCAGCCGCACCCGTCCGATGACCGCGCCTTGCGCGAAAAGGAGGCCATGGCTACATCCGTTCGACGGCTCACCACATTGGGAGCCGCCATGCTGCTCCTCGGTGCGCTGGGGACCCAGGCGAATGTCCTTGCCGCACGAGGTGGCGGTGGCTCGAAGCCACCTGGCGTGCACTTCGGGACGCCCGTCCGCCTGCCGACGTACCTGTCGTGTGGCGGCTACGAGCCGGGCATCGCCATCGACAGCTTCGGCAACATCTTCGTGACCGCGCACAAGCAGAACCACTGCCTGGCCCTGGCACAGGACCCGATGGCGCCGGCCGGCGTTCGCGCGCAGTCGTGGCTGTGGACCTCGACGGACGGCGTGAACTTCTCCGAGATGCCCGGTCTGGCCAACCTGCCCGCCGACCCGGCGACGCTCGACTTCGGCGACGAGGGCGATATCGCGCTCGACGATGCGAAGCACTTCTACTTCGTCGACACCAAGGTGGTCGATGACAGCTTCGCCCGCTGGACCGTCAGCGGTCTCGGCACGTCCAGGATGGTCCAGGACTTTCACCGCGCGGTCGTGCCGACGTTGCTGCCGGTCGACGACCGGCCATGGGTGACGGCCCACGGCTCGTCGACCGTGCTCTACGCGGGCAACGTCGGCGACCATGACACCTACAACGTCGGTGACGTGGCCAACGGCTGCACCGGCACCGTCGTCCCGCCGCAACCCGGCGAGAAGGCGGCCGGCGGTCGCTACACCGTCTTCCTCTCGCACGATGGCGGCAACTCGTTCGATCCGCAGGGCTGCACGCTCCCGAGAAGCGGCTGGTGCCGGCCGGCTGCCGACCACGCTCCCGGCTCGAACTACCTGTACATGTTCTGCACGAACGACGCCGACGCCGACTACGAGGTGAACAACCCCGGTGATCCCGGCTTCACCGTCGGCACGCTCCTCTCCTTCGTCTCTGCCGACGATGGAGCGACGTGGAAGCGCTACGAAGTCGACAGCTACAACGAGAGCATTCCGGGTGGCGGCGATGGCGACGTCAGCTGGCCCCAGGTCGTGGTCGCGAAGGATGGCTCCGTGTATGCCCTCTTCGATGATCCGGTCACGACCGTTGACGCCGCGGGCGAGGTGACCAAGACCGGCTCGCTGCTCAAGCTCTATCACTCGACCGATCACGGCAGGACATGGGCCAGGCAGGACGTGACGCCGGCCAACCCGGGCATCATCCGCTACAGCTGGGTTGACGTCGCCGCGGACGGCAAGACCATCGGCGTGGGCTACGAGACGCACGCCGACATCAATGGCAACTGGCACGTGTACGCCGGCACGTCGCCGAGGTTCGGCAGTGCGGTCACCTACGCGGTCGTCGATCCGGTCGAGGTGGCTCCGGGTGGCGACTTCGTGTTCGGCGACTTCTTCGAGGTCGGCTTCGACCCGGCCGGACGGCTCAACGTCGTCTACACCCGCTGCACGAACCTCGTGCCCGGCGACGACACGACCGATTGCCTCAACTCGGACATCTACTTCGCGCGAACACAGTAGCCCCGGGCTCGATCCGGGCCTTATCGATCAGGCCCTCGGCCTCAGCCCCCGGCTGGGGTCGAGCGGCCGGTCACGAAACCTCGAGGCTCTCCGCGGCCGCATCGAACGCGGCCTCCGCTTCCATGTGCCGGCCCAGCAGGCGCTGGGCGTCGCCGCGGACCAGGGCGGCGCTCGGCTCACGGCGCAGGTGCAGGATGTCGAGGACGGCCGGCGCGTAGGTCGGATCGTGCCGTAGGACGAGCGACAGGCGCAGGATCGCCCGCTCCGGCTTCGAGCTGAGCTCGTCGCGCGCGCTCGCCAGCTCCGCGGCGGGGTCCATGTGGCCTTTGACCCGGCGCTCGCCGGGGTGCGCCTCGCGGCCGGTCGGCGCGACGCCATGCACGCTCGGCCGCCCGCTCGCGCCGAACGCGCCCGCGGCCGTGGCCTCGAGCACCTCGCGCGGGCCCGGGATCGCTCGACGGTCGATCGGTGGCGCGCCGAGCGGCGAGCCCGCCTGGCCCGAGGCGGCGCTCGCGCCGGCCGGTTGCTGGTAGATCTGCGTCGAGGATTCATCGTCGGTTCCCGACGCCGGCGCGGCAGGCCGCATGCCGCCGCGTCGGCCTGCCTGGGCTCGGGCGTCCGTCTCACGCCGCAGCTCGTCGATGTCGCTCCGATCAACCGGGCCCGCCGGCCAGAAGGCGCGCCTCGGCATGCCCGCGAAGAGCGCATCGAGCGTCGCGGCGTCGGACGCTGGCAGGCGATCCATGAGTGCCCGTGCGTCCGCCGGCCGTCCCTCGGCGGCCATCGCCTCCGCGGCGATGCACAGCGCGACGTCGTCGGAGCCGCCGGCGTCGAGATGCGCGGCCGCGGCCCTGGCTGCGGCCGGGCCCTCGCCAGTCCGCCAGCGCGCCTCGGCCAGGACCGCGAGCCCGACGACGTCGAGGGCGTCGCGGCGGTACAGGTCCTCGAGCTCGGCGCGCGCGAGCGCGAGCTGGCCCATGCGCAGGTGGACCCGCGCCATGCGCAGGTCGTCGATGCGGGCGGGATCGCTGGCCGGCGTGAGCGTCATGCGGCGAGCCGAAGGTGCTTGTCGAGACCGCGCAGCGATCGGCCCGGCGCCACGACCGCGAGCCGTAGCCGGTCGTCCCCGAAGAGCTCGCCCGCGAGCTTCGCGATTGCCGCCGGCGTCACCCGGTCGATGGCGTCCAGCGCCTCGTCCAGCGTCAGGACCCGCTCGTGGAGCGCCTCCTGGCCACCGATCCAGGCGGCGAGATGGCGCGTCTCCTCCATCCGCAGCTCGAGCCCGCCCGACAGGTACGCCTTCGCCTTGGCCACCTCTTCATCCGCGACGAGGTCGTCGCGCAGCGCGGCCAGCTCGCGAAGGATGCCGCTGAGCGCCCGGCCGACGCGGGCCGGGTCGACGCCCGCAGTGATCTGCAGTGCGCCGGCGTCCGCGTACTCGACGATCCCCGAGCCGACGTCATACGCGAGCGCGTCGCGGTCGACCAGCGCAAGGAAGAGGCGGCTGCTCATGCCGTCGCCGAGCACGGCGTTCAGCACGGCGAGGGTCCACGAGTCCGGGTGGTCACGGGGCAGCGCGGGGACGCCGAGGCAGAGCTGTGCCTGGGTGGTGTCGCGGCGGCCGGTCAGGACGCGAGCTCCGGCAGGCAGCGCGGGCGCGGGTTCGAAGCCCTGGACCACGCCGTTGCCGCGGCCGAACGTCGTGGACGTCAAGCCGACCGCCTCGTCGTGGCCGAGGTCGCCGGCGATGGCAACGACCGCGTTGGCCGGACGATAGGTCGACGACCAGAAGTCGCGGATTCCGGCCGCCGGCAGGCCGCGGACGTCGGACTCCTCGCCGCAGATCTCCCGGCCCAGCGCGCCGGGTCCGAACATCGCCTGCTGGAACAGGATCTGGGCGAACTCGGCCGGATCGTCGAGGTAGCCGCGGATCTCCTCGACGATGACCTCGCGCTCGCGGTCGATCTCGGCGGCGTCCAGGTTCGGTCGACAGACGAGCTCGCCGAGGACGGTCAGCGCCCGTTCGGTCTCCCGGCGTGGGACGCGGACCCAGTAGATGGTCGCCTCCCGGTCTGTCGCCGCATTGAACGAGCCGCCGACGCCCTCGATCGCCTCGCTGAGCGACCGAGTGGACGGATACGCCGCCGTGCCCTTGAAGGTGAGGTGCTCCAGGAAGTGGGCCATGCCCGTCTGGTCGCGTGCCTCGAGGCGCGAGCCGGCGCGGACGAAGACCGCGGCGGACACTGACCGTGCGCCGGGCAGGCGCGTCGAGATCACCCGCGGCCCCTCGGCCAGCGCCGTCCGTTCGAACATCGCCGGGATGGTACCCGAGCGACCCCGGCCCCCCCGGGTCGATGACGACGTTCCAGGGCCCCCTGGACAGCGTCGGCCTGCTCAGGCGCCACGGGAACGAAGCGGCCGGCGCCGTCTCGGCGCCGGCCGCGTTCGATCGCGGGTCGTTCCAGGGCCTACTTGGGCAGGAGCGCCTCGATCCACGACTGCAGGAAGAAGATCGCGAAGGCGATCGAGACGACCCACATGAGCGGGTGGACGTCGTTGATCTTGCCCTTCACGACCTTGATCAGCACCCACGAGATGAAGCCCGCGCCGACGCCCACGGTGATGTCGTACGTCAGGGGCATGAGCAGCATCGTGAGCAGCGCCGGGAAGCCGTCCTCGAGGTCGGCGACGTTGATGTCCCGCACCTGGGTGAACATCAGGTAGCCCACCAGGACGAGCGCCGGGGCCGTGGCGACGCCCGGGATGATGCCCGCGAGCGGCGCGAGGAAGATCGCCAGGAGGAACAGGACGCCGGTCACGACCGACGCGAAGCCGGTCTTGGCACCCTCGGCGACGCCGGCTGCGCTCTCGATGTACGTGGTGTTCGAGGACACGCCACCGAGCCCGCCGACCATCGCGGCGATGCTGTCGACGAGGAGCACGCGACCGGTCCCCGGCACGGAGCCGTCCTCGCGGGCGAGGCCCGCCTCGGCGGCGACGCCGGTGACCGTGCCCATCGTGTCGAAGAAGTCGGTCAGCATGATCGCGAAGATCACCAGGATCGCGGTCAGCAGCGGCAGGGTCGAGAACACGTTCGTCAGGTCGAACGCGCCGAGCGTCGAGAAGCTCGGGCTGAGCGTGAACGTGGCAGGCACCGACGCGGCGCCGGCCACGAGCGCGACGACGGTCGTGACCAGGATCGAGATGATCAGCGCGGCCTTGACCCGGCGCGCCCACAGGACGGCCGTCAGGGCAAGGCCGAACAGGAAGACGAACTGGCCGGGAGTCGTCGGCAGCGCGGGGGCGAGGGCCGGGCCGGCGGTGGGACCGGTGGGCGTGAAGCCCGTCGACGTGATCAGGCCGCCGTTGAAGAAGCCGATGAACAGGATGAACAGGCCGATGCCGGCGCCGATCGCTCGCTTGAGCGCAAGCGGCACGGCGTTCATGACCGCCTCGCGGAAGCCGACGACGACCAGGATCGTCACGGCCAGGCCTTCGAGCACGATGACGCCCATCGCGCCGGCGGGAGTGAGGCCCCGGCCGGTGAGCCCGAAGGCCACGATGGCGTTGATGCCCAGGCCCGCGGCGAGGGCGAACGGGTAGTTGCCCACCACGCCCATCGCGATCGTCATGATCCCGGCGATCAGGGCCGTGCCCGCGGAGACGGCCGTGGCACCCGCGGCATCCAGGCCGAAGCCCGCGCCGAGGATGCTCGCGTTCACGAACACGATGTAGACCATGACCATGAACGTGGTCAGGCCACCGCGGGCTTCGGTGATCAGGTCCGTGCCACGTTCGGCGAACTTGAAGTACTCGGCGATCGCGCCACCGCCGCCGGAGCGCGGGGCCGTATCGACTGCTGCGTTCACGCGGTTCGGTCCTCCCTCCTCTGCGCGCGCCGCGCCCGGGGCCGGGCACGATCCGCGCCTCCCACCGAGGCCCGCTCGCGCGAGCCGACGTGGTCGCGATGGTACGCGCGTCAACCTGCGATTTCGCCGACCAAATTCGCGGCCGTTACGTGGCCGGACGACGGCCTCCGGGCTATTCCTCGGCGGCGTCCGAGTTGAGGCCCTGCAGCTCCATCTGGACGTAGCCCGACGTGTCGAAGGCGAGCTGGCGCGGCTCGAAGGGAGAGTTGGAGCCGTCGCCGCCAGGCGTGAACTCGACGACCACGGACTCGTCGCCCTGGACCAGCGTGTACACGAGGAGCTGGTCGGGGCGGGTCTGGAAGTCGAGGTGCTCGAAGGAGTCGACGTTGAGGGTGATCGCGATCGGCGTGAAATAGGTCGAGACGTCGGGCTGGTCGACCACGATCCGCTCGACCCAGCCGGTGCCGTGGGCGGCCACCTTCGGTCCGCGCAGGTAGCGATACGAGACCGTCTGCTTCAGGAGCGGCCGCAGGAGGTTGAGCATGTCCTCGCGGCTCGTCACCACGCCCTGGTTCACGAAGAACTTGGCCGGCGGCTGCATCGGCGGGGGCTCCTCCTCCGGGGGCACTCGGGACGGGAGGGAACGCGGTCGATGGTAGCGCGCGAGGTGCGATCCGGCGGTGTCGATTCGGGCGCCAAATCCGGCCGCGTATGATCCCGCCGTGCTGCTCGCGATCGATGTCGGGAACTCGAACGTCACGGTCGGGTCGTTCCGCAACGGCAGCCTCGTTGCCGTTCGTCGCGCCGCCACGCCCGCGAGCGCCACCGCGGATGAGCTGGAGGTGCTCCTCGAGGAGCTGCTTCGGCTCGACGATGCGGCGATCGCCGACGTCTCCGGGATCGCCTGCGCCTCGGTCGTGCCGGCGGTGACGGCGGCCCTCGAGGCAGTCGCGGCGCGCCGCGAGCGGCCGCTCCTGGTTGCGACCGCGGGCTCGGTGCCGATCCCGGTCCGGGTCGACCGACCCGGCGAGGTCGGCGCGGATCGCCTCGTCAATGCGCTCGCCGTCTCGCGCCTGTACGGCACGCCGGCGATCGTCGTCGATCTGGGCACCGCGACGACGTTCGATTGCGTGGCCGCGGATGGCGCGTTCGTCGGCGGCGC
>DATJGH010000200.1:0-5550 GCA_035495215.1 Patescibacteria group bacterium
GCCCGCTGCGCGGTGCCGCCGCGCCAGCTCCGCGGCGCTGAAGATCAGCAGCCGCTCCTCCTCCCACGCCGTCAGCCGCATCGCGGAGATCGTAGCGATGCGGCGGGGACCGCTAGCGCGCCGAGCGCGGGATCAGGGCAACCCGCACGGCCTCCTCCACCAGCCTCCGGGCCTGCGGCTCGTTGATCCGATCGCCGGGCTCGTAGGTCAGCCAGCGTGCCTGCCTGGTGATGCCGTCACCCTTGAGCTCGTGCCTCGGGTCGTCCATCAGCACCCCGTGCGGAAAGCCCAGGTGGACGTGCTCGAGCTCCGGCCAGACCCAGGCGAAGAAGACGCCGGCACGTCGCAGCGGGAGGTCGTAGCCGATCAGCCGCCAGCCCGGTCGAACGCGCTCGATGGCGTCGGGCACGGCCTGTTTCACGACCCCGCGAAGGCGCTCGGCAAGATCCACGATCGGCGGCGAGTAGCTCGCGAGGAAGGCCTCGGGCGGGATCGAATCGATCGGGGATCTGGACGGCATGGGGTAGACTATGCACTCGAACGCGAACAGCCGTTCGATCTGTGGGGATGCGTGGTCTCGACAGGGTCTGGCTGTCAGCGGACGCGAGCCGAGGATGCCGCTAGGCCTCGTTAATCAGGCGGCAAAACGAAGTACCTGCCAACAAGCAGTCGACTCTCGCCCTCGCGGCTTAGGCCGTAAGGTGAGCGTGGAAACGGCCTCAGTCCCGCGGGCCGCGGAAGCGTCATGCAGCGGGGCTGCAGCCCGGATGAGCGTCGCGTAGTCCGGAGTCAAGCCCGATCTAGGGGCACGTGACTGGACCTCGGGGCAGGGTGCCGATCCTCGGCCCTGGGGTTGACGAAAACGATCGGACACGCTCGTAGTGGACACTGACGAAGGGTTCTGGACGGGGAGTTCGACTCTCCCCCATCTCCACCACTTCCTGATCACGCGCGCCGGTTCGGCGCGTCCGGATCAGCGCCAGCCCATCTCCGGTGCGACGTACTTGAGGATGCTCTCGACGGCGTGGGCGTTGTAGTCCACACCGAGCTGGTTGGGGACCGTCAGCAGCAGGGTGTCCGCTGCCTGGATCGCCGTGTCCTTCGCGAGCTCCCTGACGAGGACGTCGGGCTCCGCCGCGTACGAGCGCCCGAAGATCGCCTTCGTCTGCGCATCGATGTAGCCGACCTTGTCCGCGTCGTCGTTGCCGCGCCCGAAGTACGTCCGGTCTCGGTCGTCGACGAGCGCGAAGATCGACCGGCTGACGGAGACCCGCGGCTCACGCTGGTGCCCGGCCTTGGCCCACGCGTCGCGGAACAGCCGGATCTGCTCGGCCTGGAGCTCGTGGAACGGCACGCCGGCGTCCTCGGTCATCAGCGTCGAGGACATCATGTTCATGCCCTTCTCGGCCGCCCACTGCGCCGTCGGGCGTGAGCCGGCGCCCCACCAGATGCGATCTCGCAGGCCGGGCGAGTGGGGCTCCGGGCGCAGCAGGCCGGGCGGGTTCGGGAACATCGGCGTCGGGTTCGGCTCCGCGAAGCCCATGCCCGACAGCACGCCGAGGAAGACCTCGGTGTGGTCCCGCGCCATGTCTGCGCCGACTGGATCGCCTTCGGCCGGGGCATAGCCGAAGTGGCGGAAGCCATCGATCACCTGCTCCGGCGAGCCGCGGCTGATCCCGAGCTGCAGCCGGCCGCCGGCGATCAGATCGGCGGCGCCCGCGTCCTCGGCCATGTACAGCGGGTTCTCGTAGCGCATGTCGATGACCGCCGTCCCGATCTCGATGCGCTTCGTGCGCGCGCCCACCGCGGCAAGCAGCGGGAACGGCGACGCGAGCTGCTGGGCGAAATGATGGACGCGGAAGTAGGCGCCATCGGCGCCGAGGGCCTCGACCGCCTCCGCCAGCTCGATTGACTGGATCAGCGCGTCGGCGCCTGATCGAACCTGCGAGTAGGCGGAGGCCGACCAGTGCCCGAACGACAGGAACCCGATCTTCTTCACGTGGCGAGGCCGGTCAGGCTGCGGTCCAGCGCGTGTACCGCGGCGGCCACTCGTCGGCGCCCCGCTGGCCCAGGATCGCGGACCGGACCCGGAGCTCGAACAGCCAGTACGTGTCGTCGACCTCGAAGAACCAGCCGGCGGCGACCCGGTCGCGAAGCTCGCCGGCGGGAACCAGGCGGGCCCGCCCCCGGATGGAGAACTCGTCCGGGGCGGCCATGTCCTGGTGGGCGTGCAGGGCAAAGCGGCCGTCGTCGGTGAGGTCCTTCCGCTTCGCGGAATCGAGCAGGAACACGTACAACCCGCCGTCGACGATCCCGACCGTCACGGGGTGGATCCGGGGCGCGGCCTCGCCGCGGACGGTTGCGAGCAGGGCGGCGCCGTTCGCACGGTCGAGGTGGCGGGCGCCCGCCCCGGCGAGCTCCGGCGCGGCGGCTTCGAGCTCGGACCAGCTCGCAAGCCCGCCGCTGGTGGTCGTGTCGGTCATGGCCAGAGCATGGCCGATTTCCGAATGATCCGCCGGGACCCGCCTGGGTCCCTAGTGCGCCGCCCTGACGAGGCGCGGCTCATCACCGGCCGGCGGCTCGATGTCGAGCCAGCCCTCTTCGGCGGCGCGGAATGACAGCTCGATCCGGCCGCCCTTGATGCCGAAGCGCTCGAAGATCGCGGTCAGGTGCCCTTCGACGGTCTTTGGCGAGGCGCCGATGCGGGCCGCGATCTCCTTGTTGCCGAGACCGTCCATCGCCAGCCGCACGATCTGCCGCTCGCGGGGCGTGAGGGTCACGAGGTCCTTCGTGAGCTGCTCCCGCGTGAACATCAGCCCGCCCGCGGCCACGGCCCGGATCCCGTCGACGAGGCGGGGCAGGGGCACGGTCTTGAGGAGGAAGCCTGCCGCGCCGTAGCGCGCCGCCGCCGCGACGTACTGGCGCGTCTCGAACGAGGAGATCACGAGGACCGCGGGCCGGGTACGACCGCCGCGCTCGGCCAGCGCCTGGATGCTGTTGCCATCCTCGAGCCGGACGTCGAGCAGCACGACATCGAGGTCGTCGCGCGACAGCAGCTCGCGCGCCTTCGCAACCGTCCCGCCGTGGGCCACGACCTCGATCCCGTCGATCGTGCGCAGCGCCGCGGTGAGCCCGCCGGTCACGAGCGGGTGGTCGTCGACGATCGCGAGCCGGATGGTCATGCCTGCCAGGCAACCCTGACCTGGGTCCCGCTCGTCGACCCGTCGATCGAGAGCTCGGCGTCGATCGCCTGCGCGCGCCGGCGCATCGAGGCGAGGCCCATGCGCTTCCGTTTCGCCGCATCGCGCGCCGCGTCGGACGCCAGGCCGGCGCCGTCATCGGCGACGGTCAGCTCGACCCGGTCGGGAGCCACCGAGCCGCGGATCCGCACGCTCGAGCCGCCGGAGTGGCGCACGGCGTTGCCGACGGCCTCCGAGGCGATCCGGAACATCGCCAGCTCCACGTCGGCAGGTGGGCGGCGGTCCGCGCCGAAGCCCGTGTCGTCGACGATCTCGGCGCTCACCGGGAGTGCGTCCGAGGTCGACTCCTCGGCGAGGTAGTCGAGCGCGGCGGGCAGGCCCAGGTCGTCGAGGACCGGCGGTCGGAGCTCGGTCGCCACGTTGCGCAGGTGGCCGGCGAGCGTACGCAGGTTCTCGCTCTCCGCCTCGGTGCCGGGCACGATCTCGAGGCGGCGGATGACCGCGACGAGCTCCTGCAGCGGGACGTCGTGGAGCTCGCGCGCGAGCCGGGCACGCTCCGCCTCCGCGGCTTCGACTGCGGCGGCCTCGCGCACGTCGCCGAACAGGGCGTCCTCGATCGGCTCGCCGATCCGGCGGCGCGTCGACGGCAGCACGGCCATCACGGCCACCAGCAGCGCCGCGACCACCAGGGGCGACACCGAGAATGCGTTGATCAGCACGAGCCCGATCACCGCGAACCCGGCGATCACGCCGACGTCGAACAGCCGCGGTCGCATCACGCCAAGTGCCTCGCCGCGCAGGATCGGCGCCACGGCCCGGTCCGCGAGAAGGGCGAGGGCGCCCCAGAAGGCGATCCCGGCGCGAACGGCCTCGAGCTCGCCTGCGGCTGGTGTCGGCGCAAGGCGCGCAACCAGCCAGGCGACGAGGAAGGCGAGGAACGCCACACCGAGGGCGATGCGCACGACCAGGGCGATCGGCAGCCGCCGGCCAAGGCTGATCGCGGGGACCAGCGCCGCAGCCCCGAGGACCACAGTGGAGCTGTCGGCCGCGCCGTTGAGCTCGAGCGGAATGCTCGCGGCGAACAACGCCAATGCCGAGGTCGGGACGACCCAGCGGCGCCGCGTCGAGAGGAAGAGCAATGACAGCGCGGCGAGGAACACCGAGACGATTCCAACCGGCATCGATGCCGCAAGGCCGCTCGACAGTGTGCGTCCGTCTGCCGCGTGCTCTTCGCCGTCGGCGCTCCTGGTGACCATGCGCCAGCCGCCCGGCTCGTCTCGCCCCACAATCGATATGACGATGTCACCTGCGCGGACGCCGGCCGCCCACGCGAAGCCGGTCGGGCTGGCGGCAACGACCGTATTGAGCGAAGGATCAAAGGTGACACCGTCGTCCGCGACTCCCGTGATGGCCACCGACGTGGCCGACAGGCTGGCGATGAGGGCGCCGATGGCGAGGGCCGTCAGCGCTGCTCGCTGAACCTTGAACCCGGGGCCGGGGTCTCTCAACCCGGCAAAACCCTGAGCCCAACCAAGGGTTTTGCCGGATACCGCGAGGGCGAGTCGCGTCATAGCGTTCTGAAGGGTACTGAGCACGGGGCTTTTGAGGGAGGGATTTCCCGGTGCAATTCGCTCGCGGGCTGGCCATCGGTCTGATGGCGCTCAGCTCGCTCACGCTCGCAGCAACCGCCCAGCCGCGGCCGGTCCTCGCCGCGGACCCCGAGCCGCAGCTGAGCGCGACGCTCGACGGCCGGCCGATCCCCCTTGAGGACGTCGGCAAATACAACTGCGACGACTTTGCCTACCCCGAGATCCGCTGCTGGTCGACACGCGTGCTGGCGGACTCGCGCGCCCTCGCGGTGACCCTGCTCACCTCGATCGACTACGTGACCATCTTTGACGGAACGGCCTTCAACGGGGTGCTGATGAACGTGTCGCAGGACTACGCGGCACTGTCGACCATCGGCTGGAACGACCGGGTCAGCTCGTTCAAGGGGAGGAACAGCGAGACCGGCACGTTCTACGCCGACTGGTTCTACAGCGGCACCTGGTATGCGTTCTGCTGCAACTCGCAGATCGGGAACCTTGGCACGTTCAACAACACGTTTAGCTCCATCATCAGGACCTAGATGGACCCGCGCCGGAGCCCGTCCTCCGAGGCGATGCTCCAGAGCATCAAGGTGGACTGCGTGGTGCGCACCGACCGCGTGTCGCCCCACCACCGGATCCGGGCGATCGGCGGTCGCTCGCGCGACGGCCAGCCCTGGCGACTCAGCGAGGAGGCGGCGATCGCCGCGATCGAGAACGAGCGTGCGTCGTTCTACGTCGAATGGCCGCGCGGCCGGCGCATC
>DATJGH010000201.1:0-9994 GCA_035495215.1 Patescibacteria group bacterium
CCGTAGCTCTTGCGCAGGCCGCGCGTGGCCAGGGCCAGGGTGCCTGGGGACGCCATACCCGTCTATCTTGCCCGGGTGGAGCTGCCCGCGCCTCGCCGGTCGGGTTTCTGGCACCGGTACCTGCCGATCCAGTACCGGCTCATCCGCACGGTCGATCCGCTGGTCCGATCGTGGTGGCGGGCGGCGGGCCTCGGGAACGTCGTCGAGCTGCGCGTGGCCGGGCGGCGAACCGGTCGCCAGCGGAGCGTCCTGCTCGGACTCCTTCGCGACGACGGGCATTGGTACCTGGGCCACCCCGACGGCGACGTCGACTGGACCCGGAACCTCGAGGCCGCGGGCACCGCCGATCTCGTCTTCCATCGCGCGCCGACCCTGCCCGTCCGCGCGACGCGCCTTCCGATCGGGGAGCTGCGCGACCGCGCGATCCTCGCCACGAACCAGCACGTCTTCCCGGGAAACGTGGTGTATCGGCTCGCCCGGCGGCACATCCGCGCCGTCGGCGTGTACTTCGCCATCGAGCCCGTGACCGCCTGAGCGTGGCGCCGGGGCGACCCGGAAGGCCTAGCCTGTCGCCGTGGCCGAGCGACGCCCGAGATTCCTCCTTCCCAGCCGCCGCGCCGCCGGCGCGCGCGTCGCTCCCGCCGAGGCCCCGGAGGTCTCGATGGAGGCCCGGCCCGAGGATGTCGCCGCGCCGGTGGAGGAGAGCATGGTCGATGCCGGCCTGTACGTCGGCGGCCGGCGGGTGGCCTCGCCGACGACCATCGCCGATTCAGCGACCCAGCTCCGCGCCACCCGGAACGGGATGCTCTGGATCGGGCTGTTCCGGCCGACCGACGCCCAGTTCCGGCCGGTCGCCGAGGAGTTCGGGCTGCACGAGCTCGCGGTCGAGGACGCGATCGTCGCGCACCAGCGGCCGAAGATCGAGCGCTACGGCGACACCCTGTTCGTCGTCCTCCGCGCCGCGACCTACCTCGACAAGGACGAGGAGGTCGAGTTCGGCGAGATCCACGTGTTCATCGGCCCGGACTTCGTGCTGACCGTGCGGCACAGCCGCACGCCGGACCTCGCGGTCGTCCGGCATCGGATGGAGACCAGCCCGGAGCTGCTTGCGCTCGGGCCGGAGGCCGTGCTGTACGCGATCCTCGACAGCGTCGTCGACGGCTTCGCGCCGGTCGTCGCCGGGCTGGACAAGGACATCGACGAGATCGAGGCCGAGGTCTTCCGTGGCGACCCGCGCGTCTCGCGGCGCATCTACGAGCTGTCCGGCGAGGTCATCGAGTTCCAGCGCTCGACCCGCCCGCTGCACGGCATGCTCGAGGCGCTCGTCGCCGGGTTCGAGAAGTACGGCACAAACGACGAGCTGCAGCGCTACCTGCGCGATGTCGCCGACCACGCCACGACCGTGACCGAGCGCGTCGCCGGCTTCCGCCAGAGCCTGTCCGACATCCTCACCGTCAACGCGACGCTCGTGAACCAGGCGCAGAACGAGGAGGTCAAGCGGCTCACCGAGGCGAGCTTCGCCCAGAACGAGGAGGTCAAGCGAATCTCCGCCTGGGCCGCGATCATCTTCGCGCCGACCCTCGTCGGCACGATCTACGGCATGAACTTCACGAACATGCCCGAGCTGGGCTGGGATCTCGGCTACCCGTTCGCGATCGGGCTGATGATCCTGATCAGCGTCGGGCTGTGGCTGATCTTCCGGCGGCGAGGCTGGCTCTGAGCTAGCCGGCGATCGACGTCGCCACGAGAACGACGGACATCACGACGAGCACCGCGGTGACGAACCAGCCGAGCGCCAGGTTCAGGCGACCGCTGACGAGCTTGCCCATCAGCCTGCGGTCCCCGGCCAGGAGCATCACGAAGACCAGGATCACGGGCAGGAGCAGCCCGTTGATGACCTGGGCGCTGAACATGACCTGGATCAGCGGCAGCCCGGGAATGAGCATGAACAGTGCCGCAAAGCCGATGAAGAACGCGAGGAGGCCGTAGAAGGCGGGCGCCTCCCTCCAGCGCCAATCGACGCCCTGCTCCCAGCCGAAGGCCTCGCAGGCGGTGTAGGCGGACGCGAGCGGCACGACCCCGAGGCCCAGCAGCGAGGCGGCGAGGATGCCCACGGCGAACAGCGTCGAGGCGACGTCGCCGGCAAGCGGCCCCAGCGCTCGCGCCGCGTCCGCGGCATCGGCGATGTCGCGCTGCCCGGTCGCCCACAGCGTGGCCGCACAGGCGACGACGATGAACGCCGCGATCACGTTGGTGATGAAGACGCCGATCAGGACGTCCAGCCGCTCCGCCGTGAGGTGCTCGGCCCGGAGCCGCTTGTCCACGACGTAGGCCTGGATGAAGCCCTGGCCCCAGGGCGTGATCGTCGTGCCCACCGTGCCGACGACCGCCAGCATGTACGCCCCGTTGAGGGTGCCGTGCGGGATCACCAGCGAGGTTGCCGCTCGCCCCCAGTCGGGATGTGCGAGGGCGGCCGAGATGATGTACGCCGCGGACACGAGGAGTCCCACCCCGACGAAGGCGTACTGGACCTTGCTGAAGCTGCCGCGGCTGATCAGCGTGATCACGGCGATCGCGGCGAGGAGTGCGCTCAACGGGACGGGGACGCCGAACAGCGACAGGGCGGCGCTGATCCCCGCGAACTCGGACACCGTCGAGCCCAGGTTGGCCGCGATCATGGTCAGGGCTGCGAACGCCGCCCAGCGAACGCCGAATCGCTCGCGGATCAGGCCGGTCAGGCCCTGGCCCGTGGCCAGGCCGATGCGCGCCCCGATCTCCTGGGTCACGAAGAGCGCAAGCTGGGTCGCGAGCAGGACCCACAGCAGGTCGTACCCGAATCGCGCGCCGGCAAGCGAATAGGTCGTGATGCCACCGGCGTCGTTGTCGGCAAAGCCGCTGACGATGCCGGGGCCGAGGACGGCGAGCACTGCTGCGAATCGCGCGCGCCGGCCGAGGCGACGCCGGCTCACCGGCTGCGCCGCGACCTCGGTCGCCGCGGTTGCCGGGCTCACCCCCCGGTTCTCGTGAAGAGTCGGGTGAGGCGCTTGCGCCACGCGCCTGGCAGGATCTGGTCCATCGCGTCGTCGACCGTGACGATGCCCTTGAGCTGACCCCGATCGTCGACGACCGGCACGGCGAGAAGGTTGTAGCGAGCCACGATCGCGGCCACGTCGTCCTGGTCGGCGAGGACGCCGACCGTGACCGGCTCGCGGATCATGACGTCGGAGATCGGCTTGTCTGGCTGGGCGACGATCAGGTCACGCAGCGAGAGCACCCCGACGAGGCGGCCGTGCTCGCCCACGACGTAGACGTAGTAGATGGTCTCGGCGTCGGGTTCCAGCTGACGCAGGCGATCGATGGTCTGGGCCGCCGTCAACGTTGCCGGGACCGCGATGAACTCGGTCGTCATGATCCCGCCGGCCGACTCCTCGGGATAGCCGAGCAGCTCCTGGACCTCGGCCGCCTCGTCCTTCTCCATCAGCGCGAGGATCTCCTCGCGCGCGGTATGGGACAGGTCCGCGACAAGGTCGGCCGCATCGTCGGGGCTCATCTCCTCGAGGATGTCGGCGGCGCGGGCGGGTTCGAGGTCCTCGAGGATCTCGACCTGGGTGTCGGGCTCCATCTCCTCGATCGCGTCGGCCATGGCCTCGTCGTCGAGCGTCGCCAGGATGCCGGCGCGGTCCTTCGGGGTGAGCTGGTCGATGATCAGCGCCAGATCGGACGGGTGGAGCTCCGCCAGGCCTGCGTGGGGAACCCGCAGCCTGACCGACGAGATGGAGCTCTCGACGGGATCGACATCCTCCCAGTCGATGTAGCGCTCACGCAGCGGGAGACGCAGGTTTCGAGCGAGCGTCCGGTACGGACCCTCGATGCCCAGGCGGCGAAGCAGTCCCGCGGCGCCGACGTCGACCGCGACCAACCGGAGCGAACCCTCGACGACGTCGAGGCTGAGGTCATTGACGCGGACGACGCGCCTGCCGTCGATGTCCACGATCTGCTTGTCCATCAGGTCGGACTTGAGGGCGATCTCGTCGGGCCGCTGCTGGAAGCGCGCCATGTCCAGCCTGGTCGTGCGCAGGCGAGCCCCGGTCTCGTCGACGGACTCGACCGACGACCAGGGCAGGAAGATGTTCCGCCGATCCGTCGCGATGACGAGGCCTGTGACCTGGGGATAGCGCTCGCCGATCTCGACGAGCAGATCGGCCAGCTTGCCGATGGATTCGCCGTTCTGGTCGCGCACGGGCCGGCCGGTGATCTGGCTCAGATACAGCACGTCGTGCCTCCCCGCGCGGCGCGAAGCTGCTTTGCGGCGCGGTGGCTCACCAGGCCAATGCGGAGCACCGTCTGGACCTCCGCCACGAGGTCGGCCGTCGCCTGGGTGGTCATGGCATCACCTCCGGACATGGAGCGCCCGCAGGTCGCTCGCATGGGGGTGTTGGGGCGTCGGAGTCGGAACGTCGGGTGGCTCGCGTGGCGAGGCCGAGGGGATGGTAGGCGCGCCCTCGACGGCTCGCAAACGCTGCGTGCGTCCAGGCAGCCGCGCAGCGGGCGTTCGCTCGTCCCCGGTGCGGCGGCTATCTTCGCCGCGAGATGCGGCTCGTCGTCGTGGAGTTCATGACCCTGGACGGGGTCATGGAGGCGCCCGGGTTCGAGGAGCATCGCACCGGCCGGAACGGCTGGGCGATGCGCGTCAGCGATGCCGAGCTCCAGTCGTTCAGCGGCCAGCAGATCGACCGGGCGGGTGCGCTCCTCTTCGGGCGGACGACGTTCAACATCTGGGCCGCGTTCTGGCCCACCGCGCCGGAGCCGGCCGCGCCGATGGCGGCCCGCATCGAAGCGCTGCCGAAGTACGTCGTCTCCCGGACCCTGCCCGACAGCGACTGGGCGAACACCACGGTCCTGCGCGGGGACCTCGAGGCGGAGATCCGGCGGCTGAAGGCGCAGGACGGCGGCGAGCTGCTCGCGTACGGCAGCGCCGATCTCGTCGCCGGCCTCCTCGAGCTCGACCTCGTCGACGAGATGCGGATCCTGCTGTTCCCGGTCATCCTCGGCAGCGGAAAGCGGCTGTTCCGCGACGAGGCCGACCTTCGCTACCTGCGTCTCGCGTCGCTCTCGACCACGGCGTCGGGCGTGGTGATCCTCACGTATGAGCGGGCCGGGGCAGACCCCCAGACCGCGGAGGATGCCGCAGCCGCGTACTTCTGGACGGACGACCAGCGACAGTACCTGCGTGCCGCGGAGGAGACGGATCGCGTCCTCGCTACCGTCCTGTTCACCGACATCGTCGACTCGACGGGGCGCGCGGCGGAGCTCGGCGATCGCGAGTGGCGGCGCATGCTCGATCGCCACGACAGCGCGGCGCGCACGGAGATCGAGCGGTGGCGCGGCACGCTCGTGAAGTCCACGGGTGACGGGATCCTCGCCCGGTTCGACTCGCCGTCCAGGGCGCTCCGGGCCGCGCTGAGCCTCCACCAGGCGGCGAAGCGGATGGGCATCGAGATCCGCGCGGCGATCCACACCGGGGAGGTGGAGATCCGCAGCGACGACGTCGGTGGGATCGGCGTGCACATCGCCTCGCGCGTGCTGGCGCAGGCCGGCCCGGGAGAGGTGGTCGTGACCAGGACCGTCCGCGATCTCGTGGCCGGCCTCGACGTCGCGTTCAGCTCGCGCGGCAGCGTGACCCTGCGCGGCGTCCCCGGGGAGTGGGAGCTGTTCGAGGCGTCGGCGCGCTAGACGTTCTCGGGCCACCTCGACGTCGCGACGCTGGTCGATCGTGCGCGCTGGCTCGATCGGCGGGAAGGCGAGCCAGCCGCAGCCGCTATCATCGCCCCCCGCGCGCCTGTAGCTCAGTGGATAGAGCGTCGGCCTCCGGAGCCGAAGGTCGCAGGTTCGAATCCTGTCGGGCGCGCCATTGCCCGGGGTGCCGGCCCAGCTGCCTGGTCGAGGCGACAGGTCGACAAGCGCGCCGTCGCGGGCGGTCCGCCGCCGAGGTCACCGAGCGGGCCGGGAGCGAACCCGATAATCCTCCAGCGGGAATGGTGGGACGGTGCGCCCGGCGATGACCTTCGTCAGCCCCGGCAGGGAAGCGAGCCGGGTGATCAGGTTGCGAGCCAGGACGCCCAGGCGGCTTGATGGGACGAAGAAGGAGCGGAAGACGAGCGCGCCCTTCTGCTCACCGGCGACGAACGCGCGGAGCTTCTGCTCGTACCTTCGAAACGCCAGAGCCACATCGCCGTCCGCCGCGTGAAGCTCCCCGGCGAGCACGTAGGCCTCGGTCATCGCGAGACCGGTGCCCTCCCCTGCGAGCAGCGACGGACAGGCTGCGGCATCACCGACCAGCGTGACATGGCCCTTGGACCAGGCCGGCATCCGGATCTGGCTCACCCGGTCGAAGTACACCGGTCCCTCGTCGAGATACCCGAGCATCTCGGGAACCTCCCAGCCCATGCCGTCGTAGACATGACGCAGCGCGTCCTTGACCTCGTCGTGCCGGGGCTCGCGGTCCAGCAGCCCGGCCCGGAACACCAGCAGGATCACGGTCACCCCGTCGACCCGCTGGATCCGCGCCGCCCATCGGTTCTGGATGGAGTGCGCGACGTACCAGCCAGGGTTCACATGTGGATAGTCCGCTCCGCGGTAGGCGGCCACATAGGCGTCAAGGAAATGCTCGTACTGGCTCGGCGGCCCGAACACGAGCTCGCGAACCGCCGAATGCAGGCCATCCGCCCCCACGATCGCGTCGAACCGTTCGCTTCGGCCGTCGGACAGGCTCGCCTCGACACCGTCCGCGCGCTCCTGGATGCCAACGATGTGCACCCCGAACTCGGCGCGCACGTCACCGCAGGCGTCGAAGACCGCCTGGCAGATGGCGCCGCGAGGGACCGTGATGAAGCGGCCGTTCCACTGATCCCGGACCTTGCCTGTGTCGAGATGGGCGATCTCCTTTCCGTGACGGTCCACGAAGCTGAGCCGGTCCTGCTCGGTTGCCTTCGCGCGGAGGTCGTCGATGATGCCAATCCGCTCGGCCACCGCGTAGCCGAGGCCCCAGAAGTCGACGACATAGCCCTCGGTTCTCAGCCGGTCCGCCTGCTCGAAGAGGACGGGCTCGTGGCCGTATTCGCGCAGCCAGTACGCAAGCGTCGGCCCCGCGATACCGGCCCCATTGATGCCGATCCTCACGTCGGTCCTCCCTCTATCGGATCCTTCGCCCGTGGAGTCGCGCCCAACAGCGTGAGGCCCAATGATAGCCACCTGGCATCTAATTAGGTAGGATGTGTTCGAATGAAATCGACGGACGCAGGGCGAGAAACCACGGCCCGTTCGGACGCCAATGCGCTCGCGGATGACCTCGAGCGGATCGCCGTGGGAGCGGTCGCCCTCACGACGCGCGCCCTGGCGCAGGCGGACACGGGATTCGAGCTGACCTTCCCGCAGTGGCGAGCGCTGCTCGTGCTGGGCGAGGAGGCGGACGGAGCTCGGATCGGCGAGGTCGCGGCCCGGGTCGGCGGCACGCTGCCGGCGACGAGCCGCCTGCTGCGGCGACTGGAACGCCGCGGGCTCACGGCCCTGTCGGTCGACGAGCTCGACCGCCGCGCCACGCGCGCCCGGCTGACCGACCCCGGCCGCACAGTCCGCGAGAAGATCCTCGCCCATCGCCGCGCAGCGCTGCGCGACATCGCGGCCGGGTTGCCCCCGTCCGAGCAGCGGCGCCTCAAGGGCGGACTTCGCGCCCTTGCCGCCGAGCTCGAACGGTTCGCGTGACGGCACCCGCTTGCGCCCGCGGCGCGCTGACGTCCAGTCACCTGGCGGCGAGGACGTCGACGCAACGTGCGGTCGGCGTCCGAGCCGACGGTCAGGGCCGCGCTACTCGCTCAGCTTTCGCCCGAGGTCGGCGCACAGCATGGGCAGGTCTCCTCCGCCGTCGCGACCACGGAGGCGGCCGCGTCGCAGCAGGCTCCTTCGCCGAGTACCTTCAGGACCCGTCGATCGGACTTGAGATGGACCTCGAGGCCGGCCAGTCGCGTGTCGAGCTCTCGGAGACCGGCGATCCTGTCCGCGATCGCCACGCGTCGCTCGGTGATGAGGCGCGGAAGTTCGCTCGTCGCATCTGCACAGTGCCCTGAGTGACACCACGAGGCGATCCGGGCCGCCTCATCGAGCGGCAGGTCAAGCCGCCGCAGATCGATCAGCAGCCGAAGGTGTTCCGCATCCGCCTCGCCGTAGTCGCGGTAGTCGTTGTCACGCCGCGTTGGCCGCGGGAGCCAGCCGGACCGCTCGTAGAAGCGCACGGTGTCGGCTGAGACCCCGACCTGTCGTGCCAGCTCGCCGATTCGCATGCGGCGAGAAAAGCCCGGAGCAGCTCGAATGTCAACCCCTGTGGAAGCCAGGTTCACA
Organism: Patescibacteria group bacterium; assembly: GCA_035495215.1. GTDB lineage: Bacteria > Chloroflexota > Limnocylindria > Limnocylindrales > CSP1-4 > UBA5189. The sequence continues at coordinate 8,395 of DATJGH010000201.1, forward strand.
CGGCGCCTTCAGGCAGGGCCCGGCGCCGGCTCGGCGCTGATCGATGTGCCCTCGAGCAGGGCCTTGAGGCGCTCGACCTCCTTCGCCTCGCCGCGCGCGACTTCGCCTTTGATGAACGGCTCGAGGAATCGCTGCACGCCCCTGAACCGGATCTCGCCCGCGTAGGTCATCCGCGTCCCGGAGCCGTCTGCCTCCAGGTCGGAGGTCGAGATCCAGTCGAACTTGGGGTGGGTGACTCTCACAACGAAGCGGCGATCAGCCTTGAGCTCGATGACCTCCATGCGGAGCGCGCCAGCGAACGGGCCGCCCGCCATGCGGAACGAACCGGTCGTCCCGACCCGGACCGGACCGTCGCCGTCCCATTTCGTGCCCTGCATCTCGGTCCACTGGCCGTAGCGGGCGGGATCGAGCAGGGCATCGAAGACGACCGGCGGCGGACGGTTGATGGTGTGGGTGCTGGAGTATCGGATCACGTGGGCACCTCCTCCTTCTCGGCGGACGTCGACACGAGGTTCAGGCGAAGTCGCTTGAGCGCGGCCACGCGATCGCGCTCGAGCCGGCGCCGGGGATGGCGTCGAGGAGCAGGGGACCCCTCGGCCCGCCCATCCTCGACCCACAGCAACGCGGCGTCGCCCTCGAACTTCGCCAGCCCGAACGGCGGCTCCAGGCGCCCGATGACCGTCTGGAGAAGGTCGCCCGCGATCGTTGGCGCATGTTCGATCTCGCCCCGGGCGAGGTACGCGGTGTATCCGGTGATATATCGGCGATCAGGAGGAACCCTGACTCGGGGACGGCGGCCATGCAGCGGACCCTAGACCCTGGAGCAGGTCCAATGTCAAGCCCCCGACGCGATTTGGTCGTGATTCAGTTGGATCACTACCGCCGCCATGAGACGGACGAGGCACGGACTGGTCCAGGGATCGCGACGTCTCAGCCCGGGCCGAGCCCCAATTCGCTGATGGGGGGCACCGCCTCATCGAGGAGCCAGCGCTGCCTCCAGCCCGCGAGCGAGCGCCCGCTCACCTGTTCCGCGAGATGGACGAAGTCGCTCACGGTCGCTGCCTGCCCGTGGAACCGGACGATCCACGCGCGGAGGATCTCGAAGAACGTGTCGTCGCCCACGATGACGCGCAGCGCGTGCAGGGACAGCGGTCCCCGAATGAAGAGGGCCACGTTGTCCGCGATCCTGGACGGTTCGGCCGGAGCGTCGGTCCGCGCCCCGAGGCGCGCGTACATCGTGGCGAGCCGCTCGTCGCGGGCTGCAACGCCGTCAGCGTGCTCGATCCACAGGACGTCGGCGTAGTTGGCGAAGGCAACTCGCAGGTAGCTCTCGTGCGACGTCGACGGCGTCACGTTCACCGTGAACCAGATGTGCGTGAGGTGGTGCGCGAGCGCCGTCGGATCGAGGCGATCCGGGCCCCACTTGAGGAGGCCCACGTCCGGTCCCTCGTCGTCCGTCAGCCCGTCGACCCAGACGACGTTCAGCGACTCGAACGGAAACGGCCCGTAGAGCTCGGTGAGATGCTCCAGGATCGTCGGGATCAGGTTGAGCGCCACGCGCTGTCGCGGGGGCAGGTCATGGGGCGCGTAGCTCGTGAGC
>DATJGH010000202.1:0-21922 GCA_035495215.1 Patescibacteria group bacterium
GGCGCTCCTTGCGGGCATCCTCGCGGTGCCGGCCGGCCTGCTGCCGATCTGGGGCATCTTCGTGAGCCGCGGCTCGCCGATCGCCGTCCCCACCCTGGAGATCGCCGGCGCCGTGCTCGTCCTGCCGGTCCTCGCGGTCGCGGCATCGTGGCTCCTGAGCCGTCCGATCCCAGACTGGAACGCGTTCCGGAACGTCCGTCCGGGCGAGTAGGGCGCGCCCGATCGAAAGGCCCGCCGAGCGGGTCGGGCATACACTCCGCGCCGACATCCGCGTCACACCGGAGCCCGTCGAGCGCGTCTCGCAGACCCCGGCAGCCAGGAGCAGCATCCCGCCCGTGTCCGATCCGATCCTCGCCCGACTCAACGGGCCGGCCGATCTCCGGCGCCTCAGCGAAGAGGAGCTGGCGGTGCTCGCGGCCGAGATCCGCGAGACGATCATCACCACCGTCGCGAAGACCGGTGGTCACCTCGGCTCGAGCCTGGGCGTCGTCGAGATCGCGATCGCGCTGCACCGGCTCCTCGACTCGCCGCGCGACAGGATCGTGTGGGACACCGGCCACCAGGCGTACGCCCACAAGCTGCTGACCGGCCGGCTCGGGCGCTTCGGCACGCTCCGCCAGATCCATGGCGTCGGCGGGTTCCCGCGCCGGAGCGAGAGCGAGCACGACGTGTTCGACGGCGGCCACGCCGGCACCGGCCTGTCCATCGCCGAGGGACTCGCTTCCGCGCGCGACATCCGCGGGTCGCACGAGCGCATCGCGGTCGTGGTCGGCGATGCGGCGCTCATGACCGGGCTGTCGCTCGAGGCGCTCAACGACATCGGCCACCGGCGGACGCCGATGCTGATCGTGCTCAACGACAACGAGATGTCGATCAGCGCGACGGTCGGGGCGTTCTCGACGTACCTGTCGAAGATCAAGCTCACCGGCGCGTGGCAGACGAGCAAGTCCGCGTGGGACCGGTTCTGGGGCGCTGTTCCGGTCGTTGGCCGCGGGATCGTCATGTGGAGCCAGCGGCTCAGACGATCGGTCGTCAACCTCGCCAGCCCGGGCCAGCTGTTCGAGGACCTCGGGATCACCTACATCGGCGTGGTGCCCGGGCACGACCTCCATGCCCTGCTCCAGACGTTCGAGCGCGTCCTCGAGCTGAAGGGCCCGACGCTGGTCCACGTCCGGACGCAGAAGGGCCGCGGCTACCGGCCGGCCGAGCGGGACCAGGTCTCGTTCCACGGCGCGGCGCTGCCGCCGATGGACGTTGCGCCGACGGCAGACGAGTTCGACGGCGCGGGCGCCCGACCGGGCACCATTGCGGCCAGCGCTGCGGGGTCACCGGCCCGAATCCGGCCGGGAGCGCCACACGGCGCGGGCTCGAACGGCGATGCCCTCGCCCCGCCGACGCCCGCCAGCACCCAGAAGAACCCGAGCTACACCTCGGTCTTCGTGAACGAGCTGATCGGGCTCGCGAAGGACGACGAGCGGATCGTGGCGATCACCGCCGGCATGCCCACGGGAACCGGCCTCGCCAAGTTCCAGGCCGCGTATCCGGAGCGGTTCCATGACGTCGGCATCGCGGAGCAGCACGCGGTGACGATGGCCGCCGGCCTCGCCATCGGCGGCATGCGACCTGTCGTCGCCCTGTACTCGACGTTCCTCCAGCGCGCGTTCGACCAGACGGTCCACGATGTCTGCCAGAACGACCTGCCGGTATTGCTCGCCGTCGATCGAGCGGGGCTCGTGGGCGAGGACGGCACCTCCCACCAGGGCATGTTCGCGATCCCGGCACAGCGCCAGCTCCCGTACCTGATCGTCGCCAGCCCGAAGGACGAGCAGGAGCTGCGCTCGCTGCTGCGTACCGCGCTCGAGCAGGCGCACCCGTTCGCGCTGCACTACCCCCGTGATCCCGGCTTCGGGCTGGCGGCGACCGAGCCGAGAACCATCCCCGTCGGCCAGGCGGAGGTGCTGCGCGAGGGTGACGACCTGCTTTTCGTCGGCTTCGGCCCGATCGTCATGCGCGCGCTCGAGGTCGCCGAGGAGCTTGCCGACGATGGCTGGTCGATCGGCGTCGTCAATGCTCGCTTCGCCAAGCCGCTCGACCGCCAGCTGATCCTCGACCAGGCCCGCGGCAAGCGCCTCGTGGTGACGTTCGAGGAAAGCGTCGTCGCGGGCGGCTTCGGCTCGGCCGTCCTCGAGGCGATCGAGGACGCGCGATTGACCGACCAGGCCCTTCGCGACACGACCGTCCGGATCGTGGGCATCCCCGCAGACCGGTTCGTCGATCACGGCGCCGTCGGCGATCTGCGGCGTGCGCTCCGCCTCGACGCGCCTGGCCTGAGCGAGCAGGTGCGTGAGGCGGTGACCGCCATGTCGCTCGCGCCCTCGCGTCCCGCTCGCGCTCGCGAGGCCGCCCGAGCCGGCTGAGGGCGTGTAGCATCCCGGCCCAGGGAGGGCCGGTGGCACAGCGCTCTGGCGAGTCGGCGGGACGGGCCTGGCTGCGGCCCTGGCTCGTGGTCGGCCTCGCCCTGTGGCTGACGATCGGAATCGTGCTCGTCGATTGGGCGCAGCGGCACGGGCTGGTCCAGGACATCTCGTTCTCGCCGTATCACCTGCCGGGATACGCCGCCCTCTTCGTCCTCACCGGCTATGTCGTCGCCCATTTCTCCCGCCACGTGCGCCGGCGCGGCTGGTGGCAGACGCTCCCACCGCTGTACGGCGGGCTCGGCCTCGGCCTCGCGCTGATCGCCGGCTGGGTCGTGCTCGACATCGCCTGGCGCAACACCCTCGGGATCGAGTTCGGGATCGAGAACGGGCTCGCGCCGCCGCGGTTGCTGCTTCCGGCGGCCCTGGTCGTGATCGCCGCCGGGCCGCTCCGCGAGGCCCTGGCCCTCCGGGCGAACGAGCCCGGCTCGATGCTGCAGCGGCGCACGACGTGGGCCGGGGTGCTGGCAGCGGGCGTCATCGGCGCGGCGCTCACGCTGGTCGCGTTCAACCCGCTCCGGGATGGCTACCAGGACTACCGCGTCGCTCCGGGCCGTGACGTCACCGAGATCTGGTCGATGGCCGCCGATGGCAGCGATCAGCGCCGCCTCGTCCAGGCCCATGGCGACGGCGTCGACTTCTCGCTCCCGGTCTACGCCCCGGCAGGCGACCGGATCGCCTACACGGTCTGGACGAACGAAGGCAACGTCACGATGAACGTCCGCAACGCTGACCAGACCGCGGCGATCTGGACCGCCGCGGCTGACGGCAGCGACGCCCGCCTCCTCGTCGATGGCGCGCCGGACCAGGCGTGGATCCCGGCATGGTCGCCGGACGGGTCGTGGATCAGCTACACGAAGTCGCTGGAGGACGGTGCCGGGGCGACCGCCGGCGGTCCCCAGCCCAACCCTGCACCCGGCCAGCTGGGCCCGCCGAACGTGCGCGGAAGCGGTGAGATCTGGATCGTTCCTGCGGACGGCAGCGGGCCTGCGCGGCAGCTCTCGGGCACAGGCCTCGACGTCGTCGCCGCGGCATGGTCGCCGCAGTCCACCTCGATCGCCTTCGAGGCGAACGTGGCGGGCGACTCGGACATCCATGTCGGCAGCATCACCGCCGAGGGCCTCGTCGACGAGCGGGCGATCGCGGCGGACCCGGGCAGGGACTGGGGCGCCAGCTGGTCGCCGGATGGGCGCTGGATCGTCTTCGTGTCCGATCGCACCGGCAACGACGAGGTCTGGATCGCGGCCGCCGACGGCACCGGCGAGCCACGCCGGCTCACGGACGACCCTGCTGGGGACTGGGTCCCTGCCTTCTCGCCCGACGGAAGTCGCATCGCGTTCGTGTCCAACCGAACCGGAGACTCCGAAGTGTGGACGATGGCCGCCGATGGGTCCGACCTGCGGAACCTGACCGCCCATCCCGGGTATCTCGATGGTGAGTGGAGCGTGTCCTGGTCTCCGGACGGGTCGCGCCTCGTCTACGCGGTGGCCCCGTTCCCGCCGGCCGAGTCCTCGTTCCTCGTGCGGACCGACTACGCCGCCGCGGAGGCGCTGCTGTTCGCCGTGTCGCTGGCGCTCGTCGCGATCCTGCTCGGTGGACTGGGCGCCCCGTTCGGCTCGTTCACGCTCGTCCTGCTCGTGATCGTGGGGTTGTCGGTCGCGGCGACCGAACAGTGGTCGTACCTTCTCGCGGCCCTGGTCGGCGGGGCGATCGTCGACCTGCTCGTCCAGTCCGTGTCTGCGCGCCGCAGGATGATGGTGGGTGCAGCCGTCCTGCCGGCCGCGGCCGTGCTCGGCCTCGGGATCACCGTCGGCGCGGCGAACGCGCTGGCCTGGTCCCTGACCCTGGTCCTCGGCGTCGCGACCGCAGCTGCCCTGATCGGGTGGGGCCTCGGCTACGTCGTCGAGCGACTGTTCGGAACGCCCGCCGAGGGCATGGTCGGCCGCGAGCCGGAGGGCTAAGTCCGGGCGAAGCGGCCTGTGCCACCATGAGCCGGTGACCGGCGTGCGGGCGAAGCGGGCGGCCCGGGTTCGGCTCGACCAGCTCATTCTCGAGCGGGGGCTTGCCGAATCGCGCTCGCGTGCCCAGGCGTTGCTGATCGGCGGTCGCGTTCGCGTGGGCGAGGGCGATCGTGCCCGACTGGATCGCAAGCCGGGCGACCTCGTCGACCCCGCGACGCCGATCGAGGTCGCGGCGCCCGAGCCGTACGTGAGCCGTGGTGGCCACAAGCTCGCGGCCGCGCTCGATGCGTTCGGCGTCGATCCCGCGGGCCGGGTGTGCCTCGACGTCGGCGCGTCCACCGGCGGCTTCACGGACGTGCTCCTGCAGCGTGGCGCACGGCGGGTCTATGCCGTCGACGTCGGGCGCGGCCAGCTCGCGGAGCGGCTGCGCCACGATGCCCGCGTTGTCTCCATGGAGCGGACCAATGCCCGGACGCTCGGGCCAACCTCGCTGCCGGAGCCGGTGACGCTGGCGACGGTCGACGTCTCGTTCATCTCGCTCCGGCTCGTGCTCGCGCCGGTGGCGTCGACGTTCGACCCAGCGGGCGGGGACATGGTCGCCCTGGTCAAGCCCCAGTTCGAGGCAGGCAAGGGCGAAACGGACGCGGGCGTCGTGCGTGATCCGGCGGTCCACGCGCGCGTGATTCGCGACGTGACCGAGGCCGCGGTCGAGCTCGGGCTGCGGCCGGCCGGCGAGGCTCCGTCGCCGATCCTTGGGCCCGAGGGCAACCGCGAGTTCCTGCTCCACCTGCGCGTCCCGGCGCGCCGCCGGTCCTGACCATGGCCGACGCGAAGGCGGTCCGGCGGATCGGGTTCGCCTACAACCCGACGAGTGATGCGGCCGTCGCCCTGCGCGAGCGGGCCGCGGCCTGGGCCGAGGCGCGTGGCGTCGCCGAATGGTCATCGCAGGCTGCGGACCACGAGGCGCTCCACCGCGAGCTGCCCGGGACCGACGTGCTCGTCGTGCTCGGCGGCGACGGGACGTTCCTGCGGGCCGCGCACGCGGTGATCGATGACGACGTACCGCTCCTCGGCATCAACGTCGGCAAGGTTGGCTTCCTCTCGAAGGTCGAGGCCAGGGACATCGAGGCGGTGCTGGCCAGGCTGGTCGAGGGTCGCTACGAGATCGAGCCGCGGATGGCGCTCGAGGGGCGGATCCTGCGCGGCGGCAGCGAGCCATCCGGCGATCGGCTGCTCGCGCTCAACGACGTCGTGGTCGCGCGCGGGTCGCTGGCGCGCGTCGTTCGACTCGACACCAGCATCGACGAGAGTCACCTCGCGTCGTTCATCGCGGACGGGTTGGTCGTCGCCAGCCCCACCGGCTCCACCGGCTACTCGTTCTCGGCGGGCGGCCCGATCCTGGGACCCACTGCGCGCAACCTGGTCGTGACACCGATCGCCGGCTACCTGACCACGATCCGCTCGGTCGTGGTCGGCCCGACCGCGGTCGTCCGGTGCCGGGTGGTCGACGCGCACGAGGCCCTGGTGTCGGTCGACGGGCGCGAGGACATTCCGCTCGCCGTCGGTGACGTTGTCGAAGTTCGCGCGATCGAGCGGCCGGTGCGGCTGGTGGAGCCGGAGGGATCGCTGCCGTTCTGGGACCTCGTCCGGCGCAAGGTCGAGCTGCTGCCGTCATGACGATTCGCGACGAGGAGCAGGTGGCCGCGGCGGCTGCCGAGGCGCCGCCCGACGACCGACCGGGGCGATTGCTCGAGCTGTCGGTGCACGACCTCGCCCTGATCGAGCGACTTCGCCTGGAGCTGCAGGCGGGGCTCAACGTGCTCACCGGGGAGACCGGCGCCGGCAAGAGCCTGCTGATCGACGCGCTGGGGCTGGCACTCGGCGCGCGCGCGGACACGACCCTCGTGCGCCACGGGGCCGACGCCGCGCGCGTGGAGGCGCTGTTCGACCGCACCCCCGAGCCGCTGATCGCGACCCGCGAGGTCGCCGCGAGCGGTCGCTCGACGGCGAGGCTCGACGACCAGGCCGTCACGGCCGCGCGACTCGCGGAGACCGTCGGGCCACTCGTCGAGATCCACGGCCAGCACGAGCAGTCGCGCCTCCTCGACGAGCGCTGGCAGCGCGAGCTCCTCGACGCCTACGCCGGGCACGACCCGTTGCGGTCGGCGATGGCGCGCGCGGTCGAGCGCTGGCGAGAGAACCGGAACGACCTCGCGGACCTCGCGATCGAGCCCCGCGAGGTGGAGCGGCGCCTCGAGCTGCTCGGGCACGAGGTCGAGGAGATCGGCGGCGCTCGCCTCCGCGTGGGAGAAGCCGAAGAGCTCCGCGGCCGGCTCGAGCTGGCTCGCCACGGCGAGGCGATCGCCCGCGGCGCGGCGGCGATTCGCGCGGCGCTGGACGGCGAGGGGAGCGGTGCCCGCGAGAACCTCGCCGGCGGCGTCCGCGAGGCGCGCTCGCTGGCCCGCATCGACCCGCGCTTCGAAGCCGTCGCGGGCCGGCTCGCGGGGCTCGAGGCGGAGCTCGAGGATGCGGCCGGAGACGTTCGCCGCCTTGCCGACGGCGTGGACCACGATGCCGCGGCCCTCGTCGCCGCCGAGGAGCGGCTGTCAACCATCTACTCGCTCGAGCGGCGGTACGGCGACGACGAGGCGGCCGTCATCGCCCATGGTGAGCGGGCGGCCGCCGAGATCGAGCGGCTGGAGGGCCTCGCAGAGGAGCGCCGCCGGCGCGAGGCCGACGACGCCCGGCTGCTGGCCGGCGTGGCCTTCGCGGCGAGCGAGCTGTCCACGAGCCGTCGTGCCGCCGCCGCCCGGCTGGGCGAGGCGGCCGATGCGGCGCTGCGCAATCTCGGCTTCCGGGCCGGTGCGTTCTCGGTGGAGGTCGGCCGTCGAGCGGCGGACTCGGACGAAGCCGCGGTCGAGATGGACGGCGACGCCGTCGCGTTCGACCCCACCGGTGCGGACGAGGTCGTGTTCCGGTTCGCGCCCAACCCGGGCGAGCCGGGCCGGCCGCTGGCGAAGATCGCATCCGGAGGGGAGCTCAGCCGCGTCGCGCTCGCGATCAAGCAGGTCCTCGCCGCGGCCGACGCCACGCCGACCCTCGTGTTCGATGAGGTCGACTCGGGCATCGGCGGGCGCACCGCCGACCCCGTCGGCCGGAGCCTGTGGTCGCTCGCGCGGAACCACCAGGTGCTGGTCGTCACCCACCTGCCCCAGATCGCCGCGCACGCCGACGCGCATTTCCGGATCGCCAAGCGCGAACGTGATGGCCGGACGATCACCGAGGTCGAGCGCCTCGATCGGGAGGGCCGGATCGTCGAGCTCGCGGCCATGCTCGGTGGCGCGGCGCCGGCTGCCTCCGACCGTCCGAGTCCGGCGAGCGGCGGCAAGCTCGTGCCGATGGGGCCGGGCCCCGGCGCGGTAGATGAGGATGGGTCGGTCGACCTCGAGACCGCCGAGCCCGCCGACCTCGCGCCTGCCGGCTCCGCGTCGCTCGGGAGCTCCTCGCTGCTCGCCTCCGCTCGGGAGCTTCTCGACGCCGCGGACGCGTGGCGCGGCAGGCCGGTGGTCCCGGTCTGATCCCGATGGCGTCGCCGCCGTGCATGGACGATCTCGCTCGGCGATGAAGGGGGCATCTCCGGGTCCCGCCGCGCCTGCCTTCATCTCGCGGGGCGATGGATCCGGCGGGCTCATCTCCCTGGGCCATGAACCAGGTCAACCCGACCGCCTGGAGACCGAGGGTCATCTCCGTGGCCGATAGCCAGGCGTTCGTCGCCTCGCCGCCGAGCCTCGAGCGCGCGGTCGACGCGTACCTGACGTTCCTCACCGTGGAGCGCGGGCTGGCCGCGGCGACGATCCGTGCCTACCGCGCGGACCTCGCGGACTACGCCGACAGCCGGGGCACGACCCGCGACTGGGCCGGCGGCCCGGACGCCGCGCTGCGCTATCTCGCGGCACGCACGCGCCGCGGCAGGCGCTCGGATCCCGGCCTCGCTCCGACGAGCCTTCGGCGGCGCGCGGCGGCGATCAAGGGCTTCTACCGCTTCGCCTTCGGTGAGGGCCTCATCGGCCAGGACGTGGCGGCACACCTCGACCTGCCGCGGATGCCCCGCCTGCTGCCGGAGACCCTGACCGCCGCGGAGACCGAGCGCCTGCTCGCCGCGCCGCCGCCCGAAGCCCTGCTCGATCGGGCGCTCCTCGAGCTGCTGTACGCCGCCGGCCTTCGGGTCTCCGAGGCCCTCCGCCTCGACCTCGAGGACATCTCGCTCGACGGCGCATTCGTGCGCGTGATCGGCAAGGGCGACCGAGAGCGGCTCGTGCCCGTCGGGGAGATGGCATTGGATGCGATCCGGGCGTGGCTGGATGGACCCCGGCGCGCCATCGTCGCCGAGCACCACGTCCAGCCGATTCGCGGTGGCCCGCTGTTCGTCGGCCGGACCGGCAGGCGGCTCGCGCGCCAGCAGGCGTGGTCGATCGTCAAGCGCGCGGCCGCGGCAGCCGGCCTCGGCGGTCGGGTCAGCCCGCATACGCTGCGCCACTCGTTCGCGACGCACCTGCTCGAGGGCGGGGCAGACCTGCGCATCGTCCAGGAGTTGCTGGGGCATGCGAGCATCAGCACCACGCAGCTGTACACGCACGTGACGGGCGAGCGAATCCGTGAGGTGTACGCTCGGGCACACCCGAGAGCCTAGGGAGGGGACGTTGGCACGCTACGCGGACACGCTCCTGGCGGACGGCGAGCACGTCGCCCTGCGCAGCCGGCAGCACCTGCTGGCGACGATCATCGAGGGTCGCGTGCCGTGGGTTCTGCTGATCCTCGCGCTCGTGCTCATCTTCCTCGACCTGTCGCTCACCCAGGGCATGCTCCGCGACGTGTTCGGCCTGCTCGGCCTCGGGCTGCTGCTCGTGGCCCTCGTCTGGCTCGGCTACATCTACATGAGCTGGCTGAACCAGGACTACCTCGTGACCAACCGGCGCGTGATCAAGGTCGAGGGCATCCTCAGCAAGCGCTCGGCCGACAGCTCGCTCGAGAAGATCAACGACGCCGTGCTCCAGCAGAGCCTGTTCGGCCGGATGCTCGGCTATGGCGACCTCGACATCATGACCGCGGCCGAGGAATCGGTGGATCGCTACCGGATGCTCTCGCAGGCGCAGACCTTCAAGCGGACGATGCTCGACGAGAAGCACAAGCTCGAGCAGGAGGCCTTCCAGATCCCGGCGCCACCACTCCGCGCCGCGCCTCCGCCGGCCGAACCCGTCGCCCAGCCCGCGATGGCCGCACCCCGCCAGATGACGTCGGACGAGATCACCGGCGCGCTCGGCAACCTCGCCGACCTGCGCGATCGCGGCGCGATCAGCCCGGAGGAATACGAGGCGAAGAAGCAGGACCTGCTCGGCCGCCTGTAGTGATCCCGCGAACCACCGACAATTCGCCCATGCCATCCATCCCCGACGTGTGCGCCTGATGTTCGACCTCGATCCGGCAACCCTGCTGCCCAAGGCGATCGTGGTCGCCGTGATGCTGCTCGTCGCCTTCCCGATCCACGAGTTCGCCCACGCGCTCGCGGCGTTTCAGCTCGGCGACGGGACGGCGCGGCTGATGGGTCGCCTGACCCTCGATCCGCGTGCCCATTTCGATCCCACCGGCGGCGTGCTCCTCGCGGTCTCGTTCCTGTTCTTCGGGTTCGGGTTCGGGTGGGCCAAGCCGACGCCCTACAACCCGATGAACCTGCGCGGCGGCCACACGGGCGAGGCGATCGTCGCCGCGGCCGGACCCATCTCGAACTTCGTGCTGGCGGTGGCCGGCGCCATCCCGCTCCGCTGGATCGAGTTCTCGTCGATGAACGTGCCGTTCCTGGAGACGTTCCTGTTCTTCTTCGTCCAGATCAACCTCGTGCTCATGATCTTCAACCTCATCCCGATCCCGCCGCTCGACGGCTCGAAGGTGCTCTTTGCGTTCATGAATCCGCGGACCGTGTGGCAGGTCCGCCCGGTGCTCGAGCAGTACGGGCTGGTGATCCTGCTGGCCGCGATGCTGCTGCCGATCTTCGGTGGCGCCACCCTGGCCGAGCTCATCTTCGGCGAGCTGCTGACCCCGCTCACGCGGTTGTTGATCGGGCAGTGAGACCCGGCTCGGCGGCCTGGTGGCTGACCAAGGTTCGACAGACGAAGCGCCACCTTCTCGCGCGGGTGGCGCCACGGGAGCGGGACGCCGTCGCGGCGTGGCTGAGCCCGGCCCAGCTCGCGCTGTTCGACGGCATGCACATCGCGGACCGGCGCCACGGCCTCGACGTCGTGGCCGCGCTGCGCGCCCTCGGTGAGACCGACCGGGAAGTCCTGCTCGCCGGCCTGCTCCACGATGCCGGCAAGGGCGACACGGGCATGGTTCCGCGGATCCTCCACGCGCTCGGCCAGGCGCGCATCTCCTGGCCCGCGGTGGCGCTGGGCTGGTGGCCCGGCGTGCGTGCCTCGCTGGTCCGGCTGCGCGATCACGCGGAGACCTCGGCGGGACTCGCGGAATCCGTCGGCTGCTCGGCGCGGACCGTGGACCTGATCCGCTGGCAGGACTCGCCCCACGACCCCGAGGCGGGTGAGCGGCTGCGGCTCGCCGACGAGGCCAACTGATGGGCGCGCTCGACCCCGGCCCGAACCTGACCCTCGAGTCGATCGCCGCCGGCGGCGTGCCGAGCGTGCGCATCGAGCCCGGCCGGGGCCGCGAGTGGTCGACCCATGTGAGCATCGCCGAGTGGGAGGGCCCGCTCGGGCTCCTGCTGTCGCTGATCGAGGCCCGCCGCCTGGACGTCCTGACGGTGCCGCTCGGGGGCCTCGCGGAGGCCTACCTCGAGGCGCTCGCGACGATCGAGCACGACCGCATGGGCAGCATCAGCACGTTCATCGCGGTGGCCGGACAGCTGATCCTGATCAAGAGCCGGGCGATGCTCCCGCGGGCACCGGCGCTGCCCGAGGGCGAGCTCGTGGACGAGGGCCTTGACCCGGAGGCCGAGCTGCGCCGGCGCCTCGTCCTGTACCGCGCCTTCCGCGACGCCGGCGCCTCGCTCCAGTCGCTCGCCGCGGGCCGGCTCGGGCTGTTCCGGCGCGAGCCGAGCGCCGTCCTCGCATCGGGTCTCGCGGCCGCGGCAACGGCGCCATCGACCGCGCCCGTCGACCCCGTGATGCTCGTTCGGGCGCTGGACGGGCTGGTGCAGGTCCTCCCCGAGCCCGAGCCGCCGCCCGAGATCATGCCGCGCACGGTCACCCTCGCCCAGCGCGCCTCGATCATCCGACTGGCCCTGCGCGGAGCGCCCCAGGTCGTGCTGCAGGAGCTCCTCCGCGGCGTGCATGATCGCGTGGTCGTGGCGGTGACCTTCCTGGCGATGCTGGAGCTCATGAAACGGCGCGAGGTGGTGGTCGAGCAGGCCGAGCCGTTCGGCCCGATCACGGCCCGGCAGACGACTGCCGACGAGCGCGTCGCGGCGGGCGTCGCCGCCGACATCGAGTCGACGCCGCTCGACGAATCGCTGGACGAGTACGCATGACCGACCTCGACGACCTGACCCCCGAGCCGACCGAAGCGACCGAGTCGAACGGCGTGCGACCCGAAACCGCGGAGGCGGCAAGCGAGCGCCAGGCGCCCGGCGAGCTGACCGAGGCCGGCCTGGAGGCGCTGCTCTTCGTCGCGGAGCGACCGCTGTCGCGGCGCGAGATCGCGGCGATCGCGGGCGTCGATGCAGCGACGGTCGACGCCAGGGTGGGGGACCTCGAGGTCACCCTGCGCCAGCGGGGCATCCGCCTGCTGTCCGCCGGCGATCGGATCGAGCTGGCCACGGCGCCCGACGTCGGCGCGCTGGTCGCCCGCTACGTCGGGGCGGACGCGGTCCGCCTGTCGCCGGCCGGGCTGGAGACGCTCGCCATCGTCGCCTACCGGCAGCCCGTGACCCGCGCGGCCGTGGAACGCATCCGCGGCGTCGACTCCGACCACACGCTGCGCAGCCTTCTGCACCGCCGGCTGGTGGTCGAGCTCGGTCGCTCTGGGGCCCCGGGCCGGCCAATCCTGTACGGCACCGCCTTCGAGTTCCTCGAGCGGTTCGGTCTCGAGAGCCTCGATGACCTGCCGCCGCTCGACGCCGACGTCGCCGCGCGCCTGGCGGAGGAGGGTGGCGTGCCGCTCCTGCCGCTGGACGAGCTGGACGTCGAGGGCGCGGTCGCGGGCGGCTGAGCCGCCGCATGCCCGAGGAACGCATCCAGAAGGTCCTTGCCGCGGCTGGCGTTGCCTCGCGCCGCGCCGCGGAAGGGCTCGTCGCGGACGGGCGCGTCAAGGTCGACGGCCGCGTCGCGAGCATCGGCCAGAAGGTGGACGCGACGACCTCGACGATCGAGGTTGACGGCCGGCCGGTCGGGATCGGCTCCGCCCGCGCCTACGTCGCCCTCCACAAGCCGGCCGGCGTGACCTCGACGACGCGCGACCGGCATGCGGCAACGACCGTCCTCGACCTCATCCCGACCGCGCTCGTGCCCGACGGCACCCGCCTCTACCCGGTCGGGCGACTCGACCAGGATTCGGAAGGCCTGATCCTGCTGACCAACGACGGCGGGTGGGCCGACGGCGTGCTCCATCCGCGGTTCGGGGTCGAGCGCGAGTACGCGGTCGGGCTCCGTGCGCCGCTCACGCGCGAGCAGGCGCTTGCGCTGAACGCCGGGATCCGGTTGGACGAGGGCCAGGCCCGGCTCGTCGGGCCGTTGCGAACCGCCCCGGCGGGGGAGGTCCGCAAGCTCGCCGAGGTCCTCGATCCTGAGCTCGAGCCCGGGCTCGCCTGGTACCTCGCGACGCTCACCCAGGGTTGGAAGCGGCAGCTCCGGCGCATGTTCGGCGCCGTCGACGCGCCGATCGCCCGGCTCGTCCGCGTGCGCATCGGACCGGTGCGCCTCGGCGAGCTGCGATCCGGTCGCGCACGACTCCTCAAGGCGCCCGAGGTGAAGGGGCTTGGCGCCCCGCCGCGCGCTGCCGCAGGTGGCGACAGCCCGGGCAGCACCGCGACGGTTCGACCTTCCCAGCGGACGTCCAGGCGACGTCGCGCCGGTTCGCGACAGGGTGAGACTTGACGGGACAAGACGTCACATCTAGGTTCGCGTCATGCCCGCCCTGGCCGCCGATCCCACGATCCGGCGTCAGGTCATGTCCGCGGCGCGGGACATCCTCGCTCGAGACGCCGGCGCGCCCGTCGCCCTGATCGCAGATCGCGCCGGAGTCTCACGCGCCACGTTCTACCGCCACTTCGGATCCCGTGATTCGCTGCTCGAGAGCATCGAGCTCGAACCGCGCCCCGAGGCCAGATCGCGGATTCTCGCGGCAGCCAAGGACATGCTCGTCGGCACGAGCCTCGCCGAGCTGTCGATGGACGACCTTGCCAAGGCCGCCGAAGTCTCCCGAGGCACCCTGTACAGGCTCATCCCGGGCAAGGGCGCGCTCCTGCGGGAGCTGATCGAAACCTACTCGCCGTTCGAGGCGATCCGGGGCATCGTCGCGGAGCATCGCGAGGATCCACCGGAGATCGTGCTCCCGCTGATCGGGCGAGCGATCGTCGGCGTGGCGGGCGAGCGCCTCGGGCTCATGCGCGCGATCTTCCACGAGGTCACCGCGGGCGGGCCGGCAGTCGCCCAGATGGCGCCGCTCTTCGAGCAGACGCTCGGGCTGCTTGCCACCTACATCACCGGCCAGATGGCGATCGGCCGCATCCGGCGAATGCACCCGATCCTCGCCCTCCAGGCGTTCGTCGGGCCGATCTTCTTCCACCTCATGACCCGCCCGATGATCGAGCGCATCGTCCCGCTGCCCATGGACCACCAGGCGGCCGTCGACGAGCTTGTCATCGCCGGGCTCGAAGGGCTCACGGCGTGAGCGCGATGGCGGCGCAGGCACCCGCGGTGGAGGCCGTGGGACTGCAGAAGTGGTTCGGCAGCATCCACGCCGTCGACGGCATCGACCTCGCCCTCGAGCCCGGCCGCATCTACGGCCTGCTCGGGCCGAACGGCTCGGGTAAGACGACGCTCATCCGGCTCCTCAGCGGCCTCGCCCGCGCGTCCGGCGGCGAGGCCCGGATCCTGGGCACGAGGATGCCGTCGCGGAGTGCGCTCGCGTCGATCGGCTACATGCCCCAGGCCGAGGCGATCTACCCGGAGCTGTCGGTCGGCGAGAACCTCGGCTTCTTCGCGCGCCTCGAGGGCCGCGCCGAACGCTCGGCGATCGACCGGGTGCTCGACCTCGTCGAGCTGCGCGAGCGCAAGGGCACGCCGGCCCTGGAGCTGTCCGGCGGGATGCGTCGCCGGCTCTCGCTCGCGTGCACGCTGGTCCATGAGCCGAAGGTGCTGTTCCTCGACGAGCCCACGGTCGGGGTGGATCCGGCCCTGCGCGTCCAGTTCTGGACGCATTTCCGGCGGCTCGCCGCACAGGGCACGACGATCCTGGTCGCGAGCCACGTCATGGACGAGGCCGACCGCTGCGACGAGCTGGTGTTCGTGCGCGACGGCAAGGTCATCGCCCGCGGCACGGGCGCCGAGCTGCGGGCGCGGGCCGGCACGGACAACCTCGAGACCGCGTTCCTCGTCTTCTCCGGGCTTGACCCGGAGGGCAACCCGATCAGTCCGCCAGGCGCCGGTGGCGGCCAGCCGCCGGGCGAACCGGCCGCCGGCGCTGAATCGGCCACTGGGGGCGAACCGATGGGTGGCGGTGGCCCGATGGCGGGCGGCGGCAGGCCGGGAGCGGTCCTGTGAGCCCGAGCCGGATCCTGGCAATCGCCCGCCGCATCGCGCAGGGCTTCCGGCGCGACGAGCGAACGCTCGGCCTGATGTTCGTCGTGCCGCTCGTCGTCACTGCGCTGCTGGGCTGGGTGCTGCAGGACACCAAGGACACGGTCGTCGACGTGGTCCTCGTGAACGAGGCGGGCGCCGTCGGCGATCGGATCGTCACGGCGCTCACCGAATCGGCAGCCAAGCCCGACAGCAACATCGCCATCGCGGCGACGGTCG
This sequence comes from Patescibacteria group bacterium, assembly GCA_035495215.1. GTDB lineage: Bacteria > Chloroflexota > Limnocylindria > Limnocylindrales > CSP1-4 > UBA5189. The sequence goes on from DATJGH010000202.1 coordinate 15,457, forward strand.
GGTCTCAGGACGAGGCGATCGCGAAGATCCGCGATGGCAGCGGCGACATCGGCATCGTGATTCCGGCCGACCTGCTCACCGACGTGCTGGCGGGCAATCGGCCGACGCTCACGGTCATCAGCGAGGGCACGGATCCGGCGGCCGAGTCGGGTCGCTTCGGGACGCTGCAGTCCGCCCTGACCGACATCGCCAGCCAGCTCGCGCCGCCGGGCGTCACGCCGCCGATCATCCCGAAGGTCGAGCGCAGGACCGTGTACCTGTCGCCCGACGCGAGCCAGGTCGACGTGCTCGCCCCGATCTTCCTCGGCTTCTTCGGCTACTTCTTCGTCTTCCTCCTGACCGGCATCAGCTTCCTGCGCGAGCGGATCGGGGGCACGCTCGAACGCCTGCTGGCCACGCCCGTCACTCGATTCGAGATCGTGACCGGCTACAGCCTCGGCTTCGGGACGTTCGCGACGATCCAGGTGGTCGTGCTGACCCTGTTCATCCTGAACTCGATCCAGGTGCCGTCGTTCGGGCCCATCGGCGACTACTCGACGCCGGCGTTCTCGATCGGGCTCGGCGTCGACTCGGCCGGCTCGCCGCTGCTCGCCTTCGCCATCGCCCTGCTGCTGTCGCTCGGCGCGGTCAACCTGGGGATCTTCCTGTCGACCTTCGCCCGGACCGAGCTCCAGGTCATCCAGTTCATCCCGCTGGTGATCGTGCCGCAGGCCCTGCTCAGCGGCATCCTGTGGCCGATCGAGCGCCTGCCCGACGTCCTGCAGGCGATCGCCCACGTGCTGCCCCTGACCTACGCGGTCGAGGGCCTCCGCGAGGTCATGCTCAAGGGCTCGGACCTGACGTCGAGCGTCGTCCAGACGGATCTCGCCGTGCTCCTCGGGATCGCGCTCTTCTTCGTGGTCCTGGCCAGCGGCACGATCAAGCGCGAGGTGGCGTAGCCCCGTTCGAGGCGCCGTCGACGGCCAGCGTGCCCGGCGCGAGCCCGAGCTCGCGCTCGGCGGCGAGCGACGCCCAGGCCAGCATGTCCGACCGGTCGACGATCGTCTGGTGCGCGACGACCTGGAGGGCGAGGCCGTCGACCACGGACAGGATCCGCCACGCCGCGCCCGCAGGGTCGGGACTGCGGAACTCGCCGTGCGCGACGCCATCCCGGATCGCCCGCTCGAGCATCGCCGCCCAGGCCCGGTTCAGCCGGCTCGAGACCTCGCGCAGCGCCGGCCGACGCGCGGCCTCGGCCCAGGCGTCGAGCCAGAGCTGGAAGGCCCAGTCCTCGCCGACCGGGGCGTACGAGCTCAGGAAGCCGCGGACCACCGCGGTCGGGTTGCCGGCGTCCTGGAGCAGGGCCTCGGTCTCGACCAGGTCCCGGCCGGCGACCCGCTCGAACGCGGCCGCGACCACGTCGTCCATCGTCTCGAAGTAGTGGTGGATGAGGCCGCTCGAGCTGCCCATCTCGGCGGCGACGTCGCGCACCGTCGTCGCGGCGAGGCCCTTGCGCCGCGCCACCGAGAGCGCGGCGTCGACGATCGCGTCCCGGCGTCGCTCGGCGGACATGCGAGCCATCGCCGGGCACTGTAGCCGATATTGCGCAAGTGTCCAATAGCGGGGTACCATGCCCGCCGCGGCACGGCGCAGGGGAGAGGCGGCCTCGATGATCCGGACGACCCCGTTCCACGAGCGGACGAGCGCCCTGAACGAGACAGGGCTGTGGGAACACTGGTCGAACTGCCTGGTGGCGCAGCGCTACCAGATGTCCGAGAAGTTCGAGTACTTCGCGATCCGGAACGCGGCCGGCCTGTTCGACACGTCGCCCCTGTACAAGTACCGGATCAGCGGCCCGGACGCGGAGCGGTTCCTCGGCGGCGTCCTCGCGCGCGACCCACGGAAGTGCGCCGTCGGGCACGCCCAGTACACCCTGTGGTGCGACGACCGCGGCTTCGTGGTCGAGGACGGCGTCCTGCTCCACGTCGCCGACCAGGAGTACATGCTCACCGCCGCAGAGCCGAACCTCGCCTATTTCGAGTCGCTCCTCGGCCGGCTCGACGCCACGGTCGAGGACGTCACCGAGGACTGGGGCGTCCTGTCGGTCCAGGGCCCCTACGCGCGCGACCTGCTCAGCGCGGTCGCGCCGGCCTCGAAGGATCTGCCGTACTTCGGGCTGACGCGCACGAAGATCGCCAAGGTCCCGGTGCTCGTCTCGCGGACGGGCTACACGGGTGACCTGGGCTTCGAGATCTGGGCGCCCGCTGCCGACGCGATCACCGTCTGGGACGCGGTCGCCGCGGCGGGCAGGGGTCGCGGCGTGATCCCGTTCGGGATGACCGCGCTGTACATGGCCCGCATCGAAGCCGGCCTCGTGCTCCTCGACGTGGACTTCCACTCGGCCCGCTTCGCCTGGACCGATGCCGACCGGACGACCCCGATCGAGCTTGGGCTGGGCTGGATGTTCCGCGATCTCGCGCCGCCCGCCGCGGCCGGCGGCAATGGCGCCGCCCCGACGAACGGCACGAACGGCGCGCATCGCGCGTTCATCGGCCGAGAGGCGATCGAGCGAGAGCTCCGCGAGCGGACCTCGCGCTGGCAGCTGACCGGGATCGTCGTCGACTGGCGCGATTACGACCGGATCTACGACGCCGCGGGCCTGATCCCGCCCAAGGACCACACGCCGATCCAGGACGAGTACTACGTCTACGACGACTCCCTGAACCAGCTCGGCTACGCGACGAGCCAGATGTACTCGCCGATGCTCCAGCGCCACATCGCGCTGGCGCGGGTCCCGCTGGCGCTCGCGACGCCGGGCTCGCGGGTCAAGCTCGAGCTGCCGGTCAGCCACCGCTACGAATACTTCGACGCGCAGGTCGCCCGCCTGCCCCTGTTCAACCCGCAGCGGAGGACCGCCTGACATGGCGAAGACCAACGGCGCGAAGCGGGTCACGAAGCCGACGAACGGCCGCTCGACGCGCGAAGGGCGGACCTACGACGCGATCGTCATCGGCGGCGGCCACAACGGGCTGACGAACGCCGCCTACCTGTCGAAGGCGGGCCTGCGCACGGTCGTCCTCGAGCGCCGGCCGATCTTCGGGGGCGCGGCGATCACCGAGGAGCTGCGACCCGGCTTCTGGTTCACGACGTTCTCGTACGCGCTGAGCCTGCTTCGCCCGGACATCATCCACGACCTCGACCTGGTCAAGCACGGGTTCATGCCGATCCTCATGCCCACGACCTTCTGCCCGAAGGAGGACGGCGACTACATGCTCCTGGGCCAGGACCATGGCGAGAACCACAAGGAGATCGAGCGCCAGTCCAAGCACGACGCCGACGCCTATGACGCGTTCAACCACGACGTCAACAAGGTCCTGCAGGCGATCAAGCCGCTCATGGACGAGGCGCCCCCCGACTTCTGGAGCGACGATCCGGAGGAGCTGATCCGGCTGGCCGCAATGGCCTCGCGCTTCCGCGGCCTGGATCGGAAGGTGCTCCACGACGCGATCCGCCTGCTCACCGGGTCCGCCGCCGACTTCCTCGACGACTACTTCGAGTCGGACATCCTGAAGGGCTACATGGCCTCGTCCGCGATCATCGGCACGAAGGTCGGGCCGTACTCGCAGGGCTCGGGGCTCGTCCTGCTGTACCACCTCCTCGGCGAGCACGACGGCGAGTTCGGCGCGTGGGCGTTCCACAAGCAGGGCAACGGCGGGTTCACCAAGGTGCTCGCCCGCGCGGCGCAATCCTTCGGCGTCGAGATCCGGCTCGAGTCGCCGGTCGACCACGTGGTCACCAGCGAAGGCCGGGCAACAGGCGTCGCCCTCGCCGACGGCTCGGAGCTCCACGCGCCCGTCATCGTCTCGGCCGTCGACCCGCGACACACCTTCCTCGAGCTCGTCGATCCGCGCGAGCTGCCGACCGACCTCGTCGAGGAGATCCGTCGGTTCCGCTTCCAGGGCACCTCGGCCAAGGTCAACTTCGCGCTCGACGGGTACCCGCGCTTCCCGACCCTCGGCGATCGCACCGACCAGTTCCGCGGGTTCACCAACATCGGTCCGTCGATGGAGTACCTCGAGCGCGCCTTCGACGACGCCAAGTACGGCTGGTACTCGAAGCGGCCGTACATCGACACGGCCATCCAGTCGACGGTGGACCCGGACATGGCGCCGCCGGGCAAGGCGGTCATGAGCTGCTTCGTCCAGTACGCGCCGTACGAGTTGCGCGAGAGCGATTGGGATTCGGAGAAGGAGCGCTTCGGCGACACCGTCCAGGCGACGCTCGAGTCGTTCTTCCCCGGCTTCGGCTCGCTGGTCCTGCAGCGCGAGGTCCGGACCCCGCTCGACATCGAGCGCACGGTGGGCCTGTCGGAGGGCAACATCTTCGCCGGCGAGTTCCTCGCGCCGCAGATGTGGTTCATGCGGCCGGCGATCGGCTGGGCGAACTACCGGACGCCCATCGAGGGCTACTACCAGTGCGGCTCCGGGACGCACCCCGGCGGCTGCGTCATGGGCGCACCGGGCAAGCTCGCGGCGGCGGCGATCATCAAGGATCGCGAGCGCGGCCGGCTGCGCGGGGTGCGGGCCGGCGCGCGCGCCGGCAACGGGACTGGACGCACGGCCGCGCCTGCGGCCGCTCGCAGCTGAGGCTGCCGAGGGCATGGACCTCGCCCTGACCAAGGCCCAGGAGGCCCTGCGCGATACCGCCCGGCGGTTCGTGACCGAGGTTCTCCAGCCGGTCGAGCAGGAGCTGGAGCGCGCCGGCGGCAGGCTTCCACCTGCGCGCGGCACGGAGCTGCGCCGCCTCGCGATCGAGGCGGGCCTCGCCGGTGGCGAGCTGCCGGTCGAGGTGGGCGGCAAGGGCTGGACGGTCTTCGAGCAGGTCCTCGTCCATGAGCAGTACGGCCAGGTCACGGGCGGCCTGTGGAGCTTCGTGCCCGGCGCCTACGACGTCCTCGTCCACGCTTCGCCCGAGCAACGCAGGCGCTACCTGGAGCCGAGCCTCCGCGGCGACCGCTTCGGCGCGTATGCGGTCACCGAGCCGGGCGCCGGGTCCGATGCGCGAACACTGTCGACGACGGCGGTCCGGGACGGCGGCGACTGGATCATCAACGGTGAGAAGTGGTTCGTGACGGGCCCGGACAACACCGACTTCATGGTCGTCCAGGCGATGGTCGTCGACGGCGACGACCGGAAACCGACGCTGTTCTTCGTCGACTACGACACGCCGGGCGTGCGCATGGCCGCGGATCCGGACTACATGCATACCTATGCAGACCGTCACCCGCAGTTCGTGCTCGAGGACGTCCGCGTCCCGGACGGCGCGCGGCTGGGGGACATCGGGGCCGCCGACGACCTCGCCAACGAGTGGTTCGTGACCGAGCGCATCCACATCGGGGCCCGCTGTACGGGGGCGATGGAACGGCTGCTGACCCTCGCGGTCGACTGGGCGACGCAGCGTGTCCAGTTCGGCGAGCGGATCTTCGACTTCGAGGGCGTGAGCTTCCCGATCGCCGACTCGGCCGCTGACGCGTCCGCCGCGCGCCTGCTCACCCGCGAGGCAGCCTGGCTGGCCGACAGCGGCGCCGACCGCAAGGTCGTGCACGCCAAGGCATCGCTGGCCAAGCTGTTCGCCTCGGAGGCCGCCTTCATCTGTGCGGACCGGGTCGTGCAGGTCTTCGGCGGCCGTGGCTACATGCGCGACAACCCGGCCGAGCGCTACCTGCGCGAGCTCCGGGTCGACCGCATCTGGGAGGGCACCAGCGAGATCCAGCGCCTGATCATCGCCCGATCGCTCGAGCGGCGCGGCGTGGACAGGGTGGTCGGGTGACGGTGGCGATGACGCCGCGACGCGCGGGGGAGCAGCCCCCGGGGGAGCAGCCCGAGGCTGCTCGCTCGACGATCGACCTTCGGCCGCTGTTCGCCCCGCGCTCGATCGCCCTCGTGGGCGCCTCCCCGAACACGGACACGGTCGGGATCTTCCGGCGCAACATCGAGCGCATCGGCGCGGCGACCCGCTGCCACCTGGTCAACCCGAAGTACGACACCATCGACGGCTCGCCCTGCTACCCGGCCCTCGCTGCGCTGCCCGAGGTGCCGGACATCGCGATCGCTGCCGTGAGCCCTCCGCGGGCGACCGCCGTCATGCGCGACGCGGCCGCGCTGGGCGTGCCCGCCGTGATCATCCCGGGCGGCGGCGTCATCGAGGGCGGCGAACCCGCGGCCCGGATGCAGGCGGAGGTCGCGGCGATCGCCGCAGAGGCCGGCATCGCCCTCCTCGGACCGAACTGCATGGGCGTCATCGACCTGCACGTGCCGAGCGCGACGTACTACGACGACCTGCCCGAGATGCGCCGGGGCGGCGCCGTCGGGATCGCCCAGTCCGGCAGCGTCACCAACGCGTTCATGAACGCGGGCACGCGCATCGGGTGGAGCCGGCTGATCAGCTGCGGCTCCGAGGCGATGCTCGACGTGTGCGATTACATGGC
>DATJGH010000203.1:0-34391 GCA_035495215.1 Patescibacteria group bacterium
TCGGAGAGCCCATCGAGGTTCTCCTCCTTCGAGACGTCGTCCCAGTCGAGTGGCTTCTCCGCGTCAGCGAAGTCGGGATCGGGCGCGCCCTTCCCGGGTGCGGTATCGACGTAGACCATCGCGGCGATCCGGTCGGGAACGCGGTCGCTGGCCGCGTAGCCCGAGAAACCTGTCGCGCTGTGGACCGCGAGGACGGGCTTCGCCGGTGCGGTCTCCACGGCGCGGACGATCGTGTCGACGTGATCGATCGCGTGCACGTTCGAGCGATCGGCGTCCATGGATTCAAGGCCGGGCAGCGTCAGCGCGGCGACGTGATGGCCCTGCTCGCGCAGGATCGAGCTGACCTCGTCCCACGCCCACGCCCCGAGCCAGAACCCGGGGACCAGGATGATCGGTGCTGCATGCATTGCCCGACCGTAGCACCGCATCCTGACACGGGCTGTCAGGTACCCAGCGGCGCGACCGTCAGCTGGACGATTGCGTCGCCGAGCCTGCGGCGGACCTCGGCGAGCAGCTCCGCGTCGTAGGCGACCCCGCGACGCAGCTCCATCGGCAGCGCCGATCCACCCTGCGTGGGCACATGCACGACCACGCGCGTGTCGCCCGGCCGCTCGCGCGCGAGCTGGCGGAACGTCTCCATCGCGCTCACGAGCTGCGTCGCGGGCGCGCCGCCGAAGCGGACATGGAGGACGCTGCCGACCTGTGTGGCTTCGATCGGTTCGGTGATGGCCGATGCCTCGGCGGCGGCGCGAGTGCGCGCCTCGTCCGGCAGCGCCGGCTCGACATCGTGGTCGACGAGCCCGGGGTCGCCCGGTGCCTCGGCGTACGTGCCGACGGGCTCTGCCGGCGCGATCCGCGGGAGCGTCGAGACCACCGTCGAGGCTGCAGCGGAGCTGGTCGTCGAGCCCGGCCGCTCGAGGGGTCCGCCCTCGGGCATGACGCCTCCGCGAAGTGGCGAGACGTACTCGACCTCGGGGCGGCGGCCGAGGCCGAACGATCGGAGATCAGCCCCTGGGCCGACGGAGCCGCGAGGGTTGACGCCCGGGCCATGGCCGGTCCCGCCGCTCGTGCCATTGCCGTTGCCGTTTCCGTTGCTTCCGAATGGCCGTGATGCCACGGGCGTCGTCTGGCCGGACGGATATGGTCCGGGCGAGGTGGCGCCGCCGCCGCCCGGACCCACGGGCACCGGAGCCCGACGCCGCGGCGCTCCCCGATCCCCTGCCGCGACCTCGCGGGCGAAGGCCTCCGGCCCGCGCGCGACCGCATCATCCCAGGGCACGACGACGTCGGCGAGGAGCGAGACCTCCTCGCCCCGGTGGTCGACCCGGCCGGCGACGAGGAGGATCGCGCCCTCCTGCCAGATCGGACCCGTCTGCTCGTACAGGCGCGGGAAGACGACGACCTCGATCGAGCCCTGCAGGTCCTCGAGGGTCACGACGGCCATCGTCGAGCGCGTCCGGGTGATGACGGTGCGAGATCCGACCACGATCCCGCCGACGACGAGGCGCTGGCCGTCCAGGGATTCGTCCTTGAGGTCGCCGGAGTACGCCGTCACGAACTCGCCGACACGATCCGCGACCTCGCCCATCGGGTGCTCCGAGAGATACAGGCCGAGCAGCTCCTTCTCCCAGCGCAAGCGCTCGCGGACTGGCGCCTCGGGAACGTTGGGCAGCGCCCGCTCCATCACCATCGATTCGGCCGCGCCCATGTCGAACAGCGACGTCTGGCCCGTGGCGAGGTCGCGCTGCGTGGCGGCGCCCGCGGCAATGGCGTCGTCGAGGCCCTCGAGCACCTGCGCCGGGTGCCCGAATGCGTTGAGCGCGCCGACCTTGGCCAGCGACTCGAGGACCTTGCGGTTGGCCAGCCGCAGGTCGATGCGTCGGCACAGGTCGCCGAGGGACTTGAACGGGCCCTCCGCCTCGCGCTGGTCGACGATGTTCCGGACCGCCAGCTCGCCGACGTTCTTCACCGCGAGGAGCCCGAACCGGATCGCCTCGTCCTGGACCGTGAACTCCACCGAGCTCCGATCGACCGACGGCGGCCGGACCTCGATGCCCAGGCGGCGGCACTCCGCGACTGCCGCGGCGACCTTCTCCTCGTTGTCGCGGAAGGCCGACAGCACGCTGGCCATGTAGTCGACCGTGAAGTTCGCCTTGAGGTACGCGGTCTGGTAGGCGATCAGGCCGTAGCACGTCGCGTGGGCCTTGTTGAAGCCATACCGCTCGAACGGCTGGAACGCGGCGAAGACCTGGTCGATGACCGCCGGCGGGACGCCGCGCTCCGCCGCGCGGGTCACGAACTTCTCCTTCTGGGCGCGGAGCACGGTCGACTTCTTCTTGCGGATCGCGTAGCCGAGCGTGTCCGCCTCCGGCCCGGTGAAGCCGCCCAGGGCCATGGCCGCGGCCATGATGTCCTCCTGGTAGACGAAGATCCCGTACGTCCGGGCCAGGAATGGCTCCAGCAGCGGGTGGAGGTAGGTCACCGCCTCCTGGCCGTGCTTGCGCCGGATGTAGGCCGGGATGTTGTCCATCGGCCCGGGGCGGTACAGCGCAACCATGGCCGCGAGGTCGAACACGGACGTGGGGCGAAGCTCCCGGACGTAGCGGCGCATCCCGGCGGACTCGAGCTGGAAGATGCCCGTCGTCTCGCCGGTGCTCAGGAGCTCGAAGGTCTTCGCGTCGTCCAGGGGGATGTTGTCGAGGTCGATCTCGATGCCCCGGTGGGCCCGGATCAGGTCGACGGCGTTCTTGAGGATCGTCAGGTTGGAGAGGCCGAGGAAATCGAACTTGAGCAGGCCCAGCGCCTCGATCGCGTGCATCTCGTACTGGGTCATCAGCGAGTCGGAGTTGGTCGCCTTCTGGAGCGGCATCAGCTCGGTGAGGGGTTCGCGCGCGATGACGACGCCGGCGGCGTGCGTGGACGCGTTGCGGGCCACGCCCTCCAGCTGCCGGGCGAAGTCGATCGTCCGCTTCACGCCGGGATCGGCGTCGTAGAGCTCACGAAGCTGCGGCGCCGACTCCAGGGCCTCGTCGAGCTTGATCCCCAGCTGGTTCGGGACCGCCTTGGCGACGCGGTCGACCTCGCCGTAGCTGTGCCCGAGCACCCGCCCGACGTCGCGGATGGCGGCCCGCGCGAGCATGGTGCCGAAGGTGATGATCTGGGCGACGTGGTCCTGGCCGTACTTGCGCGAGACGTAGGCGATGACCTCGTCGCGCCGGTCGTCCTGGAAGTCGACGTCGATGTCGGGCATGGTCACCCGGTCCGGGTTCAGGAAGCGCTCGAACGGCAGGTCGTAGGCGATCGGGTCGACCGGGGTGATGCCGAGCGTGTAGGTCACGATCGAGCCCGGCGCGCTGCCGCGGCACGTCGTCTGGATCCCCTGCTCCCGCGCGAACCGGATGAAGTCCGCGACGATCAGGAAGTAGCCCGCGTAGCCCATCGAGGTGATGACCCCGAGCTCGTACTCGAGGCGCTGCTTGAGCTCCGGCGTCGGGGTGCCATAGCGCCACTCGAGGCCGCGCTCGCACTCGCTGCGCAGCCACGACTCCACGGTCTCGCCATCGGGCACCGGGAAGTGCGGGATCCGCAGCTGGCCCAGCGGCAGCTCGAGGTCGCACATCTCGGCGATGCGCTTCGTGTTCGTGATCGCGTCGAGGTGATCCGGGAACAGCGCGGCCATGTCCGCGGCGGACTTCAGGAAGAAGTCGTCGGTCTCGAACTTGAGGCGGCCGGGCGTATCGAGGTTGGAGGCCGTGCCGACGCACAGCAGCACGTCGTGCGCCGGCGCCTGCTCGCGGCGGACGTAGTGCAGGTCATTGGTGACCACCTTGGGCAGCCCGAGCTCCGGAGCGAGACGAAGCAGCTGCTCGTTGAGCCGCCGCTGCTCCGGCAGGCCGTGGTCCTGCAGCTCGAGGTAGAAGCGGTCCTTCCCGAAGATCGAGGCGTACTCGCCGGCCACGTTGCGGGCGAGGTCCCAGTCGTCGACCTCCAGCGCCCGCGAGACCTCGCCGTTCAGGCAGGCCGAGAGGCCGATGAGCCCCTCGCTGTGTCGGGCCAGGTGCTCGCGATCGATCCGCGGCTTGTAGTAGTAGCCGTCGATGTGGGCGTCGCTGACGAGCCGGCACAGGTTGCGGTAGCCGGTCGTGTCGGTGGCGAGCAGCACGAGGTGGAACGGCTGCGCGTCGGCCTTGCCCTCCTTGTCGGTCATCGACCGGCGGGCGATGTAGGTCTCGACGCCGATGATCGGCTTGATGCCCTTGTTCCGCGCCGCCTGGTAGAACGCGACCGCGCCATACAGGGCGCCGTGGTCGGTCAGCGCGAGGCTGTCGAAGCCCTTCGCGCTCGCTTCGTCGACGAGCTCCGTGATCCTCCCGAGCCCGTCGAGAAGGCTGAACTCGGAATGCGTATGGAGGTGGACGAAGTCGTTGGAGGCGAGCGTCAAGGCGGCACCAGCGGCTCAGCAGATCGGTCTCGATGCCTCGCGCCGGCTCGCCGGGCTCGAGGTTGGGGGCGTCGTCAGTCTAGCCGCAGCGCCCCCGCCTGGCCGCCGAGCCGATGGCGCCGCTCATGCATCGAGCCGGGCCCCGCGGCGGGGTCCGGCTCGACCGGTGGCGTGTCTCTGGAGGCGATTGTCAGCCGCCGAACCAGTAGCTTCCGTCCCAGTACCAGATGGACTGGTCGGCGTTCGCCGTGACGTTGACCACGAGGTGGAACTGGGTCAGGCGTCCGGTTCCTGGACTGAACGTGCAGACCGCGTTCACCGGGCTGCTCCAGACGCAGGCGCCGTCCGTGCTGCCATTCTTGATCCGGATCGTCGCCTGCACGACGTCGCCGGCCTCGTTCTGGCTGGTGTAGTGGACCTTCGTTCCGGCCGGGAACCATTTGAAATCGGCGTGCTGCACCGTGCAGACGTAGCCGAGGGGCTCGGCCGAATCCTCCGCGCAGGTCTTGTCGAGATGGAAGCCGGCGCCCGAGCGTGCCGCCACCCCGGTGGTGACAACAGTCAGCGCGAGCACGACGGCGGCGCATGCCGCCAGCAGACGAACGACGGGCACGATGGACCCCTTTGCGGGTGTCGGGGCGGGTCGGTTTCGTCATTCGGCTCTGCACGGTCACGACGACCAGATTGGGCGACCGTGCGTCGTCGCCACCCGTCGGGCGACGAGTGTGCTCCCTCCTCGGTGAAATAGATAGCCTGCCCGTTACGGTGCGCCCAGGAAACGGCCCACTCCGCGGCGGGACGATCAGGCCATGGGAATCGATGCCCTCCGGCGGCACAGTCCGGCCGAGAGGAGTCGCCAGGACGCACGGGCGCGAAGTTCTCGCCCGAGGCGACAGGAAAAGAGGAGCCGAACGCCGTGCCCGCGTTTCGACTGATCACCGCCGCCGCGCTTGCCCTGGCGTTCGCGGTGCCGCTCACCGCCCCGACCCCGACCCGTGCAGCCGAAACCCCGTTCAAGGTCGCCCTGATCGTCGGCCCGATGGGCAGCAACACGTCCTGGAACCGACAGCACGCCGATGACATCGCGCAGCAGGCCATCTCCATGGGCGCCACCGTCGCCAAGGCCTACTCGCCGAACGCCACGTATGCCAAGGTCCGCGCGGCCGTCGCCGGCGCCAACATCATCGTCTACCTCGGCCATGGCAGCGGCTACCCGAACCCGTACCACGGCAGCCTCCTGGCGGATCGCAACAACGGGTGGGGCCTGAACACGACCACGACCCACGGCGACCAGGACTCGTGGGCGAATCACACCCTCGTCTACTGCGGTGAGAAGGCCCTCGAAGGCCATCTCACCTCGAATGACGGCGCCGACCAGCGCAAGTACTGCGCCGGTGGCGCGATCGCGCCGGCTCCGGGCTTCGTGATGGTCTACATCGGCTCGTGCTACACGGCCGGCGGCAATGAGGACGGCTCGGCCATGGCGACGAACTCGGACGCGTACGCCCACCTCGCCTACTACTCGCGGCCGATGATCAGCGCCCTCGGTGGCAGCGGCTACTTCGCCGGCCACCACGTCACGGGCGTGATCGGCGACCTGCTGGCGAACCCGGACAAGAGCTACGGCGACATCTTCTGGGACAACCTGCCGTGGGATGTGCGCTACTCGTGGGATCTGTCCCACAAGCTCGTCTCGGGCGCTCGCGAGTGGATCACCAAGGAGCCCAGCAACCCGTACTGGACGTACGCGTTCGCCGGCAATCCGGCCCGCACGTTCAACGGGGGCACCTCGACGTTCACCGCGCCGACGGGCACCGGCGACTTCAGCGCGCCATGGTTCAAGTCGCGCACCCCGGCGCCGAGCGCCACCGGCGTCTCGCGGTCGGCCAACCTCCTCGTCACCTTCACCGAACCGGTGAGCGGTGCGACCGGCGGGCTGACCCTGTGGCGCGGCACGACCAAGATCAGCGTGAGCGTCAGCTACAACGCTTCGACCCGCACCGCGACGATCAACCCGGCGAACACCCTCGCCGCGGGGGTGACGTACACGGTCAAGGCGAGCTCGTCGATCAAGGACGCGGTGGGCAACAGGCTCAAGGCGTCCAGCTGGAAATTCAAGACCGCGTCCTGAAGGCCGGCTGAGGCGGTATCGCCGGCGTCAGCCGGCAGCCGCCCGGGAATCAGTCGCCAGGCGCCCTGGCGATCAGCTCCTCGACTGCCGGCGCGATCCGCTCCACCCACAGCGCGTACTGCGCGCCGCTCGGATGGAGCCCGTCGCTCGCGACGAGCCCGCGGTCCGTCGCGGCCCCCAGTGACAGGTCGTGGATGTCCACGACGGCGATGCCACGGGCGCTCGCCAGCTCCACGTTGATCGCGTTGTTGCGCCGGATTGCCGGGGCCTGGGTCGCCGGGTCGCCGTAGTCAGCGCCCGCGGGCGTGACGGTGTAGTCCGGCGTCGTGACGACGAGCACGCGGCCGGCGCCGACCGCCCGCCCGAGCGCATCGAGGATGTCGCCGAGGTTCCCCCTGTAGGCGGCTTCGGGCACCCGCTGCACCACGTCGTTCACCCCGATGAGCAGGCTCACGAGCTCCGGTCGGAGTGCGGGGAGCTGGGGCAGCTCGACGTCGATGACGTCCCCTGACGTGAAGCCGTTCACGCCGAGATTGGCGACGAGCTCGATCCCCTCGAGGCGCGCGGCGAGCTGATTCGGCCAGCGCTCAGCCACGGAGACCGAGGTCCCGATCGTGTACGAGTCGCCGAGGGCGACGTAGCGCACGGCATGCAGCATGGTTCAGAGGATGGCAGGCCGTGGCCGTCGTGCGACGCGCGTATTCGCTTGCCCGGCGGTTGGCCCACCCGCTACGATGCCGGATCAGCGGTTCGCCGTCAGGCGGCCGATTGCCGACCCCGCACGACCCCGATCTTCGGACGGCGCCCTGCGGTTGTCGACACTGGAGGAGGAAGCATGCGCACCCGTTTTCTGGGTCTGACCCTGCTCGTGAGCCTCGCGCTCGCCACCGCGGCCTGCACCGGCGGCGGCGGAAGCCAGGCGCCGAGCGGCTCGGGATTGAAGATCGGCTTCGTGACGGACGTCGGGACGCTCGAGGACAAGTCGTTCAACGAGGCGGCGTGGTTGGCCGTCCAGGACGCCAAGACCAAGTACAACGCCGAGATCGACAACATCGTCACGAAGGACACCAAGGATTACGCCACGAACATCAAGGCGTTCGTCGACCGCGGCTACCAGATCATCGTCACCTCTGGCTTCGCGATGGGCGACGCGACGACGATCGCGGCCAAGCAGTATCCGAACGTCAAGTTCATCGGCACGGACCAGGGTGTGTGCATCGACAAGAACGCCGCGCCCGACCCGACCTTCAAGTGCGAGGGCGATCCCGCCACGCTGCTGCCGAACCGGCAGGGAATCGTCTACAACGAGGCGCAGGCCGGCTACCTCGCGGGTGTCGTCGCCGCCAGCATCACCAAGTCGAACGTGATCGGCGCGCTCGGTGGCATCAACTCGATCCCACCGGTGGTGAAGTACATCCGGGGCTACATCAACGGGGCCAAGGCGACCAATCCGAGCATCACCGTCCTGTCGAAGTACTACTCGACAGATATCGCCAAGGCGTTCAACGACTCGGCCGGCGGCAAGTCCGTGGGCCAGCAGATGATCGGCCAGAAGGCCGACGTCCTGTTCCAGGTCGCCGGCTTGACCGGCGCCGGCTTCCTCGAGGCCGCGTGCAACGCGAAGGTCTGGGGAATCGGCGTCGACGTCGATCAGTGGGCGGGACTCCCCAACCTGCAGTCGTGCATCGTGACGAGTGCCGAGAAGCACCTGCGGATCTCCGTGCTCGCGGCGATCGACCGGGTCCAGACCAAGACGGACAAGGGCGGCACGATCTCGCTGGACGCGGCGTCCGATCCCGTTGGCGTGGGTGTCAGCGACTTCCACAACCACAAGGACCTCATCACCCCCGAGATCCAGAAGAAGGTTGACGACGCACTTGCCGCGATGAAGGGCGGCACCATCGACGCCTGCGGTGGCGTCACGAACTGCGGCGATCCGAAGGGCACCGAGTAGCTCTCGCACGCGCCGCCAAGCCCTGTGAGCGGGCCGACCAGTCGGCCCGCTCACACCTGCTCATGGGACCGATGACGGAAGCGGACGGATGAGCCTGGAACCTACCGGCGTGGGGTCGGACGCACCTGCCTCGACCGGTCCGTCCGAGGGGGTCGCGCTGGTGGACCATGTTCCGGCGCTGACCATGCGCGGGATCACCAAGCGGTTCCCCGGCGTTCTCGCCAACGATCACATCGACCTGGACCTGCGGCCAGGCGAGATCCACGCGCTGCTCGGCGAGAACGGCGCCGGCAAGTCCACGCTCATGAACATCCTGTATGGCCTGATCGCGCCGGACGAGGGCGAGATCCTGCTCGACGGCGCGCCGGTCCAGATCACTGGCACGTCCGACGCCATCGCCCACGGGATCGGCATGGTCCATCAGCACTTCATGCTCGTCCCGGTGCTGACCGTCGCCGACAACGTCATCCTCGGGGCGGAGACGATGTCCGGCCCGGTCTTCGTCGACCGCCACGAGGCGGGTGAACGCATCCGGAGCCTCGCGCAGCAGTTCGGGTTTGACATCGACCCGAACGCACGTGTCGAAGGGCTCCCGGTCGGAGTCCAGCAGCGCGTCGAGATCCTCAAGGCGCTCTACCGCGACGCGCGAATCCTCGTGCTCGACGAGCCGACCGCCGTCCTCACGCCCCAGGAGACCGAGGAGATCTTCGAGGTCCTGCGCAGGCTCGCGAAGGAGGGCCACAGCATCATCTTCATCAGCCACAAGCTGTATGAGGTGCTGGCAATCGCCGACCGGATCACGGTCATCAGGCGCGGCAAGGTCGTCGGCTCGCGACGGCCCGCTGAGACCGACGAGGACGAGCTCGCGGAGATGATGGTCGGGCGCGAAGTCGAGCTCGTGGTCGATCGCGGGGATTCGAAGCCGGCCGACGTGGTCCTGAGCGTGACTGACCTGTGGGCGCGCGACGACCGTCGTCAGGACGCCCTGCGAGGCGTCAGCTTCGACATCCGGGCGGGCGAGATCCTGGGCATCGCAGGCGTCGCGGGCAATGGGCAGGACGAGCTCGTCGAGGTCCTGACCGGCCTGCGCAAGCCGTCGCGCGGGAGCGTCACGATGGCCGGCCGCGACATCACCGGCCACAGCGTCCGATCCATCGTCGAGGCCGGCCTCGCGTTCGTTCCGGGCGATCGCCAGCGGTTCGGGCTCGTGCTGAGCTTCCCGCTGGACGACAACCTCGTGCTCACCTCCTACTACCGTGCCCCCTTCGCGAAGGGCCTTGTCCGAGACGAGGAGGCGATCCGCGAGTGGGCGCGAGAGGCGATCAAGACCTACGACATCCGCACACCGTCGGAGATCGTCCCCGGGTCCACGCTGTCTGGCGGCAACCAGCAGAAGGCGGTCGTCGCCCGCGAGTTCAGTCGCGACCTGAAGGTCCTGATCCTCGACCAGCCGACACGCGGTCTCGACGTCGGCAGCATCGAGTTCATCCACCGTCGGATCATCCAGAAGCGCGATGAAGGCACCGCGGTGCTGCTTGTGTCGGCCGAGCTGGACGAGGTCCTCGAGGTCTCCGATCGGATCGGGGTCATGTATCGCGGGCGGATCGTGGAGTTCCTCGACGGTCGAACCGCAAAGCGCGAGGAGGCCGGGCTGCTCATGGCAACGGGTGGGCGCGCGCAGGCAGCACAGTCATGAGCCGCCTCCGGCAGCTCTGGGATCGCGCCCGGCCGGTTGTGGCCGTGCCGCTCGGCGCCGTCATCCTCGGGCTCGTCGTGGCGGGAGTCGTGGCACTCGCGTCGAGCGTCTTCACCCCGCAGGGCTTCGATCTCCTCCTTCCGTTCAAGGTCTACGCGGGCCTGTTCGGGGGCGCGTTCCTCGGCCTCGACCACATCACGAACACGCTGGTCAATGCGACCCCGCTCATCGTCGCCGGCCTCGCCGTGGGCTTCGGCTTCAAGGCCGGACTCTTCAACATCGGGGCTGACGGGCAATTCCTGCTTGGGGCCGTGATGGCAGCCGGCATCGGGGCGATGCTCGCCACGGCGCCGGCGATCGTGGCGATCCCCGTCGCGCTCGGTGCCGCCGCAATCGCGGGCGCGCTGTGGGGCTTCATCCCGGGCGCACTCAAGGCCTGGACCGGGGCCCACGAGGTCGTGACCACGATCATGCTGAATTTCATCGGCCGCTCGTTGGTCGCGTATCTGGTCCTGAACGTGTTCCAGGCGCCAGGCTTCTCGTTCGCGCGCACCGGGCCGCTGGGCAACGCGGAGCTGCCGACCCTGGGCTTCCTCAGCCCCGACCTGGACCGGCTGAACCTGGGGATCCTCATCGCGCTCCTCCTCGTTCCCGCGATCTGGTGGCTGCTGTTCCGGAGCACCCTCGGGTTCGAGATCCGGACCGTCGGGACCAACCCTGATGCCGCGCGCTACGCCGGGATGCGGCCGGCGGTCCTGACCATCCTCACCATGTCGTTGAGCGGGCTGCTGGCGGGGGTCGCCGGGGGTCTCGACATCCTCGGCGCCACGCACTTCATACCCGCGTCCTATGGCACGACGGTGGGCTTCGATTCGATCGCGGTGGCCCTGCTCGGGCGCTCACACCCTGTCGGGATCCTCCTCGCGGGACTCCTGTTCGGAGCGCTTCGGGCCGGCGCCGGTCCGATGCAGCTCGACGCGCACATCCCCGTGGAGCTGGTCGACGTGATCCAGGCGGTGATCCTGTTGTTCCTGGCTGCCGACGTGATCGTTCGACAGTTGCTGCGAATCCGCCGGGCCAAGTCGGGGCTTGAACCGGTCGAGGCGGCGACCGGGTCCTACGGCAAGCAGGCGTCGCTCTGATGGACGTCTTCTCGATCCCGGTCATCGGGATCGTCCTCCAGCTCATCGTCTATCTCATCGATGTCCTGCCTGACCTTGCCCCGATCGCGATCGCCCTCGCCGCACCCCTGGCGCTCGGGGCGATGTGCGGCGTCGTCGGCGAACGCTCCGGCGTCGTGAACATCGGCATCGAGGGCATGATGCTGATCGCGGCGTTCATGGGCTTCATCGTCGCCGGGTTCGTGGCCCAGGCGTTCCCGATGGACCCGTTGCCGATCTTCGGCGCGACCCCCGCGCTGCTGCTCGGTGTCGCTGCCGCCGTGCTCTCCGCCATGGCCGTCGGCCTCCTGCACGCGTGGCTCTCGATCACGATCCGCGCGGACCAGATCATCAGCGGAACCATCATCAACATCGCCGCGCTCGGGCTCACCGGCTATTTCAACCGCCTCCTGATCTCACCCAATCCACGGCTCGGGGCGGGGATCTTCGCGACGTTCGACCCGCCCGCCGAGCTGACCTCGATTCCGGTCGTCGGCTGGGTCTTCAACGCCCTTCTGCACCAGGGGCCGATCACCATGTCGGTGATCGTGATCGTGATCGTGCTGCAGGTCCTGCTCTTCCGCTCGCGATGGGGCCTGCGCACGCGGGCCACCGGCGAGAACCCCGAGGCGGCGGACACGGTCGGTGTCGACGTCATCCGACTGCGATACCGCAACGTCGTGATGTCGGCGGCCTTCGCGGGCCTGGCCGGTGCGTGGCTCACGCTCGAAGCGACCAGCTCCTTCCAGAACGGGATGACCACGGGTCGCGGATTCATCGCGCTCGCGGCGGTCATCACCGGGCGCTGGACGCCCATCGGGGCGTGGGGCGCGGCCCTCCTGTTCGCCTTCTCCGACGCGCTCCAGGTTGCCGTCAGCCTGCGGCCGCCCAGTGGACAGCTCGGCGACCTCCTCAACGGCATCCCGCACGAGGCATACGCCTCGCTCCCGTACCTGCTGACGATCATCATCCTGGCCGGGGTCGTGGGCCGCAGCATCCCGCCGGCGGCGGACGGACGGCCGTTCGCCAGGGAGGCCCGCGCCTGACCGGCCCGTTCGATCGAGCGGCCGGCGATGAGCAACGCCAGCTGTTGCAGGACGTGATCGATTTCCAGGAAGGCCGCCTCGACGTCGACGTCCTCGGCGACGCGGAGATCGCCGAGCTGCTCCGGTCCAGCCGTCGAATCGCCGTCGTCGGGGCCTCATCGAAGCCGCATCGCGCATCCAATGGCGTCCTTCGATTCCTGCTCCGGGCCGGGTACGACGTCGTGCCCGTGCATCCGAACGAGAAGGTCGTCGAGGGCCTGACCTGCTACCGGACGCTCGGCGAAGCCGTCGCGGCGACCGGGCCGGTCGACATCGTCGACGTGTTCCGGCGTGCCGAGTTCTGTCCGGAGCACGCCCGCGAAGCGGTGGCGGTGGGCGCACGCTGCCTGTGGCTCCAGCTCGGCATCGTGAGCGCCGAGGCGGCGCGCATCGCCCGGGCCGGCGGGGTCGCCGTGGTCATGGACCGGTGCACGCAGATCGAGCGGGGCCGCCTGCTCCGCTAGCGCGTCCGGGAATTCAGCGGACCAGCAAGCCCAGCACGACGAGCGCGAAGCCGGCGACGGCGATCAGGGCGCCGTCGCGCGCCTGCTTGCGCAGCAGCTCCATGGCGATGGAGGCGCCGGTGGTTCCCGAATCGCGGAGGCCACCTCGCCACGATTCGTAGCGGGCGATGTTCTCGTCCTGCGCCTTGAGCGCCTGGTAGCGGGCCCACGGGCCGCGAGCGCGGGCGTAGCCGGCGGCGATCGCGGCGATGCCGAGCAGGATCAGGACGACGCCCATCAGGCTCCCTTCGCTGCCTCGAGGCGCTCGCGCAGGGCGGCCCGGGCCACCGCCGCGTTGGCCTGCCCGCGCGTCGCCTTCATGACCTGGCCGACGAGGAAGCCGATCGCCTGCGCCTTGCCCGCCCGGACGTCCGCGACGGCCGCCGGATTCGCGGCAATCACCTCGTCGACGACGCGTCCCAGCGCGTCGGTGTCCGAGATCTGGCGCAGGCCAAGCCGCGCGACGATCGCTTCGACCTCCTCGCCGGTGGCGACGTGGGTGTCGAGGACCTGTCGGGCGGACGTCCGGTTGAGCGCGCCATCCGAGACCAGGGCCACCAGTGCGGCCAGCGCCGCCGGCTCGACGGTGACCGGGCCCTCCGCGGAGTTCCGGATGCGGAGGTAGTCCCCCGTCACCCAGTTGGCGACGGGTTTCGGCTCGATGCCCTTGCCGGCCGCGAGGGTTGCCTCGAACATGCGGCCGGCGTCCGCGTCGGCAGCGAGGACCGCGGCGTCCGCGGCCGGCAGGCCGAGCACATCGCGGTAGCGCGCGCGCCGGGCCGCGGGCAGCTCGGGCAGCTCCGTGCGGATCTGCGCGAGCCAGGCCGCGTCGACCCGCAGCGGCGGCAGGTCCGGCTCCGGGAAGTACCGGTAGTCGTCGGACGTTTCCTTGTTGCGCATGTGGTAGGTCTCGCCGCGGTCGTCGGCCCAGCCCCGTGTCTCCATGCGCAGCTGCTCGCCGGCGTCGAGGGCGGCTGCCTGGCGCTCGATCTCGAACGCCACCGCGTGCTCCACGGAGCGGAACGAGTTCATGTTCTTGACCTCGACCCGGGTCCCGAACGCCTCTGCCCCGCGCGGTCGAAGTGAGACGTTGGCCTCGACCCGCAGCTGACCGTGCTCCATGTCGGCGTCGGAGGCGCCGATCGTCCGGAGGAGCAGCTGCAGCTCCTCCGCATAGCGGCGGGCCTGCTCGGCCGTCCGGATGTCCGGCTCGGTGACGATCTCCATGAGCGGCACGCCGGACCGGTTGAAGTCGACCAGGCTGACCCGCTCGCCCGCGGGGCCCATGGCATGCACGAGCTTCGCGGTGTCCTCCTCGAGGTGCGCCCTCGTGATCCGGACCGTCACCGGGCCGTCTGACGTCTCGAAGGCAAGCTCGCCCGCCGACGCGAGCGGCAGGTCGTACTGGCTGATCTGGTAGCCCTTCGGGAGGTCGGGATAGAAGTAGTTCTTGCGATCCCAGCGGGTCGCGGCGGGGGTCTCGGCCCCGATCGCCGCGCCGGTCGCGAGGACCAGCTCCACGGCGCGGCGGTTGATCACCGGCAGCGCGCCGGGCAGCCCCAGGCAGACCGGGCAGACGTGGCTGTTGGGCCGGGCGCCGTCGTACGCCGTCGAGCACGCACAGAACATCTTCGAGGCCGTCCGGAGCTGGCAGTGCACCTCGACGCCGATCACGGCCTCGTAGCGCTCCAGGGTGGCGCCCGGGCTGAGCGTGGCTCCCGTGCTGGTCATCGCGGCCGAGTGTCGCACACGGCCGCGCCTGACCGAGGCGCTAGGTCGTGTAGCTCCCGCGCAGGTCGATCACGTGGTCGCCGCTCCTGAGCTTCTTGCAGACGATCGTGCCGTGGACGGCCTTCGGCGCGACGGCCATGCCGATCGTGCACTCCGAGTCACGCGAGGTGAACGTGACCAGGTTGCCGTCGAGAAGCATCGTCCACGTGAGCACGAAGTTGGGATCCGTCGTGCGCGTCCCCTGGGAAGCCAGGCCGACGATTCCGAGCGACTGGCCGCTCGGATCCGTCCACGTCGCGTCGATGCGCGAGTCCACGGCCGGACCGGCTCCCGTGGCGCCGGTCAGCGTGATCGTGCCGGTCGTGCCGGTGGTCAGCTCGATCGTCGCGTTGCCGAGGACGGGGGCCGTGGGCAGCACCGCGGTGTTGTCCTGGCTGCTGTTCGGCCCGCCCAGCGCTGCGCCCGGGCCACCACCGGTGAGCAGGCTGAAGCCGAGCAACGCGACGCCGATGGCGATCACGCCGCCGGCGAGGACGCGCGGGTCGCGCAGAAGCGTCGGGGGAACGCGACCGCGACCGCGAATGCCCGCCGGTGCGACCGGCGCACCGACCTTGACCGAGCGTGTCTTCGGCTGCTTGGCGGGCTTGCCGATCGGCTGGACTGCCGGCTGGCTGACGGCCCGGAACGGTGCCTGCGCCGCTACAGGCGTTGCGGCAGCCTGGAACGCTGCCGGCGGCGCGGCGGGTGTCGCGACCGCCTGGAAGGTGGATACGGGGCCGGCCGGCGCGGCGGCTGCCTGCGCGACGGGCTTGAACGGCGCGGCCTGGTCGAGCGCAGCGGCCTTCCCGCGACCAAGGCCGATGCTCGGGAGCTTGATCGACGGCAGGCGGAAGGAGCGTCGAGGGCGGATCGCAACCGGCGGGGCGGCTGGCGCGGTGCTGTCAGCCAGCGCGGCGGCCAGGTCCTGTTGGGTCAGCGGGCGTGCGGGGATGTCTGCCGGTTCGGCGGCAGGCTCGTCGAGCGGTTCGTCCTCGTCGGGGTCAACCCCGGTCGAGTAGGCGGCCAGCGGCTGATCGTCGAGCGATCGCCCGTGGAAGGACATGTCGAGTGGTACCCCTGAGTGCGCAACGGTATGGCGCGCGCACGATCGTCGAAGTCCGAAGGTCGCCCGTCAATCGGACAACCGTCCTACCTCGATTGGCAGCGGTCCACGAACCTGCCGATGCGAACGAGGGCCTCCTCGAGGCGTTCGTACGACGTCGCGTAGCACGCGCGAACGTGCTCGGCGCCCGACGGGCCGAACGCGGAGCCCGGCACCACCGCGACACGCTCCTCCTCGAGCAGGCGCCGCGAGAACGTCTCGCCGTCCAGTCCGGTCGAGGTGATCCTCGGGAACGCGTAGAAGGCGCCACGGGGCTCGAACGTCTCGAGCCCCAGCGCGTTGAACCCGTCGACCACGAGGCGGCGGCGGCGGTCGTACTCGGCGAGCATGCGGGCCACCTCCGGCTCGCCCTCGACCAGCGCGACGAGCGCGGCGTCCTGAGCGACCGTGGGCGCCGTCATGATCGTGTACTGGTGGATCTTCAGGATGCCCTCGATGATCGCCGCAGGCGCCGCGAGCCAGCCGATGCGCCAGCCCGTCATCGCGTAGGCCTTCGAGAAGCCGCCCATCAGGATGGTCCGCTCGCGCATCCCCGGCAGCGACGAGAAGGCCCGGTGCCGATACGTGCCGTACGCCAGCCGGTCGTAGATCTCGTCGCTGTACACGAGCAGGTCGTGGCGCTCGGCGATCGCCGCCAGCTCCTGCTGCACGTCGGGCGGCAGCACCGCGCCCGTCGGATTGCATGGATAGCCCAGGAACAGGGCCTTGGTCCGCGGGGTGATCGCCGCCTCGACCGCAGCCGGATCCAGGGCGAAGTCGTCCTCGAAGCGGGTCGCGACGTGGACCGCCCGGCCGCCGGCGAACACGATCGCGGGCACATATGCCACGTACGAGGGCTCGTGCAGGATGACCTCGTCGCCGATGTCGCACGTGGCCCGCAGCGCGAGGTCGACCGCCTCGGATGCTCCGACGGTGATGAGCAGCTCACGCTTCGGGTCGTACTCCACGCCGTACAGGCGCTGGAGGTGGGCGGCGAGCGCCCTGCGCAGCTCGAGGGTGCCGTAGTTCGACGTGTAATGGGTCCGGCCCTCGCGCAGCGACTCGACGCCGGCTTCGACGATCGAGCGCGGCGTGTCGAAGTCGGGCTCCCCCACCCCGAGGCTGATGACGTCGGTCATCGTGGCGAGGATGTCGAAGAATTTGCGAATGCCCGACGGCGGCACCTCGTGCACGCGCTGCGCGAGGGCGCGATCCGCGAGTGGTGCGCGAGCCGGGGCCGTCGTCACGTTGCGAAGCCTACCGCTCCGACCCAACCGGGAACCGACCAGCCGGCCACCCGACCCCGGGATCGACGCGGCGACACGAGTGAAACAAGCGCTGGACTGCCGCGATCATCGGGCGCAATGTGCCGCCAGCGCGCCGTCCGCCGGGGGTCGAATTTCCGGAGGCCGAGGCGGGGCGGCCAGGGAGAGGGCAGCCCGAGGAGGGAACGAGGGATGAGGACCATCGTGCGCGGGTGGCGCGCCCGCCTGCTCACGCTTGCCACGGCAGCGGCGCTCACTGCCTGCGAGTCCGCGCCGCAGGCGACCCCGACATCGGCCGCCTCGTCGTCGGCCGCGTCGCCGGAGGTCACCACCGCCCCGAGTCCGACCACCGAGCCCGTGGACGTCGTCAAGCTGTTCACGGACCGCGCCGACGACTTCGACAGCGGCGTGGTCACCTTCGAGGGCACGGTCACGGTCGGCCTCGTCCAGGTGAGGCTGAGCGGGAACTCGACGTTCTCCGGGCCGGACAACAGAACAATCACGGCCACGACCGTCGGCGGCGTGCAGGCGCAGGTGGAGACGATCCAGGTCGCCGGCAAGCGCTATCTCAGGAACGGCGAGGGGCCCTGGCTCGAGGTTCCCGTCACGTCCAGCTCGGGTGACCTCACCAGCCAGGTCGGCTCGGCCGCCAAGGGCTCGCTCAGGGACGAGGGCACAGAGCAGCGCCAGGGCCAGACGGTGCACAAGCTGGTCCCGACGTCGACCGCCGGGTTCGATCCCAGCTCACTGCTGTCGAGCGTGTCCGGCGTCGAAGGCATGAAGGTCGACCTGGCGTTCTTCGTTGCGGAGGACGGCACGCCGGTGACCGCCGCGATCGGGGCCACCTGGTCGCAGAAGGTGGCGACACAGTCGGTCGCGGGCTCGCTCCAGGTCGATCTTGTCTTCAGCCATATGGGCCAGGCACAGACAGTGACGATCCCGAGCGGGGTGTGGCAGCGCTTCTCCTCGAGCCGTTACCACTTCCAGGTCGCCCGACCGCCCGACTGGACGTACTTCAAGGCCAAGGACGCCGACGAGTTCGACGCTCCGTACTACGCCTACGTCCTCGGCAACCGGCACAAGACCCAGGGCGCGACACTCAACGCGATCGCGAAGGTCGAGGCCACGGCCCTGAAGTCGTTCGTCGGCGGCAAGGCCGTCTCGAACGAGGCCGGGACGCTCGGCGGAGCGACTGCCCGCTTCCTGTCTGCGAGCGGCAAGTCGAAGCAGCTGGGCAAGACCGTCCAGGTGTACGAGTCCATCGCCGTGAAGGGCGGTTTCGTGTACTACGTGCTGTGGGTCTCCGAGGTGGGCCACGCCGACGAGGACCTCGCCCTGTTCGAGCAGATCCTGGGCACCTTCGGGTTCAGCTGAGCCGTCGCGGTCAGGCGGCGAGGCGGGCGGCGCGCCCCGCCGGCGTCGGGCCCGCTCGATCGTCGGCGAGGCCGAGCTGGGTTGGCTCGAGCGTGCGCCAGTCGGCACTCGCCGTGATTGCCTCGTAGGCGCGACCGAAACGGAGCAGCTCGAGCTCGGACCAGGGCGGGCCGATGAACTGCAGCCCGACGGGCAGGCCCTCGGACAGCCCGCACGGGAGCGAGACGCCGGCGATGCCGGCCATGTTCGCCGGGAGGGTGCACGCGTCCGACAGGTACATCGCCACGGGATCTGCGGTGCGCGCGCCGAACCGGAACGCGACCGACGGTGACGTCGGCGCGACGAGGGCGTCGATGCCCGATTCGAAGACCTGGTCGAAATCGCGCTTGATCAGCGTCCGGACCTTCTGCGCCTTGAGGTAGAACGCGTCGTAGTAGCCGGCCGAGAGCGCGTACGTCCCGAGCATGATCCGGCGCTTGACCTCGGGCCCGAAGCCGTCGCCGCGCGTGGCCAGGTAGTCGGCGATGAAATCGGCGCCCGGCAGGCGGATGGAGCGGCCGTAGCGCACGCCGTCGTAGCGGGCGAGGTTGGCCGAGGCCTCCGCGGGCACCACGATGTAGTACGTCGCCAGGCCGTAGTCCGTGTGGGGCAGCGAGACCTCCTCGATCGTCGCGCCGGCGGCCTCGAGCGCGTTGACGGCGGCTCGGATCCGGGTCTCGACGCCCGGCTCCATGCCCTTGACGAAGTACTCCGCGGGCAGGCCCAGGCGCTTGCCCCGCAGCCAGGCGGCGGCCTCGTCGTCGCCGGCCGGGAGGCGCAGGAGCTCGTCCGGGACCGGCACCGGGGCAGATGTCGAGTCGCGCTCGTCGCGGCCGGCGAGCACGTGCAGGAGGGCCGCGGCGTCACGGGCGTCGCGGGCGAACGGCCCGATCTGGTCCAGGGACGAGGCGAAGGCGACGATCCCGTAGCGGCTCACGCGCCCGTACGTCGGCTTGAGGCCGACGGTGCCCGTCAGCGCTGCCGGCTGGCGGATCGAGCCGCCGGTGTCCGTGCCGATTCCGTATGGCGCGTGGTACGCCGCGACGGCCACCGCCGAGCCGCCGCTGCTCCCGCCGGGCACCGTATCGAGATCCCAGGGATTGCTGACCGGGCCGAAGCCCGAGTACTCGTTCGACGAGCCCATCGCGAACTCGTCCATGTTGGTCTTGCCGAGGATCACCGCGCCGGCGTCGCGCAGCCGTTCGGTGATGTGGGCGTCGTAGGGCGCGACGTAGCCCTCCAGGATGCGCGAGCCGGCGGTGCACTGGCCGCCCGCGACCGACACGAGGTCCTTGACAGCAACCGGGAGTCCGAGGAGCGGGTGCAACGCCTCGACGGCCGCCGGTCCCTCCGCGCGAGCCGCGGCGAGTCGCGCGTCCGCGGCGTCGGCCTCGGCGAGCGCCTTGTCGCGCTCGATCACGAGCCAGGCGTTGAGGGCGTGGTTCTGCCGCTCGGCGACCTCGAGGTGGGCAAGCGTGATCTCGCGCGACGAGAGCTCGCCGGCGCGGAGGCGGCCGGCGAGCGCGTGCCCGCGGAGGCGGGTCACCTCGGCGACGGCGGTCATCGCCGGATCACCCGGCATCCCCGCCGAGGATCGGCGGCACGACGATGAAGTCGCCGTCGGTCGCGGAAGCGTTGCCGAGGACCTGCTCGACGGCGAGCGAGGGCCCTGCGACGTCCTCGCGCAGGATGTTCTCGAGCTCGATCGTCTGGGCCGTCGGCGGGATGGCGGAGGTATCGAGCTCGGACAGCTTCGCGTACTGGTCGAGGATGTGGTTGAGCTGGCCTTCGAGCCGATCGAGCTCCGCGTCGGTCAGTCGGAGGCGGGCGAGGAAGGCGACGTGCTCAACGTCCGTGCGGGTCAGTCCGGCCACCGGCGGATGATACTGAACGGCATGAGCACGCCGGCCATCCGGCCGATGACGCCCGGCGACGTCGATGCGGCCGCGGAGCTGATCCTTGGCAACGACTGGGGCGTCCGTCGCGAGTGGCTCGAGTTCGCCACGAGCCAGCCCGCATGCGTGCCGCTGGTGGCCGAGGCGGATGGACAGATCGTCGCGACGGGCGTCGGCACTGCCAACGGGCCTGTCGGCTGGATCGGGACCATCTTCATCGCGCCCGACCGGCGCGGCCGCGGGCTGGGTCGCGCGATCACGCAGGGGATCATCGACCGCCTCGAGAGCGCGGGCTGCCGCTCCCTGGTCCTCGTCGCCACGTCCGAGGGCCGCCGGCTGTACGAGCGGATGGGCTTCGAGCTCCAGAGCCAGTACCACATCCTCCAGGCGGTCGGCCTGTCGCCGGCGGACGAGCCAGATGGTGTCCGGGCGTTCGAGGCGGCGGACCTCGAGGCGATCGAGCGGCTCGATCGGGCCGGCACGGGCGAGGACCGCGGCCAAGCCATTCGGCGCCTGGCTGGCCCCGAGACGACACGCGTCACCACCGGTGACGATGGCGAGATCGAGGGCTACGTGCTTCGCGCCCCGTGGGGCGGCGGGGCCACGATCGCCCGTACCGCTGAGGCCGCGCTCCGCATCCTCACCGCCCGGCGTCGCGCGGCGGGTCCCGATGGGCGCGTCCGCGTCGGGCTCCTCGACGAGAACAGCGAGGGCCTGGCGCGTCTGACCGAGGTCGGGCTACGCCTCACCTGGTCCGCGCCGCGGATGCTCCGCGGCGAGCCGCTCGTGTGGCGGCCGGAATGGATCTGGGGCCAGTTCAACCACGCGATGGGTTGACGTGCCTCGCCGCGCCCGGCTTGCACCGGTCTCGGCGCCGCGATCAGCGCGAGCTCGCGCGCACAGCCTCCACCGCACGTCGCGCCTGGGCCAGATGGACGCGGTCGTGCCCGGCGAGCATCCGGAACATCAGGTCGTAGCTCTCCGCGCCGCGCTCGCGGTGCACGGCCACGCGCTCGCGATCCGCCGGGCTCGCGGCCCGCCACAGCGCGACGTTGGCGGCGCGCAGCGGCTCGAACAGCCGCAGCAGGACCTCGGGATCATCGTCCTCGCCGTGGAGGTTGTCGGCCCACAGGTCCTGGTCGTAGCCGATGAGCTCGGGCCTGTCGTGCGCGAGCGTCCAGCGATACCGGCCGGTCATGACGACCTCGGCGTCGACGATGTGGGCAAGACACAGGAGGGCCGACCACTCGCGCGGTGCGGGTCGGGTTCTCAGGTCGGGCCCGGCGGCGGCGAGCATCGCCCGGATGTTCGCGGGCGCCTCGGCCTGAACGTCCGCCGGGTCGTCGTCACCGAGGGCTTCGAGCAGCATGCTCTGGTAGGCCGCGGCCTGGGCGACCGGGTCCGGCGCAGGTCGGGATGCATCGATCATGCTCGGACTCTAGCGCCCTGGTCCCGCCGGCGTGGACCCGGTCCGGAGGAGCTCCGCGAACGCTTCCGGAGCCACGACGGGAACGCCCAGCTCCTCGGCCTTCGCCAGCTTCGAGCCGGCACCCGGACCAGCGACGAGGAAGTCGGTCTTCTTCGAGACCGAGCCCGCCGGCTTGCCCCCGGCCGCCCTGATTGCAGCTTCCGCCTCCTCGCGGCTGTAGCCCTCGATCGAGCCGGTCACGACGACGGTCCTGCCGGCGAGCGGGCCGGCCCCCGTGGCGACACGCGGCTCGGGCAGCTCCGCCTCGACGCCGGCGTCCGCGAGGTCCTCGAGCACGCCCTCGCCCGGCCCGCCGGGCGCGAACCACGTGGCGAGCGCGGCCGCGACGGTGGGGCCGACGCCCTCGATCTCCTGGAACCGCTCCGGGCTGGCACCGGCGACGTCGCGCAGGTGGGCCGCCGCGCGCGGCAGCCAGTCGTCGCCGGGCGGGACCTCCGCGGCCAGCCAGTGCGCGAGCTCGAGCGCGGTCGTCCAGCCGACCTGCGGGATGCCAAGCGAGGCGATGATCCGTTCGAGCGGCCGACGGCGGGCCTTCTGGATCGCCGCGTGCAGGTTCTCGGCGCTCTTCCGCCCGAACCGATCCAGCCCTTCGAGGTCCTCGACCGAGAGCCGGAAGAAGTCGCCGCGTCGCTTCACGAGCCCCGTCTGCAGCAGCTGCTCGAGGGTCTTCCAGCCCGCCCCCTCGATGTCCATGCCGCCGACGAAGTTGCCGAACTCCTGGCCGACCCGCGCCGGGCAGGAGGTGTTCGGGCAGTAATGGCGGACGGCGCCCTCGTCCCTGGCGATCGGTGTCGCGCAGACGGGGCACGTGGCCGGCATCTCCCACTCCGGCGGCGTGCCCGTGCGCTGCTCCGGCAGCGACCGGACGACCTCGGGGATCACGTCGCCGGCCTTCTGCAGGATCACGTGGTCGCCGACGCGGATGTCCTTGCGCCGGACCTCGTCGAGGTTGTGGAGGGTCGCGCGGGCGACGGTCGAGCCGGCGACCTTCGTCGGCGTCAGGTGCGCGACGGGCGTCAGCGTGCCCGTCCGGCCGACGTAGGCGACGATGTCCTCGACCACGGTCTCGACCTGCTCGGGCGGGAACTTGTAGGCGATCGCCCAGCGGGGAGCGCGACTGACGATGCCGAGGCGCGCCTGCTGATCGAACCGGTCGACCTTCACGACGACGCCATCCGTCTCGTACGGGAGGTCATGGCGTGCGTCGCGCCAACGCTCGGTGAAGGCGATGACGCCCTCGATGTCGAGCCCGGATTCGCGGTTCGGGTTGACGGCGAAGCCGAGGGCGTCGAGGCGGGCCAGTGCGGCGGACTGGCTATCGACGCCCGTCTCGTCATCCTCGATGAGCTGGTACGACCAGGTCGCGAGCTGGCGCGCGGCCGTCACCGACGGATCCTTCTGGCGGAGCGATCCCGCGCCGGAGTTGCGCGGGTTGGCGTACTCGGGCAGGCCCTGTTCCGCCCGCTCGGCGTTGATCCGGGCGAACTCGGCCTTGGGCATGTACACCTCGCCCCGGGCGTCGAGCGAAGCGGGCATGTGGAGGCGCGCCGGGACGGTCGCGATGGTGCGTAGGTTGGCCGTGACGTCCTCGCCGGTGAGGCCGTCGCCGCGCGTCGCGCCCTGGACGAATCGGCCGCGCTCGTACCGCAGCGTGATCGCGAGGCCATCGATCTTGAGCTCCGCGACGTAGCGCAGGTCCGACGTGGGTTCGGGCGCCGCGGGGAGGCCGAGCGCGCGCCTGACGCGGGCGTCGAACGCGCGCAGCTCGTCGTGGCTGAACGCGTTCGACAGGCTGAGCATCGGCCGGCGGTGGCGCACCTCGTCGAAGGTGCCGCCGAGCTGGGCACCGACGCGTTGGGTCGGCGAGGTCGGCGTCACGAGCGCCGGAAACGCGGCTTCGAGGGCCACGAGCCGGCGGAACAGCTGGTCGTACTCCGCGTCGGTCAGGATCGGGGCGTCGGCCTCGTAGTAGGCCCTGTTCGCGGCCTCGATCCTGTCGGCGAGCTCCGCGTGACGCCGGCCGGCCTCAGCCTCCTCGAGCGCGGCGGCCTCGGCGATCAGGGCCGGATCGACAGGGAGCCCGTCCAGGCCGAGCGCCTGCTCGGCAGTCGCCACGTCCGTCACCCGACCAAGGATACGGAAGCAACAGCCGCCCGGCGGTCCGCCAGAATCATGGCGTGGACGTGGCGACGCTGAGGACTGACCGGCTCTTCCTCCGCGAGTGGCGCGATGCGGACCGGGCGCCCTTTGCCGCCCTCAACGCGGATCCGGAGGTGGCACGCTACCTGCCCACGCCGCTGGACCGCGCCGCGAGCGATGCGCTCGTCGAGCGGATGGTCGCGCATTGGGGCGAGCACGGCTTCGGCCTCTGGGCGATCGAGCGGACGGACGACGGGGCCCTGATCGGTTTCACCGGCCTGTACCGGCCTTCGTTCGAGGCCCATTTCACGCCCGCCGTCGAGGTTGGCTGGCGCCTGGCGCGCGAGGCATGGGGCGCCGGCTACGCAACCGAGGCGGCGCGTGCCTCACTCCGGTTCGGATTCGAGACCGTGGGCCTGGACGAGATCGTGTCGTTCACCGTCCCGGCGAACCTGCGATCGCGTCGGGTGATGGAGCGGCTCGGGATGCACCGCGATCCGGATGACGACTTCGACCATCCGCGATTGCCGCCGGGCGATCCGCTGCGGCGGCACGTGCTGTACAGGCTTCGGCGCGAGGAGTGGCAGGCGCCGGCGACCAGGGAGCCGGTCTAGGCGAGAAACCCACGATTCAGAGCCTGGATCGAGGCTACGCCCATCAGCGGCAGCGCAAGTGCGAGCTCGCCGCGGACGATCTCGGCTGCGCGCTCCACCCCGGCCCGCCCGCCCGCCGCGAGCGCCCAGTAGAACGGCCGGCCGATGAGCACTCCGGTCGCCCCGAGCGCGATGGCGGTCACGATATCGAGGCCACGGCGGATCCCGCCGTCGGCCCACACCTCGCACCGGCCGGCGACGGCGTCGACCACTCCCGCGAGCGCCGCCGCGCTCGAGATCGAGCGGTCGAGCTGCCGGCCGCCATGGGTGGACACCACGATGCCGGCCGCGCCGGCCTCGACCGCCAGCTTCGCATCAGCCGGTGAGAGGATGCCCTTGAGCACGAGCGGGAGGGAGCTCCACGAGCGGATCTCCGCGAGCGAGTCCCAGGTGAGGCCGGCGATGCGCTGGTCGTCGAGGCCGCCATAGCGGTGCTGGCGTTCGGCATCCGCCGCGTCCATGTGGGACATGGGCGGCAGGACGAACGCTGACCTGACGTCCCGCTCGCGCCGGCCGAGGACCGGCAGGTCGACGGTCAGGACGATCGCCCGGTAGCCGGCCGCCTCCGCCCGCTCGACGAGCCGCCGGCTGTAGTCGAAGCCGCCGATGACGTAGAGCTGGAACCAGCGCTCCGCGTCCGGCGCGGCGTGGGCGACGTCCTCGAGCGACATCGACGACGACGTCGACAGGCAGAAGGGGATGCCCGCGGCGGCCGCACCAGCCGCCATCTCCGCTTCGGCACCGGGGTGGGCCATGGCCTGCGCGGCCATCGGCGCGATTGCGATCGGCAGCGCGGACGCCCTTTCGAGGAACGTCCCCGAGGGGTCGATCGATCGAAGGTCGCTGAGGACGCGGGGCACGAATCGGTACGCCTGCCATGCCTCCACGCTCTCTCGGAGCGTGATCTCGTCCCACGAGCCGCCGGCGACGTAGTCGTAGGCGGGCCCGAGCATGCGGTCCCGCGCGATCGGCTCGAAGTCAGCCAGCTTGACGATGGCGTCGAGGTCGACGGCCGGCAGCAGGTCGGTCATTCGCCGCGACTGTACCGCCCGGCCAACCGGGCGGGTGGGCGGCTGCGCGCCCGGCCCTGGGCGCGCAGTTCGATCAGGTGCCCCGCGGCAGCTCGAGCAGCTGCCAGAAGGTCCAATCGCCGGTGCTGGCGTCGCCGCGGTAGATCGAGACACGCTGCGGCGTCGCGTCCCCGTTCGCGTCGAAGCCGATGGTGCCGACGGGCGTCGCGTAGTCCCGGCCAGTCGCTGTCACCTCGGCCCGGATCGCCTCGCGCCACTCGGCGGGCGTCGTCACTCGGGCGGCGTCAACCCGCCCGATCGCCTCGAGGACGACGCTGGCGCAGGCGTAGCCGCTGAGCACGAAGTTCTCGGGCGCGTGGCCGTAGGCAGCCTTGTACGCCGCTTCGACCTGCGGGCCGAGCTTCGCATCCCTGCCTGCCTGGAAGACGCCATAGACGTTGGCGATGCCGGCGCCTGCCGTGCCGAGGAACGAACCGGGTGCCGATCGAGGGCCGTCGAGGATGATGTCCAGGCCGACGAACGGCAGGTCGATGCCCCGGCTCGCCAGGGCCGCCAGCACGCCCCCTCCTGCCGCGGCGGGCCCGTCGAAGAAGACTGCGTCCGCGCCGCTCGCGGCGACCAGACCGGCAATCGCATCGGGCTCGTCGCCGCCATCGCCGATGGCGCCTCTCGCGACGACCGTGCCCCCGAGGGCGCGGAAGGCAGCCACGAACGTCTCCGATCGACCGCCGGCCCACGGGGCGACCGTGGTGACGACGACGACACGCTGCTTCCCGAGCACGCCGACGAGCAGGCGCGCGGCGGCCGTGGCCGCGGCATCATCGTTCGTTGCGACGCGCACGTAGCTCGGTCGATCCGGTCGCGGCCTGAGCGATGCTGCCGCGTCGCCGAGGGTCAACCCCGGACCGGTGTTCGATGGGCTGCACTGCAGCAGTCCCGCCGCGTTGGCGATCGGGATCGCGGCCTCGGCCACGAACGAGTGGAATGGACCGATGGCCGCGATGAATCGCGGATCGGCCGCGATGCTTCGGACGCTGTCTGCACCTTGCTCTGCCGTGGCCGACCCCCCGGCGGAATCGTCGAACACGCCGCCAGCGGGCAGGTCGATCGAGACCCCGGCAGGCAGGTGTGCGTCACGGATCGCAAGCCGGATCGCGTCGACGATCGGCGGCGCGGCGGGCTCGCCGTCGAGGGGCAGATCGACCGCCAGGGACAGGTTCACGGGCGGGCGGCTGAGGCGTGTGCCGACGACCAGCGCCCCGATCAGGAGCAACAGCAGCACGACCGCGACGAGGACGAATCGGAGCAGCGCGGCTCGGCCGGCCGACCGGGCGGCCGGCAGCAGTCGCGGCGCGAGCCTCGCCGTCATCTCACCCGTCGTGTGCGCACGCGAGGCGATCTCCTCGGCTCGGTCGTGCAGGACCGCCCGAAGCTCGCGTTCGAACTGGTCGTCGCCGAACGCCTGGGTCATCGAACGACCTCGCTGAGCTGGAACCGCATCTGCTCCCGGGCCAGGCGGAGCCGCGATCGGACGGTCTCGAGCGGCGCCCCGACCATGTCGGCTGTCTCCGCGATCGAATACCCGAGGTACAGGTGCAGCGCGACCACGGCGCGCTGCGCTGCCGGGAGTGACTCGAACGCATGTCGCAGTGCGGCCCGCGAGGTCACGGTCGCTCCCGGATCCGCCTCGCCGTGCGCGACGGGGAGCTCGATGTCGTCGTGCTCGCCGAGCAGACGCTCGAGGCGCTGACGGAGCGAGCGCCTGTCTCGCCCGAGCCGGATCGCCTCTCGGACGACGATCCGGTCGAGCCAGGCGGAGAGACGAGCCGGGTCCGCGAGGCTGTCGCGACGGCGCCACGCCCGTTCGAGGCCCGCCTGGACCGCGTCCTCCGAGTCGATCGCGTCGCGACAGATCAGCCCGGCGAGGCGGACCAGCCGCGGGTAGTGGGCTGCCACGAACTCGGCGATGTCGCGCTCGAGTGCCTCGTCGCGAGCAGCGACACGGAAGCGGATCTCGTGGCCGCTCACGCCTGCGGAACCTCGTCCGAACCCATCACGGACACAGACCGCGCCGGCGGCGCTGCCGGGTCAATGTTCGCGCGGCCTCAACGCATTTTGACCCGCCGAACAGCCCATCAGGGTCTGTACCTGCAGCGGTCCGGCGAAGACGTCCGGATGCATGGGCAGGGCCCGGAGGGACTCGATATGCGCAAGCTCGGACTCGTGGCGATCGCAGCATTGATGGGCGCGGCGATGAGCGTCCCGGTCGTGGATGCCGCATCATCCTCGCCGGTCGAAGGCTCGTGGACCAGCATCGATCCCGTCGATGGCAGCACGCAGCACCTCTCCATCCAGGGCGGCAAGAACCTGCAGCTCCAGTACATCGATGAGCTCGGCACAACCTGCGTCGACATCGGAGCGCCGACGCCGGTGTTCACCGGCATGCTCGTCGGGACGTTCTCGGACAATGGGCTCGTCGCGAGGTTCAACTCGGGACGTTGCGGATCCCGCCTGGTCCTTCGCGCCGCCGATGGGTTCGCGTGGTTCTTCGAGTACGACCCGAACACCGACACGCTGTGGGGAGCCATCAACGACGGGCCAGCGAACTGGTATCGCGACTGACCCGGCCGTGCCGATCTAGCCGGTGAGCTCGAGGCCGGCGAGCGACGCGAGCAGCGTCTTTCGCCCGATCTGCGGGTCGCGGAAGGCGATGGTCACCTCCTCGTCGTTCCTCGTCAGCTTCGAGGTGACCACGATGCCGTCGCCCCAGCGGGCGTGGCGCACCCGGTCGCCGTCGCGGTAGCGGCGCTCGCCGGGAACGATCGGCCGATCCGGGATCCGCCGCTCCGCCGCCGGCGTGCCCGGTCCGGCATCGGCGGCCGGATCAGCGTCGCCGGCTGACTCGTCGTCCCAGGCGTCGACGAACCGGCGCCGGCCGAACGTCCCGGACCGCGCGCCCGCGGCGAACGCGTCGCGGCGCGCGACGAGGTCGCGCGAGGGCCGGAAGAGCTCGCCGTCGCGCGGCGCGCCCGGCCGGCCACTGCCCTCGCGGAACGCTCCCCCACCCGGCCGGATCGCGCGGCCGAAACGGGTCGCGCCACGGCCGAAGACGAGATTCAGGTCGTCCGGCGCGTCGTCGGCGCCATCACCCGCGAGGTCAGGCCGCGGGCCGAGGCTCGGCCCGCTCATGAGCTCGGCCGGGATCTCGAGGAGGAAGCGCGAGGGCTCGGCCATCCAGCTCGTGCCCGGGCCGCGCCGCGTCGCGCGCTGCCAGGCGTGCGAGAGGTACAGCCGTTGCCTGGCGCGGGTCATCCCGACGTAGGCGAGACGACGCTCCTCCTCCATCGGCCGCGGATCCGGGTTGAAGCCACCCTCCGCCTCGACGGCGCGTCCGGTCGGAAACAGCGATTCCTCGAGGCCGGAGATGAACACGACCTCGAACTCGAGGCCCTTGGCTGCGTGCAGCGTGATGAGCGAAAGCATGTCCGCGTCGGCCTGGTAGCTGTCCTGGTCTGCCACGAGCGCGGTCTCCTCGAGGAGCCGATCGAGCGCGTCCTCGGGTGACAGGTCGTCGTAGCGCGTGGCCACCTCGCGCAGCTCGAGCAGGTTCGCCCAGCGCTCCTCGCCCTCCTCGGTCCCGTCCGCGAGCATGGCCCGGTAGCCCGAGCGCTCCAGGACGTCGTCGAGGAGCTCCGGGAGCGGGAGCACGCCGATGCGCGAGCGCAGCCGCCGGACCAGCGCCACGAACTCGGCGATCGCCGCACGCGCCCGCCCGGCCAGCTCGGGCAGCTCACCCTCCGCGGCCCGCTCCAGCGCGATCCAGTACGGCACGCCCTCGCGCGCCACGTATGCCCGAACCACGCCGATCGTCTTGTCGCCGATCGCGCGCGCCGGCACGTTGATCACGCGCTCGAAGCTGACCTGATCCGCGTCCGACCGGAGCACGCGCAGGTAGGCAAGGGCGTCCTTGACCTCGCGCCGCGAGTAGAACCGGGTGCCGCCGACCACCTGGTAGCGGATCCCGTAGCGCAGGCACGCCTCCTCGATCGCCCTCGACTGAGCGTTCGTCCGGTACAGGACTGCGATGTCCCGCAGCTTCACGGTCGCCCCGTCGTCGGCGCGCCGGGTCAGCGCCGAGCCGCGCGTGCCCGTCAGCTCCTCGACCCTACGGACGATCCATTCGGCCTCCTCTTCCTCGTTGTACGCCTCGAACCGCTCGATCACCCTGCCGCGGGCGTTCTCCGTCCACAGCTTCTTGTCCGACCGTGCCAGGTTCTTTGACACGACCGCGTGCGCAGCGTCGAGGATCAGCTGGGTCGAGCGATAGTTCTGCTCGAGCTTGATCACCGTGGCCTTGGGCCAATCGCGCTCGAAGTCGAGGATGTTCCGGATGTCGGCGCCGCGCCAGCCGTAGATCGACTGGTCATCGTCACCGACCACCGCCAGGTTGTGGTGCTTCGCGGCGAGCGCGCGGATCCACAGGTACTGCGGGCGGTTCGTGTCCTGGTACTCGTCGACATGCAGGTAGCGCCAGCGCTCCTGGTAGCGAGCAAGCGTCTCGGGCGACTCGTCGAACAGCCGCACGGCGTCGAGCAAGAGGTCGTCGAAGTCGAGGGCGTTCGCCTTCTTCAGCGCCGCCACATACAGCCGCGCCAGGCGCGCGATCTGGACGGTCACGCCAGTCGCGAGCCGGAGGGGCGGGATCTCGCCCGGGTCCAGCATCTCGTTCTTGGCCCGGCTGATCGCGCCGAGGATGGCCGCCGGTCGGGTCTCGCCCTTGGCCTCGAGGCCCTCTTCACGCAGGACCTGCTTCATGAGCTGCTGCTGGTCCTCGGTGTCGTAGATCACGAACCGCCGGTCCAACCCGATCGCCTCGCCATCGCGTCGCAGCACCCGCGCGCAGATCGAGTGGAACGTGCCCGCCTGGACCTCACGGCCGGGCTCGCCGACGAGCCGGATGATCCGCTCGCGCAGCTCACCGGCGGCGCGGTTCGTGAAGGTCACCGCCAGGATCCGGAACGGTGGCACGCGCTGGACGCCGACCAGGTACGCGATCCGGTGCGCCAGCACCCGGGTCTTGCCCGAGCCCGCTCCCGCGAGAATCAGCACGGGCCCCTCGGTCGTGGTGACGGCTCGGGCCTGCTCCGGGTTGAGCCGCCCGAGGATCTCCCGCCGCCGCGAGTCGAGGACCTCGGCCTGGTGGCGCTCCTGGGCGGCGATCGCCGCCGCGTCCGGCCGCGCCTCCGGATCGCGCTCGTCGCGCGGCGCCTCGGCCAGCCAGTCGGGCTCCGCAGGGAGCGCCGCCGCGGCCTCGCCGGGGGTCGGTGGCAGCTCTTCGAAGCGCGTTCCCTCGGGCTCCACGGCGGCCTCGTCGAGCGGCTCGCGGCCTCGCCGCCGGGATGTGGGACTCACCCCCGGATTCTAGTCGGCGGCCCTTCACACCCGGTGCACTCACCCTCTGTGTCGACTCAGATCCAGTGCCGCAGCCGGGCTGCGACGACCAGCGCGATCTCGAGCAGCAGGACGACACCCGCGATCAACCAGAACGACAGCGGATCGTCCTTCGAGACGGGCACGATCACGTTCATCCCGAGGAACCCGGCCGTGATCGTCGCGGGCAGCCCCAGCACGGTGATCAGGGTAAGCGCGCGCATGACGTCGTTCGTGCGCTGCGCGGTCCTGGTCATGAGCACATCGAACGAGGACACGACCAGCTCGCGCGACGCGTCGGCGGCCGAGAGCGCCGCTTCGAACCGGGACGAGACGGGCAGGAACACCTCCGGATCGTTCGATTTGATCCCGCGCGCGAAGTCCGGGCGCACGAGGGTCGCGAAGACCTCGCGATGGGCTGCGAGAAGGCGCCGCAGCCGCACGACCCGACGGCGAATCGCCATGAGCGTACCGATGAAATCGCCCCTTGAGCGTGGGCCGGTAAGGCTCATCGTGTCATGGGCGTCGAGCTCGTCCTCGATGCGGTCGATCGCCGTGTGATACGTCGTCACGACGCCGTCGAGGACGCTGGCCATGAACTCGGCCGAGTCCAGCTCACCGATGGACGCGTCCGCCTTGATCCGCTCGTTCAGTGCTTCGAGGAAGCGCAGCGGGGCCGGGTGGCGGGTGATCGCCAGGTTCGGCCCCGCGATGAGGTCCAGCCAGGTCGGGTCTTCCGGATGCTTCGAGTCCGGTTCGGCGGCAACGCGCAGGTGGAAATGCCGACCGTGGAGCTCGAGGCTCGGTCCGCGGCGCGCGACGGCAAGGGCACCCTCGAGGTCCGCCTCGAGCTCGAAACGGGCGGCGAGCGCGTTCCGCTGCTCGGGGGTGAGCTCACCGCCGATGTCGATCCACAGCAGCTGTCGCGACCCGACCTTCGCCTGGAGCGCCTCGTCGAGCTCGAGCAGCCGGTCGGTGCGGTCGGCATCGAACACGCGGACGCGCACACTCGGCTCGGCCGCCGACCCCGAGCGGGGCGACTCCGAGCCTGCGGACGCCGCGGCTGCCGACGCCGCGGCTGCGGACTCCTGGCCCGTCGATTCAGGGTCTGCCTGAGACTCTCGCTCCGCCGTTCGAGGCGCCAAGGGCCACCGCCTCCGGTCCTGGGGAATGCGTCAACCGCCCTGCCGAGTTCGGAGGGCACGCCAAGCCTCGCGTTCGCGGGCTGTCGTGAGCGACATCAGGGCAGCCTCGATTCGGATCGCACGCCTTGAAACGCCACTTGGGCTGCTTCGTCAAACGCCACTCGGGCTGCTTCGTCAAAACGCCACTCGGGCTGCTTCGTCGCTTCGAATGCCGCATCTAATGCGGAATCCATTGCTGGAGCACCGTTCGGCCAGCGATTCGGACCTCGAATGTCGCATCTGATGCGGCGTTGGTTGGAGGAAAGCTGAACCGGAGGGGCCGCCGGGCGCCCTGGCGACGGATTCCGCATTCAGCGCGGCATGGGCGCTGCCGCAGCACGACCGGAGGGGCCGCCGGGCGCCCTGGCGACGGATTCCGCATTCAGCGCGGCAAACCCGCATTGGCGGAGCGTGCCGGCCGTACCAAGCTGTTCCAGGCCCGGAATCCGGCCCTGAATCGAAGAGCCCGGGCCGTTGGCCCGGGCTCTGTGCTGCAGCGTTGCTGATCGAGCAGAACGCCTCAGGCGAAGGCGGCGCGAGCACGAAGGGCGAGCGCACTCGAAGGTGCGTGAGCCGCCGCGTGCAGGGCCAACGCCCGCTTGAGGCGAAGCTGCGAGATCAGAAGTCCATGTCGCCGCCGCCGCCGTGGCCGTGGCCACCACCGGCAGCTGCCGCCTGCTTCTCCGGGATGTCGGTCACGAGCGTCTCGGTCGTGAGGACCATGGCCGCGATCGAGGCCGCGTTCTGGAGGGCGGAGCGGGTCACCTTGGCGGCGTCGACGATGCCCTTGGTGAACATGTCGCCGTACACGCCGGCCAGCGCGTCGTAGCCCTCGCCCGTCTTGAGCGTCTTGACCTTGGCGACGACGACCTCGCCGGACTGGCCGGCGTTGTCGGCGATCTGCCGTGCCGGGGCCTCGAGGGCCTTGCGCACGATCTCGACGCCGACCTGGGCATCACCGCTGAGCTTGACCTTGTCGAGCGCCGGGATGGCCTGCAGGAGGGTGGTGCCGCCGCCTGCGACGATGCCCTCCTCGACGGCCGCGCGGGTCGTCGAGAGTGCGTCCTCGATGCGGTGCTTCTTCTCCTTGAGCTCGACCTCGGTCGCAGCGCCGACCTTGATCACGGCGACGCCACCGGCGAGCTTCGCGAGGCGCTCCTGGAGCTTCTCGCGGTCGTAGTCGGAGGTCGTCTCCTCGATCTGGGCCTTGATCTGGGTCATCCGCGCCTTGATGGCGTCGGGCGAGCCCTCGCCGTCGACGACGGTGGTGTCGTCCTTGGTGGCGACGACGCGACGGGCCTTGCCGAAGTCGTCGGCGGTGACCGAGTCGAGCTTGCGCCCGATCTCCTCGCTGATGACGGTGCCGCCGGTCAGCGTGGCGATGTCGCGGAGCATCTCCTTGCGGCGATCGCCGAAGCCGGGAGCCTTGACGGCGAGCACGGAGATCGTGCCCTTGAGCTTGTTCACGACGAGGGTCGCGAGGGCCTCACCGTCGACGTCCTCGGCGATGATCAGCATGGGTCGACCCAGCTGCACGCCCTTCTCGAGCGCCGGGATCATGTCCTGGATGCTCGAGATCTTCTTGTCGGTGATCAGGATGAGGGCGTTCTCGAGGACGGCCTCCATCCGATCCGGGTTGGTCACGAAGTACGCCGAGATGTAGCCCCGGTCGAACTGCATGCCCTCGGTGGATTCCTTCTCGAGGCCGAGGCTCTGGCCTTCCTCGACGGTGATGACGCCGTCCTTGCCGACCTTGTCCATCACCTCGGCGATGATCTCGCCGACCTCGGGATCCGCCGCGGAGATGGCCGCGACGGCCGCGATCTGCTCGCGGGTCTCGACCGGGCGGGCGGTCTTCTTGATCTCCTCGACGATCGTGTCGACGGCGCGCTCGATGCCGCGCTTCACGACCATCGGGTTCGCGCCGGCGCTCACGACGCGCAGGCCCTCGTTGACCATCGCCTGGCCGAGGACGACCGCGGTGGTCGTGCCGTCGCCGGCGACGTCGTCGGTCTTCGTCGCGACTTCCTTGAGGAGCTGGGCGCCCATG
>DATJGH010000204.1:0-2318 GCA_035495215.1 Patescibacteria group bacterium
GAGTACCTCGGCGAGCAGTACCCGGTCACGGTCGCCGTGGCCGGCTCGACCCCGCTGTTCGACCCGGACAACGCGCGAATCCGGTCGTGAACATCCTCGTCTGCGTGAAGAGGGTGCCCCAGACCGGGGGCCGGATCGTGCTGACCGCCGACGGCCAGGCCATCGACACGAAGTTCCTCGGCCACACCGTCAGCCCGCACGAAGAGTGCGGGGTCGAGGAGGCGGTGCGCATCGTCGAGAAGGAAGGCGGCTCGACCGCGGTCCTCACCCTCGGGCCGGCGGCGGCGGAGGAGCAGCTGCGCGACGCGATGGCGATCGGAATCGATCGGGCGATCCTCCTCGAGACCGACGGTGCGGAGTGGGACCCCGTCTCGACGGCCGGCGTCATCGCCGAGACGATCGAGGCCCAGGAGGCCGCCAACGGCGCGTTCGACCTGATCCTCTTCGGCAACGAGGCGGCCGACACCGGCGACTTCCAGGTAGGGGTGCGGGTGGCCGTGGCGCTCGGCCGGCCGATCATCAACGGGATCAAGGAGATCTGGTTCAGCGATTCGCGGCGCGAGGTGCTCGCCCGGCGCGAGGCGCCCGGTGGCGGCTGGGAGACGTACGACCTGCCGCTGCCCGCCGTCCTCGGCGTCAAGGAGGGGCTCAACCTGCCGCGCTACCCGTCCGTGCCGGGTCGGCTGCGGGCGAAGAAGAAGGAGATCGAGCGCGTGCCGCTCGGCGCGTCGCCATCAGGCGCGCTCGGGCTCGGCGCGGGCGAGGACGCTGCAGGCGCGGACAGCCCGATCCCCGGGCCGACAAGGCGCCGCCTCCGGCTGCCCGCCGAGGAGCGCACCCAGGCCGAGGTCCTGGGCCAGGGGCCCGAGGCCGCGCCCGCCGTGGTCGACCTGCTCCAGCGCATCGGGGTCCTCGCGAAGTGAGGGCAGGCTCGTGACCGGCGCGCACCAATGAGCGGCGCCGTTCTCGCGTTCGTCGAGCACGCGGCCGGCGAGCCGGACCGGCTCTCGCTCGAGGCGCTCGCGCTGGCGCGCGGGCTCGCGAAGCACCTGGGCGCGCCGTTGGACGCCGTCGTCCTGGGCTCCGCGGCGGAGGCTGCAGCAGCACGGCTCGGTGGCTACGGCGTGGGTCTCGCACACGTGGCCACGGACGCGAGATTCGACGAGTACGCGCCCGCCGCCTGGGCCGCCGCGGTTCGGGAGGTGATCGGCGTCCGAGGCCCAGCGGCGGTCGTTGCCGCCGGGAGTGAGCGCGGCAACGAGGTGCTCGCGCACGTGGCCGCCCGGCTCGGCCTGCCGATGTCCGCGAACACGATCGAGGTCAACCCGGGCGAGTCGTGGCAGCTCGTCCGCCAGCGCTGGGCCGGCTCGCTGCTCGAGGACGCGACGCTGGACGCTCCGGTCCGGCTGCTGTCAGTGGCGCCGCACGCTGTGGCCATCGATCCGGTGGAGGCCGCCGCGCCCGCACCGACGATCACCAGATTCGAACCCGAGCCGGAGCCCGCCGACGTCGTCGCCCGTGTCGTCAGCCGTGAGGCAAAGGCGAGCGCCGGCGTCTCGCTCTCGGATGCGAAGGTCGTGGTCGGCGGCGGGCGCGGGGTCGGGTCCGCCGAAGGATTTGCGAAGCTCGAGGAGCTGGCCGGCCTGCTCGGCGGGGCGGTCGGCGGCTCGCGCGTGGTGACCAGCCTGGGCTGGCGCCCGCACGCCGACCAGATCGGGCAGACGGGCCTGCGAATCGCGCCGGACCTGTACATCGCCTGCGGCATCAGCGGCGCGATCCAGCACATCGTCGGCTGCAAGGCGGCCAAGCGGATC
Source organism: Patescibacteria group bacterium (assembly GCA_035495215.1). Lineage (GTDB taxonomy): Bacteria > Chloroflexota > Limnocylindria > Limnocylindrales > CSP1-4 > UBA5189. Next base: position 1,815 of record DATJGH010000204.1, read on the forward strand.
CTCGCGATCAACACGGATCCGGAGTCGCCGATCATGGCCGTCGCCGACTACGCGGTCATCGGCGACCTGTCCACGATCGTGCCCGCGATCACTGCCGAGATCGAGCGCCGGCGCGCGTCCGCCTGAGGGCCGCCCAGGTCAGGCCTCGACGATCGGCCCCCGGCGCCCCGTCCCCAGGCGCCGCGGCGACAGGACGGTCGTCGCGGCGAGCATCGCGACGGCGATCGCCACGAGGAGCCAGCCGGCGATGACGAAGTTGCCGGTTGCGTCGCGGACGGTCCCGAGCACGACGGGTCCCACCGCCGCGAAGGTGTAGCCGACCAGCAGCATCAGCGCCGCGAGCGCTGAGGACTCGGCCGCGGTATGCGCCGCTTCGACCGGCAAGGTCAGCGTGATCGGGAAGAAGATGCCGATGCCGAAGCCGAGGGAGAGGATGGCGGCGTAGGCGAGCAGACCGTTCGACCCGGTGGACGCGGGGCCTTCGCCACCGACCGCGACACCCAG
>DATJGH010000205.1:0-4699 GCA_035495215.1 Patescibacteria group bacterium
CGCTCCGCGACGGCCGCAAGGCGGTCGATCTCGCCGATCGACTCGACGTTGTCGGCGAGGATCCCCGCGTTGACGAGGCGCGCGAGCTCGTCGTCGGTCTTGCCCGGCCCGGCGAACAGGAGGTCACCGGGCGCGAAGCCCGCGGCGAGGGCCAGCGCAAGCTCGCCCGCGGACGCCACCTCGGCCCCGACCCCGTCCTCGGCGGCGATGAGCTGGCAGATCGCCAGGCTCGGGTTGGCCTTGACCGAGTACGCCAGCTCCGTGCCGAGAGCGCGGCGAACGGCCTGCGCCCGAGCCGAGATCAGGCCCGCGTCGTACAGGTAGAAGGGCGTCCCATAGCGCTCCGCGATCTCCTCGACCGGGATGCCGGACGGCGCGAGCTGGCCGCCGACCGTGCCGCCGAACGCGGCGGCGAGGGCCCGCGCCTTGTCAGGCTGCGTGGGCACGGCGGATGGCCGGGCGGTCGAGCTTGCCCGATGCGCCCTTCGGCAGCTCGTCGACGACCACGATCTCACGCGGCGTCATGTACGGCGGAGCGCTCGCGACCATGTGGTCGCGGATGACCTGGACGGCGTTCTCGGGCGCTTCGTCGCGCAGCGAGACCACCGCCAGCACGACCTGGCCCACCACGCCGTCCGGGTCGTCCACCCCGAGGGCGGCTGCCTCGTGGACGACGCCCGAGGCGATCAGCAGGTTCTCGACCTCCTCGGGGCTGATCCGGAAGCCGCCGGACTTGATCATCTCGTCGTTGCGGCCCATGAAGTACAGGTAGCCATCCGCGTCGCGGCGCACCAGGTCCCCGGAGCGCACGACGCGCTCGACCTCGAGGAGCTCCGGCGGCGCGAGCGGGTTCGCCCCATACACCCGATCCGTCGCCTCCTGGTTGCCCCAGTAGCCGAGCGCCACGGTCGGGCCGCGGTGGACGAGCTCGCCGACCTCGCCGACCTCGGCGGCGCGGCCGTCCTTGATGACCAGGATCTCGGTGTTCGGGATGGCCTTGCCGATGCAGTCGGAGCCGCGATCGAGCTCCTCGGGCGGGAGGAACGTCGAGCGGAACGCCTCGGTGAGCCCGTACATGAGGAAGATGCGGGTGCCCGGGAGGAGGCGCCGCAGCGCGTCGAGGTTCGCCTGCGGGATGCGGCCGCCGGAGTTGGTGATGTAGCGCAGCGCGGTGAGCGGCTCGGTTTCCAGCGACTTCGCATTGCGCAGGACGAGCGACCACACCGGCGGGACCCCGGCGAGGCCGGTGATCTCGTGCTGGCGCAGGCCACGCAGGAGGTCGCCCGGCAGCTGCGAGCGCTGCACCACGAGCGAGGCGCCGACGCGGATCGCGCAGGTGAGCTGGTTCAGGCCGTAGTCGAAGCTGAACGGCAGGACCGACAGGATGCGGTCGTCGGCGGTGTTCTCGAGGTACGTGGACACGATCTCGGCACCGACGACGAGGTTGCGCTGGCTGAACGCCACGCCCTTGGGCATGCCCGTCGAACCGGAGGTGTAGAGGACTGTGCCGAGGTCGGTCTCGATCAGTGGCCGGCGCTCGCCCCGGCCCGGCGTGGCGAGGATGGCGCCAAGATCCGTCGATCCGGGTTGTTTCGGCGCCGCGCCGTGGTGGAACGCCTGCGGCACGGTCCCCGGCTCCAGCGCATCGAGCCTGTCCGTGTCCGCGATCAGCAGTCGGACGTCGCAGTCACCGACGATGTACGCGACCTGGGCTGCCTTGAGCGCCGGGTTGACGTTGACGAACGCGGCGCCTGCCTGCGAGATCGCGAGCATCGCGACGATCGATTCCCACGACTTCTGCATGTAGATGCCGACGCGGTCGCCGCGCCCGATGCCCGCGTCGAGCAGCGCGGAGGCGAGCGAATCGCTGGCCGCAAGCAGGTCGGCGTAGGTGTAGCTCGCCTTGCCGTCGACGATGGCGGTGCGACCGCCGTGCTCCTCGGCCGCACGGAGGAGCAGATCGTCGAGCGTGAAGGTCGGGCGCGCGATCACCCGCGCTTGCTCGCCACCAGTCGGGCGACGGCGTCGACCGTGTTGAAGTTCTCCTCGACGAACTCGTCGTCCGTGATGTCGATCCCGAAGCGCTGGTCGAGGAAGAGGACGAGCTCGACGGTCTGCAGGGACGTGAGCAGGCCGCTGGAGATGAGCTCCTCGTCGTTGGCCACCTCGCGGTCGCCGGTCACGTGCTCGCGCAGCCAGCCGCGGATGGTCCCGGCGACGTCCTCCAGCTCCTCGATCGCCAAGATGCAACCCCTCCTACGGGACCCAGAAGCTCGCCTCGCCGTCGCCGAGATTGTAGGACCAGTGCTCCGGGGCGGCGGCCGCGGCCTGGCTCGCCGGATCCGCGAGCTTGATCGACAGCTCGAGCTGGCGCTCGGGCCGAGCCCCCGGGAGGACGCCACGGGTGGCGCCGGGGAAACGAAAGCCGAAGCGCGCGAGATCGGCGGTCGACGGCGAAGCGGTCGAGGGCAGGAACCGGTACCTGACGACGAACGCCCGATCCCGCCAGAACCTTCGGATGGCCTCGGCCAGGAGGGCGCGCCCGACGTCGCGTCGACCGGGCTCGCCCATCAAGTCGAGGATGAAGCCGTCGGCCGAGGCGGTCGTGCGAATCATTGCATAGCCATGCAGGGAGCCACCCGCATCGCGCGCTGTGAGCAGGCGCACCGGGCGTGGCGTGCCCGGCCCGTACCGCCAGCGCAGGAAGGCGGCGGTCTTCTCGGGCATGCACGGGATCGTCGCGGCGGCGGATTCGAAGAAGCGGTCGAACGCTGGATCGAACGCGGTCGCCGTGTCCTCCTCGCGCACGTCGAGCGCGCCGTTCGGTGGCCGGACCCGGATCGCATCGACGGCCCGAAGCCCGAGCGACGCGACGCCCGCGAGCGGCCGGAGGAGCGGGCTCGGCAGCCGCGGATAGCGGCCAAGATCGAGAACCTTCACCGCCTGGTGCAGCCCGGCGACCCGGCGCGGCCCGAACAGGCCCTCGATCTTCGACACCTCGCCCGCGACGTTGCAGGCGACGTAGCTCTCCGTCGCCTGGAAGAACGTTCGCATCAGCGCCACGGCATGGAAGCCATAGCCCGGCAGGGCCATGTAGTCCGTCGGGGTGTAGGCGATGACGCGAGCGCCGCCGATCCGGTAGGCGAGGGGCACCGCGGCGAGATGGCCGACGATGGCGCCGCCGTCGTCGAGGACCCAGCGGTGCATCGGCGCCTCGACGGGATTGCGCCCGAGCCACTCGTACACGGCGATGTGCCACGCCGCGTCGCCCGCGTCCTTCCAGCCGGGGTAGACCCGAGGACGGAGCTCGAGGGTGCCGGGGAGGTCGCGGTCCTCGTACGGGCGGAGGACGACCGTCCGCGGCATCGGCCGAGTATACGCACGGGTCCCGGGGTTACCGCCGCTCGCCGGCTCGGTCGCCGGAGCGATCATGTGCGTCATGGACGACGCCTACGCCGCCCGACTCGCCGCCGCGGAGCCGCCCGGCCCGCGTCCCTTCGGGGAGCTGCTGGGCAGGCTCGTGGCGAACGGGCACGTCCCGTCGGGGTTGGCGACGGGACTGACCGCGCTGGCGCTCGAAGGGTTGACCGTCGCCGCGTTGGCCTACGACTCGCGTGCCGTGACACCCGGCGGGTTGTTCGTGGCCGTGCGCGGGGACCACGTCGATGGGCATGACTTCGTCGCGGATGCGGCCAGCCGCGGCGCCGCGGTCGCGATCGTCGAGCGGAGCGTGCCGGTCGCGATCCCACAGGTGATCGTCGATCGTTCGCTGCTCGCGCTCGCGGTGGCGGCGGCCTGGTGGTACGGGGCCCCGTCCTCCGAGCTGGGGGTCGTCGGCATCACCGGCACGGATGGCAAGACCAGCACGGCGCGCCTGACCGCGTCGGTGCTCGAGGCCGGCGGCTGGCCGACCGGGATCGTCTCGACCATCGGTGGCCGGATCGGTGGCGCGGACGAGACCAGGCCGCCCCACGCGACCACGCCCCAGGCGCCCGAGCTCCAGCGCGCGCTCGCGGCGATGCGGGTCGCCGGCGATCGCGCGGCCGTCGTCGAGACGACGTCCCATGGCCTGGCCCAGGGCCGGGTCAACGGCGTGCGGTACGACATCGCCGTCTTCACCAACCTGTCCCACGAGCACCTCGACTTCCACGGCACCTTCGAGGCGTATCTGGCGGCCAAGCGCTCGTTGTTCGAGCGGCTCGCGGTTGACGATCGAAATCCGGCGAAGGCATCGCCCGGCTGGCCCCGGACCGGGATCGTCAACGTCGACGACCCCGCCGCCGGCGCGTTCGTCGAGGCGACGCGACGGGCGGGCGCCCGGCTCCTGCGCTACGGCCGCGACCCATCCGCCGACCAGCGGCTCCTCGACGTGAACGACGACGGCCGACGCCTCCACGTCACCTGGGACGGGCCCGCCGGCCGGCACGCGGCCGCGCTGCGGCTCGCCGGCAGGTTCAACGCCTCCAACGCGCTGGCTGCCACGGCGGTCGGGGCGGCGATCGGCATCGACCCTGCGGCGGTGATCGCGGGCCTTGAGGGGCTCAGTCGCGTGCCCGGGCGGATGGAGCGCATCGACCTGGGGCAGCCGTTCGGCGTCGTCGTCGACTACGCCCACAGCCCGAACGCCCTGAAGGTCGTCCTCGACGAGCTCGGGCCTGTCGCCGGAGCACGAGGCGGTGGGCTCATCGCGGTCTTCGGG
>DATJGH010000206.1:0-11518 GCA_035495215.1 Patescibacteria group bacterium
ACAGGGTGGCATGGGATCGGGAGCCGGCTTCGCGACAGCTACGAGCGACTCGGAGATGTCGAAGCCGCAGGCCCGCAGTACGCGCCACAGCGTGTCGAAGCCCGGCTCCACGACGCCGCGCTCCCAGCGCGCGATCTGCGAGCGTTGCCGCCCGTAGCGCTGGGCGACCTCCGCTTGCGTCAGCCCCGCCTGCCGACGCGCCTCGCGCAACAACTGGCCCCTCCTCATCAAAACCACCTCCAGAGATCGACGGTCGTCGGGCCAAGCAGCGCCGAGGCGTGCGAACGTGGTGCGAACACCAGCCCGTCCACGCGCGTCCACGCGCGGGTCACCCGTCGGCGTCGGACTCCTTCGGTTTGCGGCGCTTTCGTGGCCGCGGTGTCCCTCCTGTGCCCGCGCTTCCCGGCTCTGGCCCAGGATGGTAAGGAGGGGGTCGACGGTTCGAGTCCGTCAGAGGGCTTGCGGAGAAGGCCCGCAAGCGCGGGCCTTTTGTCTTCCAGCAGGGCAGCGAGTGCCGCTGGATCATGCGCTGGTCAACCTCTGGTCAACCTCTCCGAGAACTCCGAGGCCGCGAGCGGTCATCTTCTCGATGTTTTCGCGCCGTGACTCGGCGTCTCGGCGGGGCTGGACGTAGCTCTTCCACCAGACGGCCTCGGTGTGTCCCGTGAGTGCCGCTTGCTTCGTTCGGTGGCACATCAGACTACGCCATGAACGTGCAGAGGCTGTGCCGGAGCACTTGGGCGCGAACCCCACCGCCCAGACCCGCACGTACGCCGGCCTCCTCGATAGCCCGCTCGCTGATGTTCTGCCGAGTAAACGGCCTCTCGCGTAACGAATACGAAGTCGTCCGTCTGCCCACGACCGGCTGCTAGTTCGGTGGCAAGGGCAGCCTCCAGGGTCTCGCGCACCACCGGGAGGAACGGCATCTCGCGGACGCCGCGGCGCGACTTCGTCTGGACGGTGTACGGCGTCTCGCCACGCTCGAGGGGAGCAAGCTGTCCCGAGATGCGGAGGACACCCTCGACCAGGTCGATGTCACGCCAGCGCAGGCCAAGCGCCTCGCTGACACGCATCCCGCTCCAGCACAGCACTGTGACCACTGGCCGCGATGGGGGCCTGGTCGCGGGAGGGGGGCCTGCTCGGGCGCGGGTGGGCGGTCGCCCGGCGGCCTCGTCTCGCCTAGCCGCTACCGGCGGCTATAAGGGTGGCAAGCGCCGTCGAAGAGCCGGGATCCCGGGGGGCAGGCAAGACTTCTGGCGACGACGACGGCTGTGCGGGCGATGTTGTTCGGGTACCTGACCTCGAAGTTGGTGCCGAGCGTGGCTGATCCAATGTGCGCCTCGATTTCGGCGGCTCTGCGCGCCAGTTGCGCGCCAGTGAGCACCCAGATCCAGCCGTCTTGAGCTGTCTTAGGCGGTTGAGGTCGGCCCACCCGTCTGGGTACGAGTAGACGCTGTGCGTCGTCGTGGTCGACTTCCCTCCGCGCTCGGTGCAGGTGGGGCACTCAAGCTGTCTGTCGGGTTCGCGAGCCATGGCCCAATGATGCGCCGAATCGGACCGGCTGGCCTAGGCCCGGGCCTGCTGAACGAAGGCCCGCCGGGTGGCGGGCCTCCTCCGAGGGGCGAATCGGCGTCTGGGGCTACGCGTCGTGCTCGCGGAGGAACTCCGCCGACTTGGGCGGACCTTGCGTAAACCCGGCTTCCTGAAAGATCGGCGGGACCTCGGGGTCTGAGACAAAGCTCTGCCAGCCCGCCTGATCCCAGTCGAAGATCGCCCAAACCCGGTCGCTCTCATTTGGATCCTGAAAGACGTGCGAACCCTTGCAACCGTGCTGCTTTCGCTTCTCAGCGCCCTTGGTCGAGAAGGTATTCCAGAAGCGGTCGAAATCCTCGATCTTCGCCGTTGCCAGGACCACTGTCTCCTCCTTTGTCGGGACTTGCCTCCACCCTACGTCCGATTTCCTTCGTCGCCTTACAGTTGGCAGCCGGTAGAGACCGCAGGCGGTCGCTGCCCGGCACCGCTCCTCGTCCGCCAGGGGAAGTACATCCGCCCGACCGGGGACGGACGCCGCCGCGCTCTCACCTGGGAGTAGGACAGCGAGAGCGATGTCGGAGGCCCGCCCCGACCGAGCCTCCGATAGCACTCCGGGGAACCAGGGCGTGGTACGCCATACCGTCGCCCCTCCATGTCCTGCGCGTTCCCCGGTCGGGGCCAAACGGAGCCTGAGCCGTCCGAGCCTCGCGGGCCTCCCCGTTCGGCGGTCGCGTCCGCGCCGCTGGGCGCTCGGCCCCGAGCACCCTCGTAGACTCGCAGCGTGACCCCCTCCCCCTCGCGAAGCCTCGGACGATGGGCCTGCTGTCGGGGGCCTAGTTCGGCGGCGCTCCCAAGGCTCGGTAAAGAGCGACACTCGTCGCGATCGACCAGATCACGAGCGCCAGGACGCCGGGGAAGAAACCGAAGCCGAACAGGCTGTCTTCGCCCAGGCCCGAGAGAACCGCTGCGAACGCTACGAGGAACCCAGCCGCGCCGATGAGTGCCACGACGCCTGTCCAGCGTGCGAAGACTCCGGATCTAAGGGTCAGAAGACCAGCAGCCAGAAGAAGCGCAGCGAAGCCCATCGCCGAGAGCAGGAAAGGCCCTGCCGAGGAACTCGCGATCGCACGAGTCACGACAGGATCGGCGTCAGCACCCTCGGTCGTCGCGGACGAGATGATGACGATCGCCATGACCATGCCCGCGATGCCGGTGATGGCACCCGCAAGCGCGACTCGTGCAAGTTGCACAGAACCGCCAACTCTTGCCTCTGCGTCACCGAGCGCAGTTCGGATGGTCGCCGCGAAGTGCAAGAACACGAACCCTGCAAGGAGCATCGCGAACGCACCGATACGGCTCTTCCACTCGTTGTCATCCGCCCAGTTCGTCCAGGCCTGATCCGAAGCGCCGTAGTCAGGTGCGTCCCCGCCGCTCGCGAACCACCCGACGAGAAAGAGAACGGCGAAGGCAACGCCCGACAGGGCGAGAAGCCGCTGCCACGAGAGAGGAAGTGAGTTTCCCGACTGCTCTGCGGACATGTGGCTTGTCATGCCGTTGCGTTCCCGCGCCAGTTAGGGCGAACGATCGGTGAGTCCTTCCGGAAGCCGTAGATCGTGCAGTAGACGCCGAGGAACAGCTCCCAGATAAACTCTGGGATCGTTGCGAGGGCCGGCACAGTGCTACCCGCGTTCCACAAGTCGAACAGCACGCCGACGTTGGCGAGGAACAGGAGCGGCCCACCAATCAGACCGAGCCACGCCATGCGTCGCGGGACGAGACCGGAGCGGTACATCAGGTAGCCGAGGAGCAGGCCGTTCCCCAACGGGAAAAACCCTGGGCCGAGGAGGAACGTCCAGTCCTTGAGCGCGGCGAGCGTGAAGGCGGCGTCGTGTGCACTCGGAAGGTCATGGCGCAAGCCCACGACACCGAGCACGAAGATGATCCCGCCGGCGATGAAGACGGACTCCATGATTCGCGAAGCGACGTAGCCGATTGCGAGGGCTTCGTTCTGCCGCCTCGCAATCGGGTAGAGGGCAACAGCCGTTCCGACGCCGGAGACGATGAGGAAGAACTCCAGGAGAGCGCCCAGGTAGATCTGGTTGTCCTTCCCGCCACCGGTGATGTACCCCACGGGGTCGTCGAGAACCGGCTGGAAGAGGCCCAGCGCCGAGATCGACGTGATGAACGTGATGATGAACAGCACTCCGAATATGTGGCCGTGCCTCTGGTCGTCGTCAGCCATCCCGAAGCTCCTCCTCCAAGTCGCCCACCGAGTAGCCGGGCGAAACTACAACCCGAGTGCCATGTTTTCCACCAGCCGCACGTCTAACGCTCCGTGCTCGACCCCGGCAGGCCCCCGTTCCCCGCACGAGGTGCTCGGGCGGTGGGGCCTGGTCGCCGGAGGGTTCTACGGTGAGATCGCGGAGATCGCCGTACTCAGCATCGCTGCCTCGGCTTCTGACTCCGGGAGGCGACCCCCTCGGATCTCGGTGCTGGCCGCGTGGACGATCGCTCGGAGCACCGCCAGGTGCCAGACAACAGGGAGATCACGCCTGAACACGCCCTTCTTCTGGCCGCGTTTGATGAGAGGCTCCAACTGGTCGAGCATCGGGCGGTGACGCCGCTGAAGCTCCTCCGCCGAGAGCCGACTCATGTTGAGCGCGAGCAGGCCGTGGAACTGAGCGAGCTGCCGCCACGTCGCTCGGAGCACTCGTACGAGTGCCTCCACCGGTTCGCCGCGCTGCGGCTCGGCGCTCTTCATCGCCTCGACGACCATGCCGACCGCGTAGTCCATGACGGCGTCGAGGAGATCCGTGCGGGTCGGGAAGTGGACGTAGACGGTCGCTCGTACAACGCCTGCTCGGCGAGCGATCTCCGACATGCTGCTGTCAGGATCACTCGCCAAGGCCTCAAGAGCGGCGTCGAGGATCGAGGCGACGCTGCGGTCGGCGTCAGCCCGACGTTTGCGGGCTGACGCCTTCGTAGCTGTGGTCGTGTTCGCCATCGTCAGTGGGTCGGCATCGCGCTGGGGTTGAGTCGCAGCTTGGGGACGAAGTGGCTTGCCCGCGGCAGGACAGCAAGGGCGACGACGCTGCCGAGAGTAGCGAGGAGCGCGGCTGCGATGAACGCATGTCCGATCCCCGACGCTGCCTGCGGGCCAACGAGTACGCCGCTTCCAGCCGCGATAGTCGCGAAGATCGCGATACCAAGCGTGCCGCCGATCTCGTGACCCGTCGAGTTCAGGCCCGAGATCATCCCTGACTCCTCCTCGCGAGCGCCGGTCAGGATCGCGACGGAGACGGAGACAGAGGCCACGCCGAGGGCGACTCCGGCGATGATCATGCCGGGAAGCACATCACGCAGGTAGCTCCCGCTCTCGCCGACCCGGGCCAGAAGCGCCATCCCGCCCGCGCTGACCAGAAACGCTCCAGCGAGGGGGCCGCGGACACCGTGCTTACTGACGATGTGTCCCGCCGCGTGAGCGCCAACTCCGGCGGTGACAGCCAGCGGGACGAAGGCAAGGCCGGTGGAGAGCGGCCCCATGCCGAGCACGTTCTGCAAGTACAGGGAGATCAGCAGAAAGACGCCGAAGATCGACCCTGCCGCGGCCAGCATGAGGAAGAGACCGCCGCCGACGGCGCGATCCGCGAGACGCTCGATCCGCAAGAGCGGAGCATCCGTGCGAAGCTCAAAAGCCGCAAAGGCGACGAGGCCGGCAATGCCGGCGAGGCCGACCACGAGCGTCTGGGCAGAAGTCCAGCCTGCCCCTTGGCCCTGAGTGATCGCGAACACGATCGCGCCGAGGCTCGTAGTGGCGAGCAGTGCACCGCGGAGGTCGAGACCGCTCCAGCGTGGCCTGCGGGTGTCGGCCGGCACGACCGTGAGAACGGCGATCGCAAGTGCGGCTGCGACTGGGAGGTTGACGTAGAAGATCATCCGCCAGTCGGCGAGTTCGGTGAGGACGCCGCCGACCAAGACGCCGATCGCAGCACCTGCGCCACCGACTGCCGCCCAGGCGGCGAGGGCCTTCGCCCGCTGCGTGCCCTGGAAGGAGGACATGATTATCGCGAGCGCGGCGGGAGAGAGCAGTGCTGCGCCGAGACCTTGCCCCGCACGAGCAGCGAAGAGCGTCTCTGCACCGCTCGCCGTGGCTGAGGCAAACGACGAGACTGCGAAGACGGTGAGTCCGGTTAGGAACATCCGGCGGCGGCCCAGGAGGTCGGCGGCCCGTCCCCCGAAGAGGAGCAGACTCCCGAACACGAGGGAGTAGCTGGTGATCGTCCAGCTGATGTCGGAGCCGCTCAGGCGAAGGTCGCTGGCTACGGTTGGCAACGCGATGTTCACGGCGGTGATGTCGAGGATCACCATCAGCTGAGCGATCAGCAGCACGAACAGCAGCAAGCCGTTTTTCTTGCCCGAGTCCTCGTGCTGATGGCCAAGACCATGAGCCGTTCCTGATGTCTGGGTGTGGGACTGTTTGTGGAACATGGCGACCGCCCTCTCTAAGTCAGACAGTAGTGTCCGGAGTAATAAAGCAGACAACTGCGTCTGATGTCAAGAGGACGACGGTGTTCTGATGGGTAAAGGAGAGGAAGGAAGTCCCATGACCGCATCACCCACTACGTCGAACGCCGGCACTCCAGCACCGGGCAAGAGGGGTCGCATAGGCCTCGTGGTGTTCAGCTCGATCGCGTTCGGGTTCGTTCTCGGCCTCGTGCTCACGCTCGTCGTCTTCGCAGGCGGAGAGGAGTCAGAGATCACCGGAAGTGCGCTGCTCGCCCTCGGGGCAGGATTCGTGCTACTCGCGCTTGCGTCGAGCCGGTTCACTGATCAACCGCAGCGATGGGCGCTTGCACCAGGCATCGCGGCGGCACTCGTTGGGCTGGCGATACTGCTACTCGCGCCAGGCAACCACGCACTTGGGCTTGCGGGCTGGGTCTGGCCGCTACTTCTTCTCCTGCTCGTCGGCTGGTCGTTCTGGGGCGCACGCCGCTCACTTCACAACTGGTCACGCCGCGCACTCCTCTACCCGGCGCTCTTCGTCCTTCTACTCGTCGCGGTCGGCGGTGCCTACGAAACAGTCGCAGAGGCGTCGTCCAGCAACCCCGCACCGGCTGGCAGGACGTATCTCGTGAACGGGCATCGTCTGTACTTGAACTGCGTCGGTGACGGCACGCCGACGGTCGTGCTCTTCAACGGACTCGGGGAGCGAACGCCGAGCTGGGCGTGGGTGCAGCGGTCGCTTTCGTCCGAGACACGAGTGTGTGCGTTCGACCGCGCAGGAGAAGGATGGAGCGGTGCAGCGCCAGGTCGCCAAGACGGCCACGAGTTGTCCTCCGACGCGCATGGCCTGCTCCAGGCTGCACGCATCTCCGGGCCGTATGTGGTTGCCGGGCACTCCACGGGCGGCACCTACGCGCTCGTGTACGCCGCGCAGTACCCACAGGAAGTCGCGGGGGTCGCCTTGATCGACTCAGCCACGCCGTATCAGTTCGATCTCCCGGACTATCCGACGTTCTACAAGCTATGGCGACGCGCCTCGGCGCTGCTTCCATCACTCTCTCGTGCCGGCTTCGGACGACTCGTGCTCGATACGGGCTTCGCGACTCTGCCTCCCGACGCTCGTGATCAGTTACGAGCGTTCGCCTCGGAACCTCGCGAGCTGAGAACCAACAACGACGAGTTCGCCGAGCTGCCGACGGTCTTCGATCAGGCGAAAGCGTTGAGCCTGGGCCAGAAACCACTGGGCATCCTCACGGCCGATGTCGGCCAACAGGCTGGTTGGGTCGCAGCGCAGGCGAAGCTCGCGAAGCTGTCAACGAACAGCGTCCATCGAACAGCGCACGGCTCCACACATTCCGCGTTGCAGGAGGATCAACGTTTCGCGTCGATCACGAGTCGCACGATCGCCGATGTTGTTCGCGCCGTGCGCTCGGGTCAGTGATAAGACCGGCCTCGCATCTCAACGAGGCCGCGTGGATCTAGCTCGTCGCCGCATCCCGACTAGCTGAGCGTTGGCAGGACGTAGTGCGTCTAATGCGTCGCTCTTGCGAAGCGTTCGGGATAGCTCGCGAAGTGACCAGCACACGGCAAGGAGCAGAAGTAGTACACCGTCCCCTCGTGAGTGAGCCGGCCAGCTGCGCGGTCGGGATCTACGGCCATCCGGCAGACCGGGTCGATCGGCAACTCGTCGGCTCCCACGTCGCTGGCCCGCAACGCCGCGAAGATCTCGACCGGCTCGGCGACGTTGCGGAGGCCGTGCTTCCCGCGAGACTCGAACACGACGCCGTCGAGGTCGGGGACGAGCACCGCCGTCTGCCCCGTCATCAATACCTCGCCCCCGGCCGCAAGTGAGGAGACGCGTGCGGCGAGGTTCACGGTCGCGCCGAAATAGTCACCTTCTCGTTCGACGGCGGTTCCATGATGAAGTCCGACTCTCACGCCGAACATGCCGTTCTCGCCAAGCACGTCTCGCGTCATTCGCAGCCCGAGCAGAGTCGCCTCGCCGGGATCGGGGACACGCAGCATCACCGCATCACCGATTGACTTGACGCGGATGCCGCCGGCCGGCAGGTCGGCATCCACGGCAGCGCAGAAGTTGTCCACAAGCGCGACGGCCTGTTCGTCTCCGTGCGCCTCGGTCAACGCCGTGAATCCGGCGATGTCAGCGAACAGGAAGGTTGCTGGCGTGTCACTCATGGTGGCCCCACGGTAACCGCCGCTCGCCAGTTCGGCGCTCGCGGTGTCACCGGTCGGCAGCCGGCCTTCGGCAAGGTGTGTGCGAGCAGGGCCGCACGGTGCTCGCGAGTCGTCCTCTTTGCGAGTCAGGCGGTGGCGGCAGCGAGCGTCTAGCCTGGACGAGTGGGCGAGCAGACGACGAGGGTCTGCATCGTCGGCGCTTCTGGAAAGCTCGGTCAGTACCTGGTGCAGCACGCTCTCGATCGAGGCTACGAGGTCGTCGGCGTATGCCGAGAGCAGAGCGTTCCCAAACTAGAGGGGTTCAACGAGCGCATGACGATCGTTCCAGGGGCGACGGACGACCCCGAAGTCGTTAAGAAGGCCGTCGCGGGGTGCGACGGAGTCCTCGTCGTGCTGGTTCCACACGGAGTGCACGGGCACTCGACGGGCACCGCTCAGGCAGTGCTCGATCACGCACCACCAGGGGCGCGGCTCGTGTTCTCCTGCGGCTGGCACATCACCCGCGATGGCAAGGACGTGTACTCGCGGAAGCTCAAGGCCATCGTGAAGTACGGCGGCTGGCTCGGGCGCGTGACCCGCTTCGCCGACCTCGACGACCAGGTGGAGGCGTGCCGCCGGATCTTCGCCAGCGACACACGGTGGACTGTTGTGCGCGGGAGCGACCTTGAAGAAGGCGAGAGCCAGGGCCTACCTGTCTGGAGCCGCCACGTCGGCGACCCTGTCCTTGAGAGCAACCTCACGCGCCGCGTGGACTTCGCCTTGTTCATGGTGGAGGCGCTCAAGAACGATGAACTCATCCACGAGGCTCCGGCAATCGTCGGCCGACTCGCACCCTCGGCGCTCGCTCACGCCGACTCGCCGGCGGGTTCACGCTGATACCCCTCCCCCTCGCGACGCACTCGGGCGTTGGGGCCTGCTCGCGGGTTACGGCTTCAGTAGCGTCTTGTCGCCGATGGGAGACGTAGTCGAGATCCGAGAGTTTCAGGAGCGCGACCTTGACGCAGTCGTGGAGTTCTCGCTGCGGGCATGGGAACCGGTTTTCGCGTCGTTGCGCGAGGTTCTCGGCGATCCCATCTTCTTTCGCCTGAAGCCCGACTGGAAGGCAGCTCAGGCCCCGAGGAGGTGCGAGCGAGTTGCACGAGCGACGAGCGAGACGCCTTCGTCGCGGTCGTGGACGGTCGGCCGGTCGGGTTCGCCACGGTCGCCCTCAACTCATTCAACGAGCGGATGGGGGTCATCGACAACATCGGGGTGGATCCCGACTTCCAGCGCCGAGGCATCGCCTCTCAGCTCACGAGCCACGCGCTCGACCACATGCGTCGGTGCGGTATGGACATCGCTGCCGTGGGGACGGGCGATCGGGGCCACGCGCCCGCACGCGCAGCCTACGAATCGCTCGGGTTCACGCTTCTCCCGAGTGCGAGGTACTTGAAGCTGCTCGATCGGTAGCCCGCTTCGCGGGCGACGTACTGGTCAACCAGAAGTCAACCTCGACGCTGGCGCACATCCGCGTCCACTGGCGTGCGATCACGAAGCGAAGCCACTTCTGGCGTCAGTTGCCGCCCGTTGGCGCTCTCAGCCTCCATGGTAAGGAGGGGTCGACGGTTCGAGTCCGTCAGAGGGCTCTGCAAAAGCCGCGCAAATCGCGGCTTTTTCGGTCGAGCGCAATTGCACGTTTTCCAGTATGCGATGGGTAGGGAGCCGTTTATGGAGCTTTCAGGTTCAGAACCCGTTCTTGGCTAGCCGCGCCAGGCGGGACGGAGCGCGCCATCGACGTCCCGATCGGCGCACCTTCGCGGGTCACGCGAGGCACGAGCGAGGACCCGCCGTCTAAGAGTCGCTGTGACTCTGAGGGACCAGTGACTAACGGCCATCCGGTAGGGAGACCACGGTCTGAGCCCATCGCTCACCGCGGGCGAGCGGAGCTTTGGCCGTGCATGAACGAGAGCAGCTCGTCGGTCGTCTTCGGCATGCGCTGGAGCGCGGCCTCGCTGGTGTAGCGCTGGCGGCGAACGAAAATCAAGCTCGAGGGACCGTCGGCGACCGCGCAACGCGTACGCGTGCGACGACTATCGCACGGACCCCAGCCGGGTATTCCTGGCGTGACTGGGGGGTACTTGTATCTTTGGAGTCGACAAGGAGTACGAATGGACGCCCTGAACGAGGCCCTGCGAGCGCGCATCGACGAGTTGGCAGGGTCGAACAAGGGTCGGCAGCCGATTCTGTCCACGACGGGGACACAGGTTGCGATCGCGGAGCTCATTGCCCGCAACGACCGGCTCGAGCGGCTCGTCGGTGAATTGAGCCTGGAGATCGAGGCTCTCGCCGCCTCGCAAAGAGGCGACAGCCCAACGGATGTCGCGTCTGCGTCAGACCGCTAGGTAGTGTCGGACTACGAGCCGGCTGCGCCCACCAGCGCCTCGCGCGACGGGCTGCGCGTAGCAATGTTGGCGCCGATTTCGTGGCGCGTCCCCCCGCGTCACTACGGGCCGTGGGAGCAGTTCGTGTCGCTCCTGACCGAGGGCCTGGTTCGCCGGGGGGTCGATGTCACGCTGTTCGCGACGGCCGACTCGATAACCGGTGCGCGTTTGGTGGCGACTGCCCCGACGGGATACTCCGAGGATCCGGGGCTGTCGCCGAAGGTCTGGGAGGCGCTTCACATCTCGGCGGTGTTCGAACGAGCCGCAGAGTTCGACCTGATCCACAACAGCTTCGACTTCCTGCCGCTCACCTACAGCGATCTGGTCGACACGCCGGTCGTCACCACGATTCACGGCTTCTCGTCCGAGCTGATCGTGCCGGTCTTCGAGAAGTACAACGCGAGGGGTTACTACGTGGCGATTAGCGACTCCGACCGCCACGCGCACCTGGACTACGTGGCGACGATCCACCACGGGATCGACATGGACGAGTTCGAGCCGGGAGTGGGGCCGGGCGACTACCTGCTCTTCTTCGGAAGGATCCATCCCGAGAAAGGCACCCTCGAGGCGATCGACGTTGCCCAGAAAGCAGAGCTGCCGCTGATCATCGCGGGGATCATCCAGGACCAGGATTACTTCGAGCGGTCGATCGAGCCCCGGCTCGACGGAGAACGCGTCACGTACGTCGGTCCCGTCGGTCCCGACCGTCGCCGCGAACTCCTCGCCGGGGCGCGGGCTCTTCTCCACCTCGTCAGCTTCGACGAGCCGTTCGGCTTCAGCGTCGTCGAAGCAATGGCCTGCGGCACGCCGGTGATCGCCCATCCACGCGGATCGATGCCAGAAATCGTCCGGGATGGTGTGAACGG
>DATJGH010000207.1:0-23617 GCA_035495215.1 Patescibacteria group bacterium
AACTTGTCGATGAGCGTCATGCCCGCGTTCGCGGAGTGCACGAAGTGCATGCCCGCGGACCGGACGTGGGCCATCGCGGGCAGGCCGACGGTCGACTCCATGTCGGCCACGGCCACGCCGCTGTTGGCGCGGTTGATGACCATCGCCAGCCGGTCCCGGACGCCGACCTCGATGGCGACCTCCTTGAGCTGGATCGCCGCCCGCATCGCGGGCAGGTCCGGCGTGACCGGCACGATGATCCGGTCGGCGATCGAGAAGACCGCGAGGTTGACCTCGCTGTACGACGGGTGCATGTCGACGATGATCGCGTCGACCGCGTGGCGGGCCTCGGAGATGGCATCGGCCACGCGCTCGGGCTTGAGCGTCGGATGGTTGAGCGGGTTGTTCGACAGCGCGACGACCTTGATCCCCGAGCTGTGCGTCGTGGCCAGGTCCATCAGCGTCTCGTGCGCGTAGCCGGCGTCCTCGTCGATCCAGCTGTCGGCAGCGGAGCGGCCGTTGGGCATGCCCAGCGAGAGCGCGACGTGCCCGGTCACGGTGTCGGCATCGAGGACGAGGACCTGCATGTGCTTGCGGAGCTGGAGCACCGCCGCGAGATTCGTGGCGATCGTGGTCTTGCCCACGCCGCCCTTCGGGTTGAAGACCGCGAAGACCGGCGCGGCCGGGGTCCATGCGGCTTCGACGCCACCGCCCGAGAGCACGGCGTCGCTGCTCTGCCCGGTCGGAACCTGGGCGCGGATGACCATCGCCTCGATCCGCCAGCGGATCGCGTCGGCGCTGAGCGGACGGAACACGATCTCGTCGGCGTCGACGAGGCCGGCGCCGGCCAGGCCGTCGAGCTCCTCCTCGCTGGCGAGGAACATCACGAACAGGTGCCCCGCACGGCCCCTGCGCGCGGTCTCGATGCGCGCCACCGTGCCCTCGGGGTCGCCCGCGACGTCCACGACGGCGATGAGGTTGTTGATGCCCGGCGCGAACGCCTCGGCGATCGAGGCGCCCGGCAGCAGCGGAATCGTCCGGTAGCCAGCCTCGACGAGCAGGTTGTCGAGCTCGGATCGCTCCGGCTCGGCGAGGGAGATGGCGACGGTCGGGCGGGCGGAGTCGCCGCCGTACGACCCGGCCATCAGGCGGCGGGTTCCTGCGCGACCACGGTCAGGCTATCGCCCGAGGCGTCGGTCACGCGAGCCGAGAAGGCTGTCAGACCGGCGATGCCGTCCTGGAGGTCCGTCTCGGGGGTATGAACCACGGTGAAGATGAACACGCCTGGCTCGCCGGAGGAGACGCTGACCGAACGCACACCGGGCAGCTGGCCGAGGGCGCCCTTGAACGCCGAGATGCCGGCGACGCTGGCCAGACCGTTGACGAGGATGCGGGTATTGGCGACGCCCGCTGCATGGAAGTCGGCGTCGGTGGTGTGCAGCGTCCGGCGCGCGGCGGCAAGCACCGACGTCGGCCACACGCCGTCCGGGCTCGCATCGAGCCCCTCGGTCGAGGCGGCTTCCGCCGCGGCGGCGGCGTCCGCCTCGAGGCTGGGCTCCGCTTCGCCGATCGGCGTTTCGATCTGTTCCTCGGACGTCGCTTCGGACGTCGCTTCGGACGTCGCGTCGGACGTCTCGTCGGACGTCTCATCGGACGCGCCGATCATCGCGTTCGGGTCGATGCCCCAGGCGACGTCGTCCCACTCGCTGGCGGGGGTCTCGGTCGAATCGGTGAGGTCGAGGACCTCGGCCGACAGGTCGGGTGCATCGGGCGCGTGCTCGGCGAGGGCGGCGAGTCGGGCCGGATCGTTCTCGGCGAGGAGCCGCTCGAAGAAGCGGTCCATGTCCGCCTCGTAGGCTTCGACCCGGCCCTGGACCTGCGCGACCAATTTCTCGACGCGCGCGGTGTACTGCTCGCTTTCGTCGACGGCTTCCGCGCGGCGGGCCTCGATCTTCTCTTCGGTCTCCTGGCGGATGCGGGCCATCTCGCCCTTCGACCAGTCGCGGATCCCGGCGATGTCCTCGTCGACGCGCTTGCGCAGCGCCCCCGATTCCTCGGTCGCCTCGGTGCGGATTGCCTCGACGCGGGCGCTCGCCTCGGCCTGGAGGCGGGTCGTGGTCTCGGAGCGGCTGGCGAGCGCGGCCTCGCGCATGGCCTTGACCAGCCCAGCGACGAGCGGGTTCGTGCGGACGCGCGGGTCGACCTCGACCTGGTTCGGGGTGCGGGTGGCCTTCTTGGCGGCCGGCTCCGCGGCGTCGTTCGGTTTCTGCGTGTCCGGCCCGACCGCCTGGAGCGTGGCGTTCTCCGACGCTGTGTCGGTCTCTGAGGCTTCGTGGCGCACGGCCGACCAGGAGTCGTCCGTTGCCGGCGACGTCGTGGCCGCGTCCTCTGCCGGCTCGGTGGTGGCGCTTTCGGTCATGACGCTCTCGGTATTCAACATCCCGGCCTCTGCAGCTGTCTCGGGCACATCGGACGCTTCCGGCGGAGCGTCCATTGACGCATCTGGCGTCGCTGCATCGGCGAAGTGGAAGGGACCTTCGCCGAGTTCGCCGCCCTCCCCGTCCTCGGACTGCGCGGGCGTTGTCGCGTCGGCGGAATCAGCTTCCAGCGTCGCCGCCCCGGCTGCATCCTCGATGCGGTCGGCGGCCCACGGGAGACGGAAGCCACGTTTCTGCTGGCTCGACATCGCTCGTCGTTACCTCGGGGCGTGGTAGCCCGGCTCATTCCGGTGCCGGACGTGTGGGATCGTGTGGGTTCAGTCGATTTCGGGGTAGTGCACCGGTGGTACCGCTCGTCGGCGCACGGAGGTACCGGGTGCCCTGCACGAGCCGATCCGGAGGCTGGGTTTACCCTTCCTGTGTGCTCGATCAGGCGACCACCTTCGACGGCCGACCCGGGCGGCTCGACACGCGCGGCCGGGCGCTGCGCGACCTGCGCATCTCGGTCACCGACCGGTGCAACTTCCGGTGCCCGTACTGCATGCCCGGCGACGTCTTCGGGCGCGACTACCAGTTCCTGGCCCGCGACGAGATCCTGAGCTACGAGGAGATCCGCCGCCTCGCCGGCGTGTTCGTGGGGCTCGGCGTCCACAAGCTGCGGATCACCGGCGGCGAGCCGACCGTCCGGCGGGGCCTGCCGGAGCTCGTGGCGATGCTCGCCGAGCTGCGCACGCCCCAGGGCGACGCTGTCGACCTGGCCATGACGACCAACGGCTCGGCGCTGCGGCACCTCGCCCGGCCCCTCGCCCGCGCCGGCCTCCGGCGCCTGACCGTGTCGCTCGACTCGCTCGACGACGACGTCTTCCGACGGATGAACGGCGTCGACTTCCCCGTCGGGAAGGTCCTCGACGGGATCGACGCGGCAGTCGAGGCCGGTTTCGCCCCGATCAAGGTCAACGTCGTCCTCAAGCGGGGCGAGAACGACGGTGGGGTCCTCGACCTGGCGCGCTGGGCGCGCGACGAAGGGCACATCCTGCGGTTCATCGAATACATGGACGTCGGGACCACCAATGGCTGGCGGCTCGACGAGGTCGTGCCGGCGGCGGAGGTCGTCGAGGTGATCGGCCGGGAGTGGCCGCTCGAGCCGGTCGACCCCGGCTATCGAGGCGAAGTCGCCGGCCGCTGGCGGTACGTCGACGGCGCGGGCGAGATCGGGGTCATCGCCTCGGTGACCCGGCCGTTCTGCGGCGACTGCACCCGGGCGCGGCTCTCGGCCGAGGGCAAGCTGTACACGTGCCTCTTCAGCGCGATCGGGCACGACCTGCGCGCGCCGCTGCGTGGTGGCGTGACCGACCCGGAGCTCGATCGGCTCATCAGCGATATCTGGTCGGTGCGCGACGACCGGTACTCGGAGCGGCGGGCCGCCGCCACCGACCGGCTGCCCAAGATCGAGATGTTCGCCCTCGGCGGCTGATCCGGGTAGCGCCTGAGCCGCCGGGCAGGGAGGTTGTCCACCTTCTGTCCACAGAGGTGCCTAACTCGTGGAAAGTCTGATGGGGCCGCCGGCGAAACTGGTGGATAACAACGTTGACCCATGCCGACCCGGATTCGTAACGTACGTCTTGCCCGAAGGGGCCGCCAGGGAGCGAGGCACCGAGATCACATCAAGGACCTCGAGCCAGGGCCGGTCGCTTCGGGCGCTTCTGTACCCGGTCGCGACGGCGTTCCTGCGCCGTCCCCGGGCGAGCCCGGCGGGACGTGACCGGCATCCCGGTGTCGGTACTCTCGTCGGGCCCGCAGGAGCTACGCGGGCCACCGGCCGTCGACCCCTGGACGAAGCTCTGGAGGCCCGCATCCCGGGATGGCGTCGCCGTTGACGAATCCATCGACCCCGATCCCACCAGGCGAGCAGCCGGCGCGACTGGACGCGCTCGAGGCGGCCGTTCGCGCGCGCTCGGACCTGACCCCGGAGGTCGGGATCGTGCTCGGCTCCGGACTCGGCGGCCTGGCCGACGAGCTCGAGGACGCGGTCGCGATCCCATTCGCCGAGCTGCCGGGCTGGCCCGCCGCCACGGCGCCCGGGCACGCGGGACGCCTCCTCCTCGGTCGCCTGGCAGGACGGCCGGTGGTGATGCTCCAGGGCCGGTTCCACCTGTACGAGGGCAACGCGCCGGGCCTCGTCGTCCAGCCCGCGCTGCTCTTCGGGCGGCTCGGCGCGCAGGCCATCGTCCTGACGAACGCCGCGGGTGGCCTCGATCCCTCCTTCGCTCCGGGCACGCTGATGGTCATCCGCGACCACCTCAACCTCACCGGCCAGAGCCCCCTCATCGGGCCCAACGCCGACGGCATCGGCCCACGCTTCCCGGACCTGACCGATGCCTGGAGCACGCGGCTGCGCGGCCGGCTCCACGCCGCGGGCGCCGCGGAAGGAATTCCGCTGGCCGAAGGCGTCTATGTCGGGCTCGTCGGGCCGAACTACGAGACACCTGCCGAGGTTCGCCTCTACGCGGCGCTCGGCGGGCATGCCGTCGGCATGTCGACGGTCATGGAGTGCATCGCCGCGCGCTGGGCGGGCCTGGAGGTCTGCGGCGTCTCGCTGGTCACGAACGCCGGGGCCGGCTACACGGGCGAGCCGTTGACCCACGAGGAGGTCCTCGCCGCCGCTGCCGAGGCCGGCCCACGCCTCGCCCGCGTCATCCGCCGGTTCATCGCCGATCTCTGATGCGTCCCTGCGCGCCGCAGGCCCTGACGGGCCTAACCCGCGGGACTGACCGGTAGATCGCGGCCGGTGGCGCGGGCGGCCTTGGCCTTCTCCGCCCAGGCCTCGAGCACGCGGTCCTTGTGCGGCCGGATCGGGCAATGCCCGTCGCGGTTGTTCATCTCGTCGCAGTAGCCGAGAGGCACGCACTTCGGCGCGAGGAAGGCCCCCAGGAACGGTGACACCGAGAAGATCTCGTGCCGGATCAGCTGGAACAGCCGGCGGATCTCCCATTGGGCCATCGTGCACAGGCGCAGCCCGGACATGTGGATCAGCGCCCGCAGGTTCGTGGTCATGACGAGGTTCGTGCGGGTGGCGTTCGGAAACACGAAGCGGGCGTCCTCGCCGGGGATGCCGGCGCCGACGAGGTCGCCGTACAGCGACATCGCACCCTCGATCTGGTCCTCGTAGCGCTCGCGCACGTCCGGATCCGCCTCGGCGATCGTCTGGGGCAGCATCGTGGCCGCCTTCTTGAACGTGACGTAGCGCTGGCTCTGCTGGTCGAACGCCACGCCGGCGCGGTGCCGCACGAGCTGGTGCGACAGCGTGCGCGAGACGCCGGTGATGCCGAAGGTGAAGACGACGTGCTCGATCGTCGAGCCGTGGCCAGACTCGATGACGTTCGAGATCAGGCGCTGCATCTTGGCGACCTCGATCTCGCCGGTCTCCGCCTTGCGGAAGATCTCCTCGGGAGCCAGCTCCGAGTAGCACGTCCGGCAGGCCGTGTAGATCAGCGGCACGTAGTAGCGCTCCACGATCTCGCGGTTCGGGAAGAGGAGCGTCGCCTTGAGGCCGAGGTCGGCCCGGCCGGGGTTCTTCGGGATGCCGGCCTTCGGGGCGTCGGCAGGGCCGGTCGGGACGGCCTGGGTGGTCATGCGCGGAGTCTAGTCGCCCTGCGGCTGCGGCTCGGCCGGACCGGCCATTGGCGCTTCCAGGGCGTAGGCGATGAGATCGTCGAGCGCCATGGCGGCGCCCTCGTTGCCGAGGCGCGTCAGCTCTTCCTTGCCGAGGACCCGCCGCACATTCGGTCGGGCGTCGTATTCGACGGCCTCGTCGACGAAGGCCGCGAGGCTCGCCCCGGTCGCGGAGGTCAGGCTGCGGGCGGCGCCCCACAGCCGACCCGCTCGCTCGTGGTCACCGGCGGCGACGGCAAGCGAGGACAGGTCGTCGAGGACGAGCGTCAGCCCGGTGGTGTCGCTGGCCCGGTGGAAGAAGCGCAGGGCGTCACGGATCAGCTCGCGGGCCTCGTCGAGCCGACCGAGCCTGATGTACGCGGAGCCGAGCTGGTGGCGCGACCACGCCTCCATCGTCCGATCGCCGACGCGCGCGAACTTCTCCAGCGCAAGGGCGTACTCCTCGGCCCCGGTTGCCTCGCCGCCGGCGAAGTAGCCCATGTTGCCGATGCCCCACAGGACGTTCGCCTCGCCACGCTCGTCACCGAGCTCGCGGTAGATCGCGAGGGCCTCGCGCAGTGCAGCCCGGCCCTCGCCGGTCGGATCCGTCTCGGGCAGCCCCTCCGTCGGCGGAGCATCCGGAACGGTGAAGCCGAAGGAGTAGTTGTACAGGGCGTTCGCGAGCTCGCCCCGATCACCGAGCTCGCGCCAGATGTCCGCTGCCTCGCGGTAGGCGTCGCGCATCGGCTTGATGTCGCCCTGCCACCAGCAGACACCGCCGAGTGCCTCGAGGAGGCGGGCACGGAGGCGCGGGTCGCTGCGGGACCAGTCGGCCGCAGCCATCGCATCGAGGCGGCGGCGGGCCTCGTAGAGGTGCCCGCGCTTCTGCCAGAACCGCCACGTATGGAACGCGATCCCGATCGCTATGACGGCATCGTCGCGGGCCGCGGCGCGATCCATGGCCACGCGCAGGTTGTCGTGGGCGTGCTCGAAGCGCTCGAGCCAGTCGCGCTGGGCGTCGCCGCTGAGCTCGGCGGATGCGCGCGTCGCGAAGTCGAGGCACCAGGCGCCGTGTCGGCGCTCCAGCTCGGCCTGCTGGCCACGTCCGGCGAGCATCTCCGTGGCGAACTCGCGGATCGTGTCGAGCATCTCGAAGCGGGGCTCGTCCGGGTTCTCGATCGTGCGCAGCAGGCTCTGGTTCGCCAGCGAGAGCACCCCGTCGACGACGTCCTCGCCGATCTCGGCCGCCGGCCCGCAGACCGCCTCGGCCGCCTCGAGCTCGATGTCGCCCTCGAAGACCGAGAGACGATCGAGGAGGAGCCGCCCGGGCTCGTCGAGGATGTCGTAGCTCCAGGCGATCGCGCCGCGGAGCGTCTGCTGGCGCTCCGGCAGGTCGCGCGCGCCGGCCGCGAGCACGCCGAGCTGGTGCTCCAGCCGATTCAGGATGGCGTCCGGCGAAAGCAGCTTCACCCGCGCCGCGGCCAGCTCGATGGCGAGCGGCATGCCATGGAGACGCGCGCAGATGGCCGCGACGGATGGGGCGTTCTCGTTCGTGACCGCGAACCCCGGTCGAACCGCCGAGGCACGTGCGATGAAGAGCCGCACGGCCTCGTACGTCGAGAGGGCTGCGATATCGAGCGTCCGCGCCTCGGCCGGCAGCTGCGCCAGCTCGAACGCCGTCCGCTGCGTGGGGTCGGGCGGTGTCGGCAGGCCCGGGACCGGGTACTCCTGCTCACCCGAAACCTGCAGCGGCGCGCGCGACGTGGCGAGGACCTTGAGGCCGGGCTCCTTGCGCAGGAGATCAGCGAGCGTGGGCCCCACGCCGAGCACCTGCTCGAGGTTGTCGAGCACGAACAGGACCCGCTTCCCGTTCAGCCACTCTTCGAGGACCTCGGCGGCCGTGCGCCGGGCTCCCTCGGCGAGGCCGACGGCTCCCGCCAGGCGCGACGGCACGAGGACCGGCTCGCGCACCGTCTCGAGCGCCACGAAGAAGATGCCGTCCGGAAAATCGTCCGCGGCGTTCGCGGCGACCTGGAGCGACAGGCGCGTCTTGCCTGTGCCGCCCGGGCCCGTCAGGGTCACGAGCCGGTTCTCGCCGAGCAGCCGGGACGCCTCCGCGAGCTCGCGTTCGCGCCCAACGAATGAGGTCAGCTGCGTCGGCAGGTTGTTCGGGCGGGCATCGATCGAGCGGAGCGGCGGGAAGTCCAACCGAAGCCCGTCGGCCACCACCTGCGACAACGGCTGCGGCTCGCGCAGGTCCTTGAGCCGGTGGCTGCCGAGGCCGCGGAGCGAGACCTCGGGAGCGAGATCCGCCGCTGCCAGCGACCGGACCGCCTCGGAGACCACGACCTGTCCGCCGTGCGCCGAGGCCGCGATTCGCGCCGCGCGATTGATGTCCAGCCCGACGAGCCCGGCCGCGGAGCTGGCGGCCTCGCCGGCGTGCAGGCCCATCCGGACACGCACCTCGACGCCATCGGGCCAGGGCTCTGCGGCGAGCTCGCGCTGCGCATCGACAGCGGCCAGCACAGCGTCCCGCGCGTTGTCGAAGAGCACGAAGAACGAGTCGCCCTCGGTGCCCTCCTCCCGTCCGCCGTGGCGCGCGAAGGCTGCCCGGAGCAGCTCCGCCTGGCGCTCGAGGACCGCCGTGTACGCCGCCTGGCCCAGCTCGTCGAGCAGCCGCGTCGAGCCCTCGATGTCCGAGAACAGGAAGGTCCGCGTCGCGCCCGGCGCGGGACCCGGCGCGTGTTCGCCTGGCGCGGCGCCGGTCGTGCCGGTCAACTCGGCCGATCTCCTAGTGGCGGGTGGACTCGGTGACCTCGCGCAGGCGCACTGCCACGCCGCGCAGGATCGCCAGCGTCAGCGCAGGCTCCGCGAGGAGGACCTTCTCGAAGTCCCACGAGGCGAGTGCGAGGCAGCTCGTCGGCGCATCCGCGGCGACCGTCGCGTTTCGCGGCATCCGGTCGAGCACCGACAGCTCGCCGAAGAACTCGCCCGGGCCGAGGTGTGCGACCACCGTGCCGTCGCGCACGACCCGCACGCCGCCGGACACGATGACGAAGAAGCCCGTGCCAATCTCGCCCTGGCGCGCGATCACGTGGCCGGCAGGGAAGTCGACCGACGTGGCCATCTCGGCGAGCTTCGCGAGCCCGTCGGCGTCGATGCCCTTGAACAGCGGGCAGCCGGCGAGGAGCTCCGCGCGGCGGTCGTGGGTGAGCGTCATCGGATCCTCCGTGCGTCGATGCGCGGGAGCGATGCTGCCCGCGCGCCCGCATTGCGTCAACTGATGCAGAATCGCATGCAGTCTGCACCGCCCCGCGGACGTGGAGGGCACCGATGGCGACCCGTGACGAGATCGCCGACGCGATCGCCGGGATGGCGATCTTCGTCGACCTGGCACGACCCCAGCTGATGGGCGTCGCATCGCGCTTCGAAGAGGCCTTCTTCCCGAAGGATGCGCGCATCCTGCGACAGGGCCTCACCGGGTCCGGCTTCTACGTGATCCTCGACGGTGAGGCGGACGTCGTCGCCGACGGACAGAAGCTGGCGACCCTCGCGCGCGGCGATTTCTTCGGCGAGGTCAGCGTGCTGCTGGGCGAGCCGCCGACCGCCGACATCGTCGCGACCCGCCCGCTGCGCTGCATCGTCCTCGGCGGGCCCGACGTCGAGGCTTTCCTGGTTGATCACCCGCGGGTGATGTTCCGGATGCTCCAGGCCTCGGCGCGCAGGCTGCGCAACGCGAACCGCCGACTCACGGCGAACCAGTGATGGCCAGCGGGACGAGCGGCCATCCGTTCCCGCCCGGTGAGTACCCGATCGTCATCGTCGGCTCCGGGCCGGGAGCGCTGCAGACCTCGTACTTCCTGAGCCGGCTGGGCATCGAGCATGCCGTGATCTCCGGCGACAGCGGGGCCGGCGGCATGTTCCGGAAGTGGCCGTTCTTCCAGCGACTCCTGTCCTGGACGAAGCCGTACGCCCCGGCCGAGCGCGAATCGCGTGAGTTCGAGCGCTGGGACTGGAACAGCCTGCTCGCCCTGGAGCCGGAGCTGCGCGGCATCGCCACCGAGTTCATGGACGGCACGTCCGACTTCCCGTCGCGGCCGGACATGCAGGCCAACCTCGAGGCGTTCGCCGAGCGTGCCGGCGTCGCGGTGCGCTACGGCTGCCGCTGGGAATCGACGCGTCACGAGGAGACCGCGGACGGCGACCGGTTCGTCATCGTCACCTCGGACGGTGAGTACCGCTGCCGCTTCCCGATCTTCGCCGTCGGCGTCGCGGAGCCGTACAGCCCGGCGACGCCGGGCATCGAGCTCGCGGTCCATTACGCCGACACCCGCGACGCGGAGACCTACGCGGGCAAGCGGCTGTTCATCATCGGCAAGCAGAACTCCGGTTTCGAGCTCGCAACCGGGCTGCTCCAGTGGGCGAGCCGGATCGCGCTGTCCTCGCCGTCGCCGGCGAAGACATCGATCGAGACCCGATCGCTCGTCGGTGTCCGGGCTCGGTACGTGCAGCCGTTCGAGGATTCGATCCTCGGCGGGGGCGTGGACATCCTGTCGGCGAGCACGAAGGGCATCCGGCGCAACGACGCCGGGGCGTTCGAGGTGCAGCTCGAGCGCAGCGACAACGCGATGCCGATGACCGTCGAGGCGGACGAGGTCATCGCCGCGACCGGGTTCACGTGCCCGCTGCGCGACCTGCCGACGCTCGGTGTCGCCACATTCGGCCAATCGAAGCTGCCGGCGCAGACCGAGTTCTGGGAGAGTGCGTCCGTACCCGGCATCTTCTTCGCCGGCACGATCACCCAGGGCTCGGCGGGCCTGAAGAAGCACGGCATCCCGTCGAACAGCGGCGCGCTCCATGGCTACCGGTACAACGCGCGGGTGCTGGTCCGAGAGCTCGCGCGCAGGCACTTCGGCATCCATCCCGAGCGGCCGACGATCGACGTCGGCGACCTGCGCGACCACCTGCTGGCAGAGGCGACCCGCGCGCCCGAGCTGTGGCACCAGAAGGCCTACCTCGCCAGCGTCGTCAGCCTCGATCCCGACGAGGGCATCCGCGACGAGGGCATCCTGCCGCTGACCCACTTCCTCGACGCGGGCAGCGGCGACGCCATCGCCATGACCATCGAGTCAGACGGCGCCTCGATCTTCCCGGTCGTGTACGTCCGACGCGGCGGGCGGCAGGAGGAGCACGCGCTCGACCCCGATCCGCTGCACGACTTCGAGGGGCTGCCGTACCGGCGCGCCCTCGGGCTCATCCTCGACCGGCTGACCGCGGGCGCCGCCAGCTCAGCTGCCTAGGCGGCCGGGAGCCGCGACCTCGCCCGCTGGCTTCGGGCGGGGCCTTCGGGCTCAGGCCGGCTCGAGCTCGTCCTCGTCGTCGAGCTGGTCCTCCTCGTCCTCGAACTCCTCGTCCTCGAGCTCGTCCTCCTCGTCCTCATCGTCCGTGTCATCCGACGAGCTGAGCAGGCGGAACAGGCCCCAGCCGACGATCGCGCCGAGGAAGGGCGCGGTGAGGTACACCCACAGGCCTTCGTAGTCGCCGGACACCACCGCGGGCGCGAGAGAGCGGATGGGATTGACCGAAGCGCCGCTGATCGGGATCCCGGCGAAGTGAATGGCGACGAGCGTCAGCGGGATGACCACGATGGCGCGCGACGGTGCCCGGCTCGTGACCGTCAGGATCACCGCCACGAAGATCGCAGTGAGCACGATCTCGGTCGTGAAGGCATGCAGCTCGTTGGTCAGCGCGTCCTGCGCGATCGAGCCTGCGTGATTGACCGTCGCGCCGACGAACTCCTTGGCCAGGACCAGGAGAATGAACAGCGACGCGGCAAACGCGCCGATCGCCTGGGCGACCACGTACGCCAGTCCCGTGGTCCACCGCGTGCGACCGTCGAGTACGGACCCGAGCGTCACCGCGGGATTGAAGTGGCCGCCTGAGGACTCGCCGCCGATCGCGATTGCGGCCATCAGCCCGAGGCCGAAGGCCCACGGCACGACCAGCATGAGCACGAAGCTCTGGCCGCTGCTCATGAGGAACGCCGTGCTGACGCCGAGCGACCCCATCGCGATCAGCACGAACGTGCCGACGGCCTCGGCGACGAGTGCGCGGACGTTCATCCCTGCCTCCTGCCTGTCCTCGCGCCGGCGCACACGCGCGGGCGCCCGGCGGCCGAAGGATAGCCCGCGCCTCGTCACCGCTGCGGCGGCTCGTGACGCGTCAGGCAGCGACGAGCAGGGCCTCGGGTGCGGGTTCGTCCAGCTCCAGGACGACACCACAGGTCTCGCAGCCGACGACTTCCGCCAGCTCCTCGACCAGTGTCGCGGTCCCGCAGCAGGGCATCTCGATTTCGATCATGGCCCGAGCCTGAGGCCACGTCGTGTCAGCTTGTCTGTCACGATGATTCGCATGCCTCGCCTGTCGCTCGATCTGCCGGCGATCGAGGTCACGGACCTGCGCAAGCGCTACGGCGCGGTCGAGGCGCTCGCGGGCCTGACGATGAGCGTCGGCCGCGGCGAGGTCTTCGGCTTCCTGGGTCCGAACGGCGCGGGCAAGACCACGACCGTCAAGCTCCTGCTCGGGCTGGCGCGCCCGACGTCGGGCAGCGGCAAGGTCCTCGGCGCCCCGCTCGGCGACCTCGGGACCCGGCGCAAGGTCGGCTACCTGCCCGAGCTGTTCCGCTACCAGCCGTGGCTCAGGGCACGCGAGGTGCTCACGCTCCACGGCGAGCTCATGGGCCTGCCCCGGTCGCGCCGCCGCCCGGCAGCCGACGAGGCGCTCCAGGTCGTCGGGCTCGCGGATCGCGCCGGCGACGTCGTGGGCAGGTTCTCGAAGGGCATGCAGCAGCGCCTGGGCCTCGGAGCGGCCCTTCTCGGCGAGCCGGCCCTGGTGGTCCTCGACGAGCCGACATCCGCGCTGGACCCGGTCGGCCGCGTCGACGTCCGGGGCATCGTGCGCAGCGCCGCGGACCGCGGGGCGGCGGTGTTCCTGAACTCGCACCTGCTGAGCGAGGTCGAGCAGGTCTGCGACCGGGTCGCCATCCTCGACCACGGCCGCGTCGTTGCCAGCGGCGCGCTCGACGACGTCCTCGGCCAGGCCGAGACCGTGGTCCGGGTGAGCGGCCTCGGCGCAGGCGACCTGTCGGCGGTCGAACGCTTCGGGCCGCCGACGCTCGAAGGCGAGGTGCTCACGATCCGGCCCATGGAGGAGGCGGGCGTGCCCGACCTCGTCGCCCAGCTCGTGTCGATGGGCGCCAGGATCCACGAGGTCCGTTCCGGGCGCAGCTCCCTCGAGCAGCGCTTCCTCGAGCTCGTCGCCCGGGATCGTCCGCCGGCCGGCACGCCGAGCGCCCAGCGCCTGCGCTGATCGATGCTGACCATCGCCAGGCTCACGATCGGCGAGGCTGCCCGGCGGCGCGTCCTGTGGGTGCTCGTCATCCTCGCCGCGATCGCCGTGTCGCTGACGGCGTGGGGTGTCTCGACCCTGGTCGCCGGTGCGCGCGATCGCGGCCTGTCGGAGCTCGAGATCAAGTTCGCCGTCTCCCAGATCCTGATCTTCATCGCGTTCATGTTCGGCTTCGTGCTCGTGATGACCGCCGCGTTCTTCGGGAGCCCGGCCATCGCCACGGAGCTCGAGAGCGGCGTCGCCCAGGCCATGCTGGCGCGGCCACTGCGCCGGTCGTCGTACCTGCTCGGTCGCTGGCTCGGGCTGGCCATCGTGATCGCCGGCTATGCCGCGGCGTCGGGCCTCCTCGCGATCGGCGTCGTCGGTCTCGTCTCCGGCTATCTCCCGCCCGACCCCATCCTTCCCGTCGCCTATCTCGCGGGACAGTCGCTCGTGCTCCTCTCGCTGACCGTGCTGCTGTCCACGCGCCTGCCCCCGATCGCCGGCGGCGCGATCGCGGTCGTCGCATACGGGCTGGCCTGGATGGCCGGCGTCCTCGGCAAGATCGGCCTGGCCCTCGATGCGCCGTCCCTCGTCAGCGTGAGCGATGCCTCCCGCTTCCTGCTGCCGACCGACGCGTTCTGGCAGGGCGTCGTGTATGGGCTCGAACCGTCCTTCGTCATCAACGCCGCCGAGGGTGAGTTCGTCGCGCGCACGAGTCCGTTCTTCGCGGCCAACGGTCCCGCACCGGCGATCCTCATCTGGGCGTTGGTGTGGACGGTGCTCGTGCTCGCCCTCGCCGTCGCGCAGCTGCGCAGGCGCGAGCTGTAGCGCGGTGCACATCTATCTCGGCCACGGCGCGAGCGGGGACGCCACGAGCATGCGGCCGTTCGTCGACGGGCTGCGCCGGCGCGGTCTCGTCGCCGACGCCGTGGACCTCCCGAAGCGTCGGGCCGAAGAGGCCGTCCCGGCGTGGCGCGCCGCGGTTCCGGACGGCCCGGCGACCGTCGTTGGTGGGCACTCGTACGGCGGGCGCGTCGCGAGCCTGGCAGCCGCGGCAAGCGCGGCAGCCGCCGTCGACGCGGGCTACGCCGGTCTCGTCCTGTTCAGCTATCCGCTGCATCCGCCGGGACGACCCGAACGGACGGAGGCGCGGATTGCCCACTGGCCGGCGATCGAGTGCCCGGTGCTGCTGCTGTCGGGGGAAGCGGACCCGTTCGCGCGGATCGAGCTGTTGCGCGTCTCGGTCGGGCTCCTGCCCAGGCATGAGCTCGTGACCTACCCGAAGCTCGGGCATACCCTGCGTCCAGTCCTCGATGACGTGCTCGATCGCGTCACGGCCTTCGTCGAGGCGTTGCCGTCCCCGGGCGCCAGGAGGGCTCGCTGATGCAGATGGGTCGAATGGGATCCGAGCGGGGCACGATCGCCCTGGGTGTCGCCCTCCTCGTGATCGGCGGCCTCGCGCTGCTCGGGCGCGCGCTGTCGATCGACGTCCTGGGCCTCGGCTGGCCACTGTTCGTGCTCGTCCCGGGTGTCCTGCTGTTCGTCGCCGGGCTCAGCGTCGGTGGGCGGGCCGGCCTCGCCCTGGCCATTCCGGGCGGCATCGTGTCGATGGTCGGGGTCGTGCTGTCCGTGCAGGCCGCGACCGGGCTGTGGGCGACGTGGGCCTACGCCTGGGCGGTCGTGGCGCCCGGCGGCGTGGGCTTCGCCTTCGTCCTGTACGGCATCCTCACCGCACAGCCGGACCTCGCCCGCGACGGCGTGCCGATCCTCCTGACCGGCCTGGGGCTGTTCATCGCGTTCGGCCTGTTCTTCGAGGGCGTGCTCCACCTGAGTGGCGCCGCGCTGCCACTGGCCGAGCCGGTGCTGGCCGCCGGGCTGGTCGTGCTGGGCGTGGTGATCCTCGTCGTCGGGGTGTCCGGCCGGCGAAGCCGGCCCTGACGAGCCGCCCGGCTCAGTCGACCGAGACCACCCGGTAGCGGACCACGCCGCGCGGCGTCCGCACGTCGACCTCGGCGCCCGACGTCGCCCCGAGCAGCGCCGACCCGACCGGTGAGGCACTGCTCAATCGCCCCGCCGCGGGATTCGCCTCGGCGCTGCCGACGATCGTGTACGTCACCTCGTCGCCGCCGATCTCGACCCTGACCGTCGACCCGATCAGGACGCGCCCCGTCGCCGCCTCGTCGACGACGACCGCCCGCCGGATCCGATCCTCGAGCGCCTGGACGCGGCCCTCCAGGAACGACTGCTCTTCTCGCGCGGCGTGGTACTCGGCGTTCTCCTTGAGATCGCCGTGCTCGCGCGCGGTCCTGATGCGGTTGACGACCTCGGGTCGCTTGATCCGCGTCAGCTCATCGAGCTCGGCGGTCATGCGATCGAGGGCGCCCCTCGAGAGCTCGACCGGCTCGGGTGCCTTGGTGACGTGCGCCGCCGGGACGCGCTTCGGGGCGCGAGCCGCGATGGGCCTGGGCGGCGCGATGGGGCGAATCGGGCGCTGCGCGGGGACGGGTCCCTGCGGCGCTCGCCGGGTCGTGCCGGCGCCCTTGTCGTCGAGCCTCGCCCCATCGGCGTCGCCGGGCGGGAGCTCGACGATGCGTCGAGGCGGCTCGGGCGTCCGCGCGGGCTCGGGCATGATCGAGCCGGTGATCCCGTGCGCCTGCCGCTCGCCGGTCGGCCGGCGCGTGTTCGCCCACGGGAGCGGCAGGGCCCCCGGTGGCCGGCCCGCTGGGATGACTCGGTCCTGGGCGAAGGCGTCGAGCACGGCGTCGAGGTACTCCTCCGGAGCATCGGTCCGGGCCCACCACAGGCGCACGCCCATGCGGTCGAGGCCGCGCAGCAGGTGCAGCCACTGGCCATCGGCGTGCGGCTGGCGATCGCCGGGCACGTGCGCGACGAGCGCCGCGGCTCGGCCGCCGATCGAGCGCTCCGTGGCCCCCGCGTACAGCACCCGCGCGTCGGGCCACCACAGCGACGCCAGGCGAGCCTCGAGGGCGCGCGACGTCGGGCGCTTGCCGTCGAGCGCGAGGCCCGGCAGCCGCTCCAGCCACTTGCCGACGAGGGCGAGCTCGAGTGGCGCCGTGGGCAGCGGCGCGCCCAGCTCGACGAGGAAGATTCCCGCGCCCTTCGCCGGAATGGGCTGGCCCCAGCGCACCGGGCCATCGGCCAGCAGGCCGACGGAGCGGATCAGCTCGGCGGCGCCTCGGTCGGATCCGCTCACCGGGCGGACGGTACCACTGGCCTTCCGCCGAGGTACGGGATGCCCGCTCGACAAGGCGCGCGCGGGCGCGAAGATGTTCGGGATCAGCGGCCGCTTCGGGGGAAGTCGATGGCTGACGTCGAGATCTATACGCCGACCGGTGTCCTCATCGGGAGGACGGTCGGTGTCCCGCTCACGAACGACGGTCCGGACCTCGAGTCCCCGACCGCCGTGAGGGATGCGCGCTGGTACCCACACGACCGCGGCCGCCCGGAACAGCGTGGCCAGCTCCGGGTCATCCCCGACGAGATCCTGATCATCGTGAGCGGTGATGAGGACATGACCGTCCACATGAACTGGTTCCCGATCACCCTCGACGTCGGGCCGTACCGGGTGACGGCGATGATCGGGACGCTCCCGGGCTTCGACCCCGAGCGCGCGCTCGCCCGGCCGGGCAGCACGTACATCCCGTTGCGCGAGGCCACGATCGAGCTCCTCGGCCGCACCGATGTCGCGCCGGCCAAGCGTGACCACGTCCATGTCAACCGGTACGCGGTCGAGATGGTCTCCTCGAGCCTGATGCTCGGCTTCTTCTTCCCGGGCGCCCGCTTCGCCACGCCAGAGGCCGCGCCCGTCGCCTAGCCGCGCGGGCCGCGGCTGCCGGCTCGCAGGACGTTCGGTCGCTCGCCCGCACTCGGGCCACCGCTACCCGCTTGCCGAGGCCATTCGTGCCGTGGCGACCCGGCTCGCTCGGCTCTGCCTCATTCGCGCGCCCAGGGCACGCAAGACATCGACGAGCGGCGGATTCGGTGCCGGCCGGGCTACCCGAGCGGCTTCCCGAGCACGACGCACGGCCTGTACAAGCCCCGGATCCGCCCGAGGAATCCCAGATCGCCTTCTTGCGTGCCCTTCCTGAACGTATGAGGCAGTGGCCCCCGCGAGTCCGCGACTCCGAGCCGCCGAGCCCCGAGCCCGATCCCCCGACCTGGCGCAACCACAGGTTTCGATTAGTGACGATGATACTTGACAAAGTGAAAGTCGGTATGCGAAAGTCGTGGCACACACGAAAGGAACCGCATGCCGCACGACGTGATCTCCACCTGCCCCGTCTGCTCCGGCGAGCTCGCCGTCACGCGCCTCCACTGCCGCTCCTGCGGCACGACACTCGAGGGTGAGTTCACCGTCGGGCGGTTCGGCCGCCTGACGAAGGAGCAGCTGGCGCTGCTCGAGAGCTTCCTGCGGTCGCGCGGCAACCTGCGCGACATGGAGCGCGAGCTCGGGATCTCCTACCCCACCGTCCGGTCGCGCGTCGAGGCGCTCGTCAGGGCGCTCGGCTTCGGGCCACGGGACGGTGACGAGACGAGCCACGACGAACCCGCTGCCACCGTCGGTGACGGCGCCGCGGCCACGACCCGCCAGGAGATCCTCGAACGACTCGCTCGCCGCGAGATCGGCGCGGAGGAGGCGGCGGTGGCCATTCGAGCCCTCGGAAGGACAGATCGATGAGCAAGACCACCGGCATCGGCACCACCCTTGAGCACCGAATTGGGCCTCGCGGCCGGTTCTCACTGCGCCAGGCGTCGGGCGACATCGTCCTCCGCGGCGTCGAGGGCGACACGGTTCGCGTCAAGTCTCTCGACGACAAGCCCCTGTCGGAGATCTTCGACATCGACCTCGGGGACGATCGGGTGGACGTCCACCAGCGCGGCGGCTTCGACATGGGCATGCGCCTGTTCAGCCGGGGCGCCGGGGCGGACCTCAGGATCGAGATCCCGCACGGGGCCAGCGTCTCGGTCGATACCGGCAGCGCGGACATCGACGCCAGCGACCTCAGCGGCTCGAAGTCCTTCCGGACCGCGTCCGGGGAGGTGCGCCTCCACCGCTTCGCGGGTAGCGTGGAGGTCGAGACGGTCTCGGGAGAGATCGAGATCGATGGCTCGGCGCCCCTGGACATGGCGCTGAAGTCGGTCTCGGGCGACGTCAGCGTGCGGGTGCCCTCGGCGCGACGGCTCGATCTGGGCACGACGAGCGGCGACATCCGCCTGGACGCGGAGCTGGCCGGCAACGGCCCATTCGCGATCCGCTCGATCAGCGGCGACGCCACGATCGTGGCCCGAATGGGCTTCCGGGTCGAGGCGGAGTCGATCACCGGGGATCTCTCGAGCGACCTGCCGAGCAAGCGGGAATCGCTTCCCGGTCGGAAGGTGCTCGTCGTCGGCCGGCCCGGCCCGACGCTCAGCTTCCGGTCCGTCTCTGGCGACCTGCACGTCGCCGAGGCGCGGGATGCGGCGCCCGTGATCACGACAACGACGACGGAGGAAGCCATGGACGACGCACCGGTCACCAACGACAAGCCCGTCGACGAGCCCCAGGCGACAGGCGCCGAGGACAAGCGCCTCGAGATCCTGCGGGCCCTCGAACGCGGTGACATCACGGTCGCCGAGGCGACCGATCAGCTCGGCCAGCTCGACGAGGTGCTCCGATGACCGATCCGCTCGAGCGCATCCTGGAGCTGGTCGCCAGCGGGCGCCTGACCGCCGATGAGGCGGCCCCGATCCTCGAGGCCCTCGAGGCGAAGGGCGCGACCAGGGATGCGGGGTTCGCGGCGGCCGATGACGGCGACGGAGCGGCCGGTGCCACTGGTCCCGGCAAGGCCCGCTACGCCAGGGTCGAGGTTCGCGAGCGCGGCCGCCGGGTCGTGGACCTGCGGGTCCCGATCTCGCTCGGGCGGCTCGCCCTGTCGCGGGTCCCGGGCCTGTCCCGGGAGCAGGTCACCGAGGTCGAGGAGGCGGTCGTTTCCGGCGCCCGCGGCCCGATCTTCGACGTCGAGGACGCCGACGGAGACGGCGTCCGCATCGTCCTCGAGTAGCACGAAAGAAAGCACGAAGGAAAGGAGGCAACCATGCGACACGCAGATGCCGAGCTCGCGCTCTGGCTCGCCAACGATCGAATCGCGCGGGAGCAATACGAGATGGAGATGGCCCATCTCGTCCGCGCCGGGAGCGAGACGCCGACGATGCGGCAGCGCGCCGGACAGGCCGTGATCTCGCTGGGTGAGCGCCTCGCCGGGGACGCCCGTCCTGTCGGCGAGGCGCGCCGCCTCGTGGCGCGAGCCTCCTAGCGCACCGCCTCGCGGGCGCCGCCGGGAGCGGCGCCAGGCCCTGGAATACCGAGACCCGCGCTCACCACGAGCGCGGGTCTCTTGTTGCATTCCCGGTTCGGTTTGCAGGTGACCCGGAGCGCCAACGGCGCAGACCCCGGATCACCCTGGTCTGCCGGCGCGGGTGTCGGTGCTCAGATTGCCCGCGCGGGGCAGGGTGGCGAGGTTGCTCGTCCCACGGGTGGCGTCCGCGGTTTTCGCCAGGTCCGGGACCTCGGGGATCCCGTTCCTGCGTCCGGACTCTGGAGCCGGGGAGCGGCGTCGATCCGTCATTCGAGCAGACCTCCGTTGCCGGAATCCTACCCCCGACGGCAAGGTCCGCCCATAACAACGGCGTTGCAGGGCGATACCATCCGGGCCTCCCGGACCAGCTCCGCGACCACCGGTGCGGCCCGCGCACGGAGGCGCCACGCGATGCCAGCCAGACTCCCGTACACCGGCAACGACGAGGCCGACGAGCTCATCTCCAGCGACCCACTTGCGCTCCTCGTCGGCTTCGCGCTCGACCAGCAGGTCACGGTCCAGAAGGCCTTCTCGGGGCCGCTGGAGATCCGCCGCCGGCTCGGCTCGTTCGACGCCAGGCGGATCGCGGCGATGGATCCCGGCGAGCTCGACCGCGTCTTCCGCGAGCGGCCGGCGATCCACCGCTTCCCGGGCTCGATGGCGGGCAAGGTCCAGGCCCTCTGCGCGTTCATCGCCGAGCGCTACGACGGCGATGCAGCGCGCATCTGGCGCGAGGCGAAGGACGGGCGCGACCTCCAGGCGCGGCTGCTGGAGCTACCCGGCTTCGGCGAGATGAAGGCACGGACGGTCCTGTCGGTGCTCGCCAAGCGCTACGGCGTCTCGCTCCCCGGGCTCGATGGCGTCGTGCCGAAGCACCCGACGCTCGGCGACGTCGATTCGCCCGAGGCGCTCGCCTCCTACCAGGCGGGCAAGCGCGCCTACAAGGCGTCGATGCGGGCGCAGGGCAAGCGGGTCTGAGCGAAAGGCTTGCGTCGTCGGCGGCCGGCGTGCGATGATCGTTGCGTCGTCAACGAAGTCGAGGACGCATGCCGACCACCGAAGCTCCGCTCATCCACCTGAGTGATCCCGCAACGGATCAAGCGCTCGCCGACGCGATCCGCCGGGTGCTCCGGCACGGCCACACGATCGACATCACGACCATCGGCCGCCGAACTGGCGAGCCGCGCCGGATCGAGATCGTGTTCCACAGCTTCGACGGCCGCCTGTACATCTCCGGGACGCCGAGCCCTCGGACGCGGGCCTGGCTGCACAACCTGCGCGCCAACCCGGCGTTCACGTTCCACCTCAAGCAGCTGATCAAGGCGGACCTTCCCGCGACCGCCCGCGAGATCACCGACCCGACCGAGCGACATGCTGTCCTGACCAGGGTCGCGAAGGTGTGGCGCCGCGACGTCGAGCCGATGGAGCGCTTCAGCCCGCTCGTCGAGGTCACGATCGACGGCCTGGATCGCACGCCCGAGCCTGGCGCGGCCCCCGAACCGAGCTTCCGACTCCTCGACGAGTCCTGAGTCACGCCGTTCGACCCCGATCGGCACTGGGGTCGGCCGTTGCCCGTTCGTATACTCGGCCACCGTGGCGACCTCGCTCGAGCTCCAGGTAGAGAACCCGTCGGGCCTCCACGCTCGGCCGGCAGCCGCGTTCGTGCGCACCGCCTGCACCTTCCAGAGCGACATCCGCGTCGCGAACCTGACCACCGGCAGCGAGCCGGTGACGGCGAAGAGCATCATCGGCGTGCTCGGCCTGGGGGTGCAGCGAGGGCACCGCATCCGACTCCTGGTCGATGGCTCGGACGAGGGCTCTGCCGCGGAAGCGCTGCGCGCCTTGGTCGAGGCGGGCCTCGGCGAGGCCGAGCTCGAGCCCGGCTCGGCCCGTCCAGCCTGATCTGACCGTGGAGCTCGCCGGCGTCGGGGCCGCGCCGGGCATCGCCGTCGGGCCTGTGTGGCGGTACGCGAGCTCCGCCGCCGGGCGCGGCCGGCCATCCCTCGACATCCGGGTCGCGGCCGAGCTCGCCGCAGCAGAGCTCATGGCGCTCGCCGGTCGCGTGCGCGCGAGCGGGCGGGCCGACGATGCCGCCATCCTCGAGGCGCAGTCGCTCATGGCCCTCGACCCGCTGCTCCTCGACGCGATCGAGGCGCGCGCGAAGTCCATCCCGTCGCCGGGCGGAAGGCCCATGGCCACGGGAGACCGCGCCGACGCCCTGGCGAGCATCGTCGAGGCGGTGGCCGGCTCGACCGCGGACACCCTGGCCGCCCTGCCCGACGAGACCCTGGCCGCCCGCGCCGCGGACGTCCGCGACGTCGGTGCCCGGATCGCGCGCATCGTGACCGGCCGCGTCGTCGCGCTGCCGGACCAGCCGGCGATCGCCGTGGCCGACGACCTCCCGCCATCCGTGGCGGCGGAGATCCCCGACGGTCAGCTCCTGGGGGTGGCCCTCGAGCGCGGCTCCGCGACGTCGCATGCGGCGATCCTCGCCCGCGGGCTCGGCATCCCGGCGGTCGTCGGCGTCCGCGGCCTGCTCGCCGCGTCCGCGTCGAACATCGAGGCCACGACGGTCGCCCTCGACGGCGACGCGGGCCGGGTCATCTTCGCTCCGTCCAGCGACGAGCTTGCCGCGCTCGAATCGGAACGGCGCGATCGTGAGGCCGCCGGCGCGAAGGCGCGCTCGCTGCGCGGCCAGCCCGGTCGGACGGCCGACGGGCACGCCATCGAGCTGCTCGCCAACATCGGGCGCGTCGAGGACGCCGATCGCGCCCTCGAAGCGGGCGCCGAAGGCGTCGGGCTGTTCAGGACCGAGTTCCTGTTCGTGGGCCGGAGCGGCGCACCGACCGAGGACGAGCAGGCAACCGCGTACCGGAAGGTGTTCGCGGCGTTTGGGGAGCGGCCCGTCGTCGTCCGGCTGCTCGACGTCGGCGGTGACAAGCCCCTGCCGTACCTCCGGCTCGCCGCCGAGTCGAATCCGTTCCTCGGGATCCGTGGGGTCCGCCTCGCGGGCGAGCATCGTCCGATCCTCCTGACCCAGCTCCGGGCGATCGCGCGTGCCGGTGCCGGCCTTGCGTCCGTGCCGCGGGTGATGGCGCCGATGGTCGCGACGCTCGAGGACGTGGACCGCTTCCGGTCGATGGTCGACGAGGCCTTCGCCGACCTGGATCGGTCGGGTATCGAGCGGGCGGCGCACTTCGAGCTGGGCATCATGATCGAAGTCCCGAGCGCGGCGATGATGGCCGCCGAGCTTGCCCGCAGGGTCGACTTCTTCAGCATCGGCAGCAACGACCTGACCCAGTACGTGCTGGCCATGGATCGCACCCATCCGGAGCTGGCGGCGGCCGCCGACGCCCTGCATCCGGCCGTGCTCCGGGCGATCCGGATGACGATCGACGGAGCCCGGGCGGGCGGCATCGAGGTCGCCGTCTGCGGTGAGCTCGCCGGCGACCGGATCGGCTCGCTGGTGCTGGCAGGCCTGGGCATCGCCGAGCTGTCGATGGACGCGGGGCGGCTCGACGCCGTCCGCTTCGAGCTGCAGCAGCGATCGTTCGCCGAGCTCGAGCAGCTCGCCGCGGCCGCCCTTGCCGCCGGCTCCGCGCAGGAAGTCCGGGCGCTGGTGCGCCCCGCCCGCTAGCGGGACCGGTTCGCCAGGGTCAGGACCGTTTCGGCCGTCGCGAGGTCGGTCACCAGGACGTCGATCACGCCGGTTCGCAGGGCGCCGAGAATGGGCAGCGCCTTGGTCGTTCCCGCGGCCATGGCCATGACCGGTGACGTGGCCCGCAGGTCGGCGATCTCGATCGC
>DATJGH010000208.1:0-21957 GCA_035495215.1 Patescibacteria group bacterium
CCTGTCGCAGTTCGTGTCGGACGAGGTGCGCCGGCACGTCCAGCCCGGCATGGACCTCGCGGACGCCTACGAGCGCGACCACCCCGACGCGCCTTCGGAGGAAGTGCGCGAGGTGCGCCGCCGGTGGCTGGCCGAGCACCCGGTGCCGCCAGCCACCGTGCAGCAGGTCGCCGACCACATCGACCACCTGGCCGAGGTCGCCGGGGTCGCGCACGTCGGCATCGGCAGCGACTTCGACGGCGGCGAGATGCTCCCGACCGATCTCGAGGACGTCTCCTGCTTCCCGAACCTGATCGCCGAGCTGCTCCGGCGCGGCTATTCGGAGGCCGACGTGCGCGACATCGCCGGGGGCAACGTCCTGCGGGTCATGCGCGGCGCCGAGGTGGCAGCGAATCGGATCCAGGGGGAGCGGCCGCCGTCAGAGGCGACCATCGAGGAGCTCGACGCCTAGGGTCGCGATGCGAGCCAGGCGCGGATCGCCGGCACGTGCTCCTCGTGGAGGTGTTCGGTGAAGTCCGCGTCGATCGCGGCGACGCCGCCCATCCAGGGCAGGCCGTGCGGGTCGTGGGCGACGGACTCGGGCAGGGCTTCGAGGGCCGCGGCCAGGCGCTCGAACGAGCTGTCGTAGTCATCGAGGACGTCGTCGAGTGGCCGGGCGACG
The DNA here is from genome assembly GCA_035495215.1 of Patescibacteria group bacterium. GTDB lineage: Bacteria > Chloroflexota > Limnocylindria > Limnocylindrales > CSP1-4 > UBA5189. The sequence continues at coordinate 662 of DATJGH010000208.1, forward strand.
TCGCGCTCCTGGAACCACGCGTTGATCGCGTCGTAGTCATCGTCGGCGAGCGCTGAAGGCCAGGGTGATCTCGGCATGGCCGCGCCACGCCCGGCTGCCTCGATCATCGGGATCCGATGGTTCCGCCAGGCGGCGAGGTGCGCGGTCAGGTCCTTGAACGTCCAGTCGCCCATCGGGCCCGGCTCGTGCATGCGCTCTCGGCCCACCTCCGCGACGAGCTCGCGCCAGAACCGCTGATCGGCCCGGAGCCGGGCGGCAGCCTCGCGCTGCCTGGCTGTCGTCACGCCGTCACGGTAGCCCGTGCAGCGCTCAGGAGCTTGTCAGGAATGCCGGCGCAGCCGGATCGTGGGGATGACGCGGCCGCCGGTCTGCGCCGGGTAGTCGCCGAACCGCGGCAGCTGCTCGACATGCTGCGCCCACAGCCGGTCGCGCTCCGCGCCCTCCTCGACCGTCGCCGTCGCCGCGAACTTCTCGGTGCCGATCTCGACGGTGACCTCGGGATTCGCCTGAACGTTGTAGTACCAGGCCGGGTGGGTCGGGGCGCCGCTCTTCGAGCCGGCAACGACGTAGTCCTGTCCGTCGCGCGAGTAGGTCAGGATGGACCGGCGCTGCTTGCCGCTTTTCGCCCCCGTCGACCACAGCAGCAGGAGGGGCTGGCCGGCGAGTGGTCCGCTGCTTGGCCGCCCATTGTTCGCTCGGAGGTCGGCGATGAGCGCCTCCTCCCAGGCGCTGGCCGCAGCGTTCGCGTCGATCTCGGGGTTCGTCTCGGTCGATCCCATCTCACTCCATCCCGTCGTGCAACTCGTTGCGTTGGCAACTATAGCTCGGCGGAGCAGAAGCGCCGCCGCGGGCGGCGTCAATCGCCCGGACGCGAAAGGATCTCGACCACGTCGCCATCCTGGACCTGGTGCTCCCGGCCAACTCGCTGGCCTTCGAACCTGGCCGACGGCCCCCACACACGAGCACCGACGAACGCGACCGCGAGGTCGTGGTGAACGGAGTCGGCGACGTCGGTCACCGTCGACGCCGGCTCGAGCGCGAGCGGCTCCGCGTCGGTCGCCCCGTTCGACCGGAGGCGGACACGGATCAGGCCCGTGAGCCGCCAGACCGCGTCGCGGAACGCGTCGAGCGACGCCTCGTCGATCACCGAAACCGGTACCACGTCGAGCTCGGCGAACGCCTCGCGGAGGCGAGCGATGACGGTCGGCGATGCCTCGTCGGCCCGGGTCGCGGCGAGGAACGCCGGCTTCTCGATGCCTGCGAGGGCGACCTCGTCGATGACTGGCCGGAGAGCATCCGGGTCCGCATCCGCACGGGTGCAGTAGACGATCGCGTCGACCGAGCGGAGGACGCCGAGGAGCGCCCGTCCGCCGCCGCGATCCTCGTTGGCGCCTTCGATGAGCCCGGGGATCTCGACGAGCTGGACGAGGACGCCGCCGATCCTGGTGAGCGCGGGTACCGGCCGAAGGGTGGTGAACGGGTAGTCACCGGTCTTGATCTGGATCTCCGAGAGCGCCTGGAGCAGCGACGACTTGCCGACATTCGGCGGGCCGACGAGGGCTACCTGGGCCGCGCCTTCCCGGCGCACGGCGATCGAGTCCCGGTGGACCGCGTTCGAACGGACGCGGGTCTCGTCGATCTCCTCGGTGAGCCACTTGCGAAGGTCCGCGTACGGACCGTTGCGGTAGTCCGGCAGCTCCTCGAGGAGCGCCCGGATCTCGCGGCTGCGCGCTGCGCCTTCTTTTCCTATGAGCCGTCGCTTCGCCAGGGCGGCGAAGGTTCGATGCGGCATCGGCATGGCTTGATCTCCTGAAACCACGGACGACGCGAGGCGCGCAGCGTCAGCTGCGGCGGCTGCTCGCGTCTCGTCCTGCCCCTTCCCCCGACGCTGGTTGTGGAAGGGGCCGATCAGCCGTTCTGGCGGGTCACGGTGGCGGCCCACGCGTCCTGCGGACGCTGGACCCGGAGCTCGTTCATGGCGCCGAGAGGATAGCGCGTCAGAACGTCGTCTCCGTGGCGTGCGCCGCGCCGTCGCCGATCGAGGCGTACGCCTTGAGGATCACGTCGAGCACGTGCCGGGCGTGCTCCGCCGTGAGGACCGGCGTCTCGCGCCCGAGGAGGCAGGCGAGGAAGTGCCGTGCTCCCGCGGCGACGGTGTCGAGCTCGTCGCGGGGGACCTGGACACCGTGGGTCCACTCGCCGACGCCGTCCGCATCCTCGGGATCGTCGCGGTAGATGCTGGTCGGCGCGTCCATCTCCCACGACTTGCCGCCGAAGCTGACGACGCCCTTCGTCAGGTGCAGCTCCAGCCACGGCTGCAGCGTCTCGAGCGTCCCGAAGCTCGCGAGCAGCTGGCCGAGCGCGCCGCCGGCGAACTCGAGGTGGATGAGGACGTGGTCCGGGGTCGTCACCTCGATCGCCTGGCCCCGGCGCGGGCCGCCCCGCACGCGCCGGCGCGGGACGGCGATGGAGCCCATCGCCTGGACGCGCCGCACGGGACCGAGCAGGAAGGTCATCTCGTGCAGCCGGTAGACGCCATGGTCGAAGACCGGCCCCACGCCCTCGCGGTAGAACGGCGCCGGGTCGCCCGTGTATTCGGCCCAGGCCGCGGGTCCGGCGTCGGCGTGGTGCGCGACGGCGAGCGTCGGTCGGCCGAGCTCGCCCCCTTCGATGACCGACCTGAGCCATCGGAACCGGCTCGTCACGGCCGTGCCCGTCGCGCACAGGAACAGGATTCCCCGGCTCGCCGCGAGCTCGATCAGCTCGGTCGCCTCGGCGACGCTCGCTGCAATCGGCTTCTCGCTGTAGCACGCGGCCCCGGCCTCGAGGATCTGCCGATTCAGCGCGCCATGGAGCGGCGCGGGCGTGAGGTCGAACACGCCGTCGAGGCGCTCGTGCGCGAGCATCTCGCCCGCTTCGGCGTAGGCGCGGGCCTGCGGAGACCATGCAGCGACCGCCGCGGCGAGTGCCTCCGGCGCTCCGGGACGCGGATCCGCCAGCCCCACGATCTGGACCTCGTCCGACATCGAAGCGAGTCCGGGCAGGTAGTGCCGATGGGCGACGTCGCCACAGCCGACGATGCCGATCCGGAGCCGTTCGCGAGCCACAGCGCGAGGGTAGGCAGGTGATCGGCAGTCTTGCGTAGACTGGCCGACGTGACCGATGTGACAGCGGCGCAGCCCGCGGGGGGCCGGCTCATGCGGCTCCTGGCGGCGCGCGGCGGTACCGCGCATGGTGCGCCGACGATGGTGCTGCAGCACCGCGAGGCCCTGATCTGGACGCTCGGCAAGGCGGCAGCGCTCGAACAGCTCGTGATGTGCCAGTACCTGTACGCCGCGTTCTCAATGAAGGACCGCGACGAGGAGGGGCTGACGACGGAGCAGCTCGACGCGACTCGACGCTGGCGGCGCGAGCTGATCCACATCGCCGAGCAGGAAATGCTTCACCTTGCCCTCGTGCAGAACCTGCTGTCCGCCGTCGGTGCGGGCTCGGCCTTCGAACGGCCCAACTTCCCGCTGCCGCCCCACGCCTACCCGGCAGGCATCCGGATGGAGCTGATCCCGTTCGACGAGCAGGCCCTCCGCCACTTCATCTATCTCGAGCGCCCGGACGGCCTGGACATGGCCGACCAGGACGCGCTGGCCGCCGTCGAGAAGGCCGTTCCCCTGCCCCGTGCCGACGAGGACGAGATCGGGCCGCGGCTGCAGGACTTCGAGACCATCGGCGAGCTGTACCGCGCGATCGAGGTGGGGTTCGACCGGCTGGCCGAGAAGCTCGGCGAGAAGCAGCTCTTCCTTGGGCCACGCTCGGCGCAGGCGGCAGTCGGCCACTTCCCCCTGCCGAATCTCGCTCCCGTGGCCGACCTCGCCTCGGCCCACGCGGCCATCGACACGATCGTCGAGCAGGGCGAGGGCGCCCGCGGCGAATGGCGCGAGGCGCATTTCGGCCGGCTGGTCACGGTGCTCGACGAGTACCTGGACCTGCGTGACGCCGACGCCTCGTTCGTGCCGGCCCGGCCGGTGCTCGCCGCGTGCGTTCGCGAGCGCGAGGACGGCATCCCCATGCCGCTCATCACGGACCCGTTCACCAACCGCTGCGTCGACCTGCTGAACGCGGTCTACGAGGTGATCCTGCAGCTGCTGGCCCGCTACTTCGCCCACACCGACGAGACCGACGACCAGCTCGGCGTGCTCGCCGAGGTGAACATCGGGCTGATGCGGTCGGTGGTGAAGCCGCTCGGCGGGCTCGTGACCCGGCTGCCGGTGGGCGATTCGTACCCCGGTCGAACGGCGGGCCCCACGTTCGAGCTCTTCTACGGCTCCGACCTGCTGCTCCCGCACCGCGACGCCGCGTGGGCGGTCATGGAGGAGCGGATGCGGCTCCTCGCCGAGCTCGGGACGCGCTGCCAGGCGATCTGCTCGCCGCTGTACATGCCGACGCTCTCGAAGATCACCGATTCGCTCGTGGACCTCGCGGACCAGCTCGCCGAGGCGCGCTGAGCCTCAGCCCGGCGAGCCGTCCCCGGCCAGCGCGAGCAGCGCGAGACATTCGTAGACGAGGTTGGCCGCGGCGACCGACGTGAGCTCGGCATGGTCGTACGGCGGGGCGACCTCGACGACGTCGACACCCGCGATCGGCAGTCCGACCATGCCTCGAAGCAGGAGCATCACCTCGCGGGTCGTCAGGCCACCCGGTTCGGGCGTGCCCGTCCCGGGCGCGTGCGCCGGATCGAGCACGTCGATGTCGATGCTGAGGTAGACCGGCGAGTCCCCCACCCTGGCGCGGATCCGCTCGATCGCGGTGTCGACACCAGCGCGGGCCACGTCGACGGTCGACACGATCTCGAACCCGAAGCCGGCGTCCTCCTCGAGGTCGCGGGTGCCGTACAGGGAGCCGCGGATGCCCACGTGCGCGGAGCGGTCCTCGGCCAGGAGGCCCTCCTCGAACGCGCGCCGGAACGGCGTGCCGTGGGTGTACGCGGCGCCGAAGTACGTGTCCCACGTGTCGAGATGGGCGTCGAGGTGGACGAGCGCGACCGGCCCATGGCGCTCGCGCGCGACGCGCAGGAGCGGCAGCGCGATGGTGTGATCGCCACCCAGGGCCACGATCCGGTCTGCCCGCTCCAGGGCGGCCCTCGCGCCCGCCTCGATCTGCCCGATCGCCTCGACGATGTCGAACGGATTCGGCGCGATGTCGCCGGCATCGGCGACCTGCGCGAGGGACCAGGGCTGGACCTCGAGCGCCGGGTGATAGGGGCGCAACAGCTTCGAGCCGGCGCGGATGGCTGCCGGGCCGAACCGCGCGCCCGGCCGGTACGAGACGCCGGCATCGAACGGGACGCCGAGGATCGCGACCCTGGCCCCGGGCACGTCCTCCAGGCGAGGCAACCGCGCGAACGTGTCCGGCCCGACGTAGCGCGGCCGGACCCGGCCGTCCGGGGCCCCGATTGGATCCATCGGCCGAACGATAGCCCGGCCCGGCTCGCGCGGAGCCGTCCTCCGACGGAGGCTCAGGGGATGACCAGCACCTTGCCCCGTGCATGGCCCTCTTCGACCCAGCGCAGCGCCTCGACCACCTGATCGAGCGAGAAGCGGCGATCGATCGTCGGGCGCACCTTGCCAGCGGCGACGAGATCCGTCACTCGCTGCACGTCAGGCGCGTTGAAGGGCTTCCACCAGAGCAGCAGGCCCATGCGCCGGCCGACAGCCATCGAGACGAACGGTGCCGCCAGCATGGAGGCCAGAATCGGCCACGACGTGCCGCCGAGCGTGACGTAGACGCCACCGCGCACGAGGGCTCGGCGCACCGCGAGGAGGGAGTGGTGCGAGTCAGTGTCGACGATCCAGTCGTAGCGCTCGCCGGCCCTGGTGTAGTCGGTCGTCGTGTAGTCGATGACGTGGTCCGCACCGAGCGAACGCACGAAGTCGAGCTTCCCGGTCGACGCGACGCCGGTGACCTCGGCGCCGGCCGACTTCGCGATCTGGACCGCGAACGGGCCCACGTTGCCCGACGCCCCGTCGATCAGGACCCGATCGCCGGCCTTGATCGTCCTGCCGTTGCGCAGCCGCAGGCCCTGCACCCCGAGAACCGCCGAATGCGGCAGCGTCGCCGCATCCTCGAAGGCGAGCCCGGCCGGGATCGGCAGGAACGCGCGCTCCGGTGCGCAGACGTACTCGGCAAAGGCCCCGGCGCCGAACAGGAACATGTCCCCGAAGACGCGATCGCCCGGCTTGAAGCGGGTGACAGTGGGCCCGACGGCTTCGACCTCGCCTGCTGCGTCGAGCCCGATGCGCGGCTCGCGCGGCGCGCGCAGGCCGATGAACACGCGGACGAACTGTGGCCGCGGCGTCAGGCCGTCGAGGTCGCCGCGGTTGACCGAGGCGGCCCGGACGCGGACGAGGACCTGGTCGTCAACCGGCTGGGGCTTCTCGATGTCCCGCAGCTCGACGACGTCGATGGATCCATAGCGGTCACGCAGCGCAGCCTTCACCTGGCAGCCCTCCACATGGCGCCCATTGGACGCCGCCGGGTCGCGGACGGCAACCCTGCCAGCCGCCGCCGCGGCGGTGGGGCCAGCCCCACCTGAAGACGCCCGGTGCCCGGCTGGTCCCGAAGCCCGCGAAGATCACGCACCGAGGGCCGCGCCTAGACTTGGCCGATGACAATTGACGCAGGACGGGTGAGATGAACTTCAACAACATCCTGATCGGGTCCGAGGATCCGGAGCGACTGGCCGCGTACTACGAGAAGCTGTTCGGCGTGCCGATGTACAGGGACTCGAGCTACTCGGTCTGGCAGATCGGCTCGGGTGCGGTCGCCGTCGGCCCGCACAGCGAGGTGCACGGGAAGAATCCGCAGCCGGGCCGGCTCCTCTGGAACATCGAGTCGGACGACGTGAAGGCGGACTTCGAGCGGTTCAAGGCCGCCGGCGCCATCGTCATCCGCGAGCCGTATACGTTCGAGGAGGCGCCGGGCTCGTGGATCGCTACCCTGGCCGACCCCGACGACAACTACTTCCAGCTCCAGAGCCCGATGGGGCCACCGGAGGGCTAGGCGCCCTGCCTGGCCACCCCTCGCCGAGCCGACGATGCCGACCCATCACCTGACGGCATTCAGCGCCGCCCCGCCAGAGCGCGTCTTCGCCCTGTGGACCGACCTCGACCGGATGAAGGAATGGGTCGGTGGCGTGACGAAGGTCACCGAGCTGACCGGCCCCGTCGACCAGGTCGGAACGCGCTACGTCGTCTGGTTCGGCCCGGTGAAGAGCCCGACCGTGGTCCTCGAGGCGGACCGCCCGCGGCGCTTCTCGACCCGATTCGGCAGCTGGATCCTGCGCGGCACGAACACGACGACCTTCGAACCCGAGGGAGCGGGCACGCGCATCAGCGAGGTCATGCAGACCGAAGGCTGGATGTCGGCCATCACGTCTCGCCTGTTCGCGCTCGGCTCGTACAGGGGCAGCTACCAGGGCGAGCTCAATGACTTCGCGCGACTCGCGGAGCGGGAGGCCCCAGCCGCCCGCTGATCCAGCGGTCAGGCCTCTGGCGTCACCTCCCCGCCTTCGCCGCCGGCCTCGGCCTCCGCTGCCGCCTCCGCCCCCGCCTCGGCTTCGCGAGCTCGCCTGCTGACGTGGCTGACCTCGACGATCCGCGGCTCGCCGTTGCGATCCTTCCAGCGTGTCTGCAGCTCCAGCTGCTCGGTCTCGCTGGTCACGTCCAGGACGGCCACGTACGCCGCGCCGCCGCCAGTGACCTCGAATCGAGCCACGGTGGCGGCCACGGCCGGCAGGGGCAGCATCGCCACCACCTCGCCCGGGTTGCGCCGCAGCTCGTCACTGAGCTCGTCCACCACCCGGCCGACGTCACCGGCGACCAGCGCCTCGCAGACCGCGTCGACGCGCGTGCGGACTTCGTCCTCGGTCATGGGCACACCTCCGTCAGAAGGTGAAGCACTCCATGAGATCGCCGATCTCGGCGATCCCGTCGCGCGGCGGCGCCGGTGGGCCGGCGGTCGCGCCCGGTGCCGCGGCCTGGTAGTTGCCACCGACCGGGGTCCCGGCGTCGAAGCGGTGGTTCACCGACGCGAGCGTCGGCAGGCTGAAGTTCCGCTCGAGGAACTTGAGGATCGACGCGAACTCGTACAGGCTCGGCTCGAGGTGGCCGGCCTTCGCGTGCGGCGAGATCACCCAGCACGGCACGCGGATCCCCAGCCCGAACGCATCGACCTGCGGCGGTGGGACGTGGTCGAAATAGCCGCCGTGCTCGTCGTAGGTGATGAGGAACGCCGAGCTGTCCCACAAGGGCGATTCGCGCAGGGCGGTGACGCACTCGGCCATCAGGCTCTCACCGACCTGGACGCTCGCGGGCGGATGCTCGTCCCAGCCGCGGGCGTAGCTCGGGATCAGGAACGAGACCTGCGGGAGGCGGCCCTTGCGGCAATCGTTGAGGAAGCCGCCCTTGCTGCCGTTCGTGCGCTGGTCCTTGGCGAAGTTCTCCCAGAACACCGCGACGTTGTCGGTGTTGCCGTAGGGCACGCTGTCCATGCCGAGGTTGTAGGTCTTCCAGGTGACGCCGGCCGCGTCGAGCAGGTCCAGGATCATCGGGTAGTCGAAGATCCCGTAGCCCCACAGGCCGTTGGTCGTGATGCCACCCGACGTGCCCGCCATGAGGTAGAAGCGGTTCGGCCAGGTCGGCCCGAGGAGCGAACAGAAGAAGTTCGCACACAGCGTCGAGTCCTGGAGCAGCGAGTAGTAGAACGGGAGCTCCTGGGCCGTGTAGTAGCCCATCGCGAACTCGCCTGAGTGGGTCATGAACCCATCCATCGCACCGCCATCCCACTGGGCGTGGACCGAGCCCCAGTCGTGCGGCACGTCCGGCGTGCTGAGCTCCGTGAATCGATATGGCGGGAACGGGTCAGGCGATCCGCCCGGATTCGGCTGGCTGTACCCGGCGGGCGGCCCGAAGCCGGCCGCCTGCACCTGCGGCGCATACCCGAAGTAGTGGTCGAACGAGCGGTTCTCCATCATCGAGATGACGACGTGCTCGATCGGCGACTCAGCGGCCCGCACGCGGCGGGGCTGGATCGCGGTCGTCCACAGACCACCGCCGGCGACCGCGGCGCCTGCCGCGATCGAGCCTTTCAGGAACGTTCGGCGGGTCAGACCGCGTGGACGGACGAGGGCTGGGCGGGACGCGGGCATGGACGGCCTCCTCGATCGACGGTGGACGTCGATGAATCGCGCGCCAGGGCTCCCCTGGCGCCATGGCGCGACGAAAAGGCTATGCCCGCGATCGTTGCCGGACCGTGGTCAGTTCGTGAATTCGGCGGGCGAAACCATTGCAATCCCGTCACACGCCCGCGAGGAGGTCAGCTCGCGGACGACCTCGCGAAGCGCTCGCCGGGCAGGGCCACGAACGACCGCGGCGCGCCCGTGTGCACGGGAGCGGTTTGTGGTGCAGCGGGACGATGCGGCGTCGTGTGCGTCGTGGCCGGCCGAGGGCCGTTCGTGACGTGTCCACGTGAGCCATCCGCGCGGGCCGGAGGGCGAGCCGGGGTGCGTCGGGGCGCAGATCGCCGGGAGCGACCGCCGCTCGATCGCGCGCCACTGGATCGCCCGCCGCGGGTCAGTTCCGGGATCGCCTCGGCGCGGAGCCGGAGGTCAGGCTCGAAGCCCGGCACCGTCTCCCACGGGATCGGCCCGCGCAGGAGTCGTTCGATCTCCTCGAGCAGGTCCCGCTCGTCGATGCACACCAGGGAGACGGCATCGCCCTCCATCCCGGCGCGGCCGGTCCGGCCGATGCGGTGGATGTAGTCCTGGGCGACCGTCGGCAGCTCGTAGTTGACGACGTGGGGCAGGCCGTCGATGTCGAGGCCGCGCGCGGCGACCTCGGTCGCGACGAGGATGGCCGCTCGGCCCTCCTTGAAGTCGTCGAGCGCGCGGATACGCTGGCCCTGCGACTTGTTGCCGTGGATGGCGACGGCGTCGATCCCGTCGTAGGCGAGCTGCTCGGCAAGCCGGTTGGCGCCGTGCTTCGTGCGGGTGAACACGAGGGCTCGGTCAATTCGGCCGGTGCGAATGAGGTGGCTCAGGAGCTCCCTTTTGCGCTGCCGGTCGACCGGGTACACGACCTGCCTGACGAGCTCGATCGCCGCATTCCGGCGCGCGACCTGGACCTGTGCGGCATCGTGCATGAACGTCGCCGCGAGCGCCCGGACGTCATCCGAGAACGTGGCCGAGAACAGCAGGTTCTGCCGTCGCGGCGGCAGCAGCGCGATGATCTTGCGAATGTCGCGGATGAAGCCCATGTCGAGCATCCGGTCCGCCTCGTCGAGCACCAGGATCTCGACCGACCGAAGGTCGATCTTGCCCTGCTCCTGGATGTCGATCAGCCGGCCGGGCGTGGCCACCACGATCTCGGGGCCGGCCTTGATGGCCTGGAACTGCTGCTCGTACCCGACGCCGCCGTAGATGACGGCAGAGCGAACGGGGCGCTCCCGGCCGTAGTTCTTCACGAACTCGTCGACCTGCAGCGCCAGCTCGCGCGTCGGCGCGAGGACCAGGCACCGGATCGGCAGGCCGCTCGCGATCTGCGGGCGGGCGGCGAACGAGCGCCGCCGGGTGTGGGTCTCCCGGATCGGATGCCGGGGCGTCGGCCGGTTCTCGTGCAGCAGCTGCAGGATCGGCAGCACGAAGGCCGCCGTCTTGCCGGTGCCGGTCTGGGCGCCAGCGAGGACGTCGCGGCGCGCGAGCACGTGGGGGATGGCCTCGGCCTGGACGGGCGTCGGCTTGGTGTAACCCTCGCGCGCAACGGCGCGAATGAGCTCGGGCGCGAGCCCGAGGTTGTCGAATGACATGCGGAGACTGCTCCTGACTGACGGCCCACCCGCTGCGATCTGCAGCTGGGACCGGTCAGGGCTGATCGATTGGGTCGAAACGAAGGTGGTGGTGAGACCGGGGCGCTGACCGGAGCGCCGCTACCGCGTCTAGGTCATCAACCGTAGCAGGTTTTCCACAATCTGACCATACGTTCGATTCCAGGACGCGCGCGGACTCAGTGCCGGTCCACGCGCGTGATCCAGTACGGAACGCCGGCGCCCGGAGGCGTCCCGAATCGGGCGTTCGCGGCCCACAGGCTGCCGGCGGAGAACGCGATCGTCGCGGGAAAGTCGAGGTCGGCAGTGTCGCTGAGCACACCCAGCGAGGTAACGACGCCGCCCTGGATTCGCCAGACCGAGATCTGGGGAATGGCGTTCTGCGAGACATACAGGGTGCTGCCGACGAGCTCGAGGCCGTCGGCAGCCGGGATCGACCCGGCCGGCAGGACCCGCGTGCTGTGTCCCGTCGCGGGATCGATCGCGAACAGCTCCCCGGTGGTCGAGTTCGGCACGATCAGCCAGCCGCCGAAGGCAACGATCCCATTGGCGTTGAAGCCGGCGCCGTACTGGAAGTCGCCCGAGATGGGCAGCGCGAACGCATCGGCAGGATCCGCCAGGCCGCCGTTCTGGCCGAGGGGGATCACGAGCAGCTGCTGGATGAAGGAGTCGGTCGCGTAGACCGCGTCCTTCGTCGCCACCAGGTCGTTGATGAACCCTGCCTCGAACGCATAGGTCTGCAGGAGTGAGCCCGTGCTCGCGTCGTAGACGCGCACCTCGCCGCTCGGCCCGCCGGCGACCCACAACCGATTCGCGCCGGCCTCGAACTCCAGCCCGACCGCGGGGCCCGTGGCGCTCGCGACGAACTCGTCGTCCCGGGCACCGGTCCGCAGGTTCACGCGGGCTATCCCGCCATCGGCCAGGGAGCCGACGTAGGCCGTCGTCCCGGGTCCCGCCGCGATGCCCTCGGGCTGCCAGCCGTCCTGGAGGGGAATCGTGTCGGGAAAGCTTGATGCCATGGCTGGGGAGAAGATGAGCAGCGATCCGGCGACTGCAGCCGCCAGCGGGGCGAGTCGGCGCATGGAAGTACCTCCGTGTACATGGAAGTACGCCGCACGGCCGGACGCGGATCCGAAATCCGCCGCGTCGTGGGGTTGCAGCGTCATCGCAATGGCATATCCGCCGGCCCGCACCCGCTGCCGCGAATGATCAGGCGATGACCAGGTCCTTCGGCAGGTCGTCGCGCTTCGGGTACGCCAGCCCGAGGCTCGCGAGCGTGTCGGTCACGATCTCGCCGACGGCCAGGTTGCGGAACCACTTGTGGTTGGACGGGATCACGTGCCATGGCGCGGCGTCCGTCGAGCAACGCGACAGGGCGTCCTCGAAGGCGGCCGCATAGGACGCCCAGAGCTTCCGCTCCTCGAGGTCGCCGACGTTGAACTTCCAGCGCTTCGTGGGGTCCTCGTAGCGGGATCGGAGCCGCTGCAGCTGCTCGTCGCGATCGATGTGCAGGAAGAACTTGACGATCGTCGTGCCCTCGTCGGTGAGCAGGCGCTCGAACTCGTTGATCTGGTCGTAGCGCTTCGACCAGCGGGCCTTCGGCACGAGCTCGTGGACCCGCTCGACGAGCACGCTCTCGTAGTGCGAGCGGTTGAAGATCACGATCTGGCCGTTGCCGGGCACCTGGGCATGGATCCGCCACAGGTAGTCGTGGGCCAGCTCCGGCTCGGTCGGCACGCCGAACGAGGCGACGCGCGTGCCCAGTGGGTGCAGGGCGCCGCTGAGATGCTTGATCGCGCCGTCCTTCCCCGCGGTGTCGATGCCCTGCAGGACGATGAGCACCCGGCGCTTGCGCTCGGCGAACAGCATCTCCTGCAGGTCCGCGATGCGCTCGAGGTCCTTTGCCGCCGCCGACTTGGCGCGCGCCTGGTCGTAGCCGTGCGTCGCCCCCGGATCGAGGCGGTCCAGCCGCACCCGCTTGCCGGCCTCGACGCGGAGCAGATCGCGAAGCCGCGGGCGGGCCGGCACTTCAGGCGCCGAAACGGCCGCGGTGCTCGACGGGGATGAGCGGTTTCTCCGCCCGAACCTTCAGCTCCTGCACGGCCCAGGTGTTGCCGTCCGGATCGGCGAAGCCGAAGAACGTGCCGCCGTCGCGCTCGTCGAACTTCATGATCTCGCTGACCTCGACGCCCCGGTCGAGCAGCTCCCGGCGGGCCGCCTGGGCGTCCGGCACGACGAGCTGGAGGCCCTTGATCGACCCGGGCGTCATCTCCCGCTGGGCTGGCAGGTCGCCGAAGACGATCGAGCAGCCCGAGCCGTTTGGCGTGAGCTGCACGACGTGCATGTGCTCGTTCTTCGTGTCGTGGTCGAGGTGAAAGCCGACCTTGTCCCGATAGAACGCAACCGAGCGGTCGATGTCGCTGACCGGCAGGATCACGACCTCGAGCGTCCAGTCCATGGCGGGATGATGCCAGCGTCGGTGCAACGGCGTGGCGGCGGTGCGTGTTGGGGTTTTCGACCTATGCTCCGGCGCTCGAGGAGGGACCCCCGCTCGATGACCGCCCCTGTCGCCGGTGCGCCCGACCGCCGGGTCGAACAGCTCGCGCTGGGCGCGGGGCTCGTCACGGTCGTGTTCTGGGCGTCGGCATTCGTCGGCATCCGGGCCGCCGCCGCGGACCTGACGCCGGGCGCCCTGGCGCTCGGCCGGCTCATCGTCGGGTCGATCGTCCTCGGGCTGACCGTGGCGGTCCGCCGGCCGGCCTGGCCTGCCCGCCGCGACCTCGTCCCGATCCTGGCCATCGGGGCCCTGTGGTTCGGCATCTACTTCCTGGCCCTCAACGCCGCCGAGCGCGAGGTCGACGCGGGCACGGCCGCGATGCTGGTCAACGTCGCACCGATCCTCATCGCGATCCTGTCCGGCCTGTTCCTGGGCGAGGGCTTCCCGCCACGCCTCCTGCTCGGCTGCCTGATCGCCTTTGCCGGGGTCGTGGTCATCTCCTTCGCCACGTCGGGCCAGCAACCCGGCGGCGCGACGCTGCTGGGCATCGGCCTGTGCTTCGTGTCGGCGATCGTCTACTCCGTCGCGGTCACGATCCAGAAGCCCCTGCTGCGCCGGGTGAACGGGCAGATGGTGACGTGGCTCGCGTGCACCGTCGGCGTGATCGTCAGCCTGCCGTTCCTGCCGGAGCTCATCCGAGGCGTCGGGACGGCGCCGGCGTCGACGCTCGGCTGGGTCCTGTACCTCGGCATCTTCCCCACGGCGATCGCGTTCAGCACGTGGGCCTATGCGCTCAGCCACACCGCCGCCGGCCGGCTCGGTTCGCTGACCTACCTCGCCCCCGCGATCGCCATCGTCATCGGCTGGCTCGTGCTCGGCGAGGCGCCGGCGGCCGCCGCGTTCCTCGGCGGCGCGATCGCGATCGGCGGGGTGATCTTCGCTCGCTCCCAGCCGGCGCGACCGGCCGTCCCGGTCCCGGCGGCGGACGTCAGAGGCGCCGCGTAGCGGCCTCTGCGGCTTCCCTGCCCCACCAGGCAAGGTCGTCCTCCGCGGTCCAGCCGCAGGCGGTCACGAGGCCGGCATCCGCGTCGAGTCCCTTGCGCCAGCCCCGGAGCAGCAGGCCCGTGATGAGGGCCAGGTCCCGCTGGCGAGCCCAGGCCTCGTCGACGGGCAGGCCGGCGAGCGTGCGATACCGCTCCAGCACTTGGTCCGGAGCGACGGGCAGGCCGGCGACGTTGCAGACGAGGAACCAGCCGAGCTCGACCGCGATCGGCGCCACGAGCGTCATCTGCCAGTCGATGAGCCAGGCTGTGCCGTCCGACGCGAGCCCGGCGTTGCCGAGCTTGAGGTCGCCGTGGAGGCCCGAATCCGGCAGCGCGGCGAGCGCGACGAAGAGCGGCTCGGCGTCGCCCGTCAGGCGCGCGATGAGCTCGCGGGCGCCGGCCGGCGCGTGCCGGTCGAAGGCGTCCCAGCCATCGAGGAACCGCCGCCCGACCGGGTTGCCGCTCGCCTCGTAGCGCTCCGCGGCGCGACGGGTCAGCAGCAGGACCCGGCGCCGCAGGTCGGTCCACGGAAAGGACGCCGGCAGCTGCTGCTGCCACGGAACGCGATGGAGCGCCGCGAGCGCGCCGAGGACGCGGTCCATCTGCGCCTCGGTGACGGGTGCCTCCCAGCGCAGGAGCACGCCGGTGAGATCGGGCATGAGCAGGCCGACGAGATCGCCGTCAGCGCCCACGCCCAGGTGTGGCAGCCGCACCGGCGCGGGCAGCCGGGGCGCGAGGTGCGCCAACGCGGCTTCGCGCAGCTCGGCGACGTCACCTGTCTCGCGCGCGATCCAGTCGAGTCGCAGCCCGTCGCGCTTCAGCACGAACGCGTCGCCGCCGCTCCCGCGGAGTCGCGTCATCTGCGCGCCCGACCAGCCGTCGTTGGCCAGGGGCTCCTCGTCGGCGCCGGTCAGGCCGTGGGCGGCCAGGACCTCAGCAAGGGGCGGGTACGTCACCGCTCCCGTCCGGACCGTCGTCGACGTACACCACGTGCGAGTCCGGGCAGTTCCTCGTCAGGACGACGACGAGCGGCGACTCGGACGAAGCGTTCTCCTCGACATGGATCTCGCCCGCGGGGATGTACACGAAGTCCCCGGCACCGGCGTCCATCGCCTGCTCGAGCCCCGTCGGGCCCCACGTGTACCGCGCCCGGCCCGAGACGATGTAGATGCTCGTCTCGCACGGCCCGTGGTGATGAATTCGGGTCTTGCCGCCAGCCGCGGTCGTGACGATCGACGAATACAGGTTGGTCGAGCCTGCCACGGGCGCGGAAACGGCGATCGCCCGCTCCATGTCCGCGTTCTGGCCGGTGCCGACGTGGAACTCGGAGGGCTGGATGCGCCGGGCCATCAGCGCAGCCGGTCCCGGAGCCGCTCGATCAGGTCCGATGACAGCCCCGCGGCCTCGAGGTAGCCGGCGACGCTCCCGTACCGATCCTCGATCTCGGCAACGACGCGGGCCATGGCGGCCGCGGGCGTCCGGCTCAGCTTGTCGATGCGTCCCCGCTCACGCGCGTCGGGTGTGTCCGCGAGCCACTGTTCCAACCGGGCTGCCAGGTTCGGCCCGGAGAAGGAGTAGTCCAGCCCGATCTCCTCGCGCGACACGCCGGCGACCCGCAGCAGCAGCGCGGCGACGAGGCCGGTGCGGTCCTTGCCGCCCATGCAGTGGATGACGACGGGGCCATCGGCGGTTGCGACGCCCGCGATGGCCTGGCCGAAGCGCTCACGATTTCGCTCGAGGAACTCGACATATGAGAAGGCGTAGTGGTCGGCGATGTCGTCGACGCTGTCCACGTGCGCGTCGAGCGCGCGCAGGAACTCGCGGCTCTCGGCGAGGTTCGGTCCGAGGACCGAGACGTGGACGACCTCGACGTCGAGATCACGCGGCGGATCCCCGGCTACCTCCTCGGGCCAGCGCAGGTCAACGATCCGGACCACGCCGTGGTGGACGAGGGCCCGCCAGCCTTCGTCGGTGAGGGCACCGATGTTGTCGGAGCGGATGACGGCGCCGAGGCGTGTCGTCCCGCCATCCTCGGTCGGGATGCCGCCGAGGTCGCGGACGTTCACGCAGCCATCCCAGACGAGGGTCCGCCCGACCTGCTGCTCGATCACGACCCGGGGATGGTATCGACATCCGCCGCGGTACCGACGGCTACGATCCCGGGGTGACCGCACGCCGCGTGGTCCTGCCCGACCTGCCCCGGGTCCAGCTGCTCGACGGCCCGACGCCGCTCCAGCCCCTGCCGCGACTGCGCGCAGCGCTCGGCGGCCGGGTCGAGATCTGGATCAAGCGCGAGGATCTGGGGCCGCTCGCGTTCTCCGGCAACAAGCTGCGCAACCTGGAGTTCCTGCTCGGTGCAGCCCTCGTCGAGGGGGCCGACGCCATCGTGACCTCGGGGCGACGCTGGTCCAACCACTGCCGGCTCACGGCTGCGGCCGGGGCGCGGCTCGGCCTCGACGTGCACATCGTGATCAGCGGGCCGCCGCTCCCCTCCCCGAACCTCGAGCTCATCGAGCTCCTCGGTGGGATCGTCCACCAGGCGACCACCGACGACCGCGAGGAGCGAGAGCGCCGGGTCGACGAGGTCGCGCGCAGCCTCGAAGGCGCCGGACGCCGCGTGTACCGGATCCCGGTCGGCGGCTCCAGCACGGTCGGGGCCTGGGGCCAGGTGCAGGCTGCGCTCGAGCTTGCGGACCAGCTGGCTCACGAGCAGCTGACCATCGACGCGATCGTCGTCGCCAGCGCCACCGGTGGCACGCAGGCCGGGCTCGTCGTCGGCGCGGCGCTCGGCTTCGAGCCGGCGCCGAGGGTGATCGGGGTCGTGGCCGGCCAAAGCGCCGCGGCCGTCCGCGAGGCGATCGAGCCGAAGGTTCGCGAGCTCGCTGCCTTGGCGGGACTGGTGCCGCCAGTCGACCGCATCGAGCTCGACGAGCGGCAGGTCGGCCCGGGCTACGGCATCCCGAGCGAGGCGTCCAGGGCCGCGGCGCAGCTGCTGGCCCGCACGGAGGGCATGCTCGTCGACCCGGTGTACACGGCCAAGGCCCTCGCGGGCCTCGTCGACCTCGCCCGCTCCGGCGCGATCGACGGGCAGCGGGTCGTCTTCTGGCACGGTGGCGGCCTGCCCGCCTTGTTCGAGCAGGCCCCACCGGCATAACCGTTCAGCCGACGGGTACGGCGTCGCCCGCGTAGGCCCGCTGGAGCTCGGCGACGTCGATCTTGACCATCTTGAGCATGGCCTCCATCGCGCGCTTTGCCGCTGCCCGGTCCGTGCTGTTCAGCATCTCGGGCAGCTGCCGCGGGATGACCTGCCAGGACAGCCCGAAGCGATCGCGCAGCCAGCCGCACACGCTCGGCTCGCCGCCGTCAGCGAGCAGCGCCGCCCAGTAGCGGTCAACCTCGGCCTGGTCGTCGCAATCGATCGAGAACGAGACCGCCTCGTTGAACTTGAAGTCATCGCCTCCGTTCAGGCCGATGTACGACCGTCCGGCAAGGGTGAAGTTGACCGTGAGGACCGATCCCTCTGGCCCACTCGGCGTATCGGCGGGCGAGCGGTCGATGCTGTCGATGCGACTGTTCGGGAACAGCGAGGTGTAGAGGCGGGCTGCCTCCTCGGCGTCGCCGTCGAACCACAGGCACGGGCTGATCTTGTCCATGACCGGACCTCCTTCAACTCGAATGGACAAGCCTACCGATGCCGGCCGACCGGTCGGGCAACGCCATCCCGAGGGGGCGTTTCGAGGACGTTGCAGCGCCGCTCGAAGCGCTGGCGCCGCCATTTCGCGGACGCCGCAGCTCGCGCGGGGCTTGACAGGCGTGATCGGGACGTGTTCAATAACCAATGTCTTCCATAAGTATTAGGTTATGGATAGTTTCATGAACGTCGACCAGCTGAGCACGGTCTTCGGGGCGCTGGCGGACCCAACCCGTCGGGCGATCCTCGCTCGGCTCGCGGACGGTGACCTTGCCGTCCGAGATCTCGCCGCGCCCTTTCCGATGTCCCAGCCGGCGATCTCGCGGCACCTCAAGGTGCTGGAGGGAGCAGGACTCATCTCACGCAGCCGGCGGGCCACGGTCCGCCTGAGCCATCTCGAGGCCGCGCCGCTGCGTGACGCGACGTCCTGGCTGGCTCGCTACCAGGCCTACTGGGAGGAGCGCTACGACCAGCTGGACGAGCTCCTCGCTCGGCTCCAGCGAGAGGCAACCGCGACTCCCGCGCAGCAGCCGACTCCCTCCAAGGCACCCAAGTCGAAGAAGCGCAAGAAGCAGAGAGGAAGGAATCGATCGTGAAGCTCCGTATCAATGCACCCGCGGGGACGCCATTCATCGACACCGAGCGGGAGTTCGACGCGCCGCGTGAGCTGGTCCATCGCGCGTTCCTCGAGCCCGAGCTCATCGTCCAGTGGCTCGGCCCGCGCAAGTACCGGATGACGCTGGACAAGTGGGATGCCCGCCCCGGTGGCGAGTACCGCTACGTCCATGGGAACGACGAAGGGCAATTCGCCTTTCACGGCGTCTTCCACAGCACGGACGTCGACAACATCGTCCAGACCTTCGAGTTCGAGGCCTGGCCCGGCCACGTATCGCTCGAGCAGATCGTGATCGAGGACATCGGCAGCGGTCGGAGCCGCGTTCGCGGGCACTCCGTGTACCAGTCCGTGGCGGATCGCGACGGCATGGTCGAGAGCGGCATGAGCGAGGGCATGGACGACGGCTACAACCGTCTCGAGGAGCTCCTCGCCAGGCTCGCACACCCCGTCGGCGCGACGAGCTGACCTTCTTCCCGCGCGCTCCTGCGCCCCGCCCGGGCTTCCGGGCGGGGCGCATCCGTTTTCGGGGTGGAGCGAATCCCGGCCGCCGCGCGTATCTCGCCGCGTGCGAAACGTCCTCTCCTCGCGCTCGCCGCCGCCCCTGCCTGCGTGATGGCCGCGTGCATGGGCGGCGCGGCGGGCCGCCATGTCCGACAGCGTCGGTCGTGGCCATCGCCCGTTCCGACAGTTCCCTCGGCGCCGCGATCGGCGTATCGTCCGCGGCGAGAAGCCTGCAGGCTGCGCGGCGTAGGTCGATCCGCGGATCCGGAGCAGGTGAGGAAAGGCCATGGTCGAGTACGGCGGCGGCATCTCGCACGGCCCGGCGGGGCAGGTCGGCGGCGGCGCCGGCGCGCACCCGGTCACCGACGCGCATGTCGACTTCTTCAGCTCGATCAGCCACACCATCAACGACGTGACGCACACGGTCCTCGCCCAGCCGCCAGAGGTCCTCGCGATCGGGATCGTCCTGTTCTTCGTCGGCCTGATCGTCCTGCGGCGCGCGTTCTAGGGGTCGCTCTCAGACAGACCTCAGACGGTCTCGCGAGCATTCGGAACGTCCGACCACTGGAGGTTCCGATGCCTGCCCCGACGCACATCCACGTGCCCCGGCGCCCCCGACCGGTTCACCCGCCGACGTTGGAGGCCCGCCCGCTCCCCCACCCCGATGCGCCGGTCTTCGACCAGGGCCTGGCGTTCGCTGGCCAGGGACATCTGCGACCAGGTCCACGCCACATTCGGCTACGAGCAGAGCGTCCAGAACCTCAAGGGCGTCCGCCTGTCGAGTGACATGGTCTTCGGCGAGGACGACGGCGAGCGCCAGATCGGGTCGATGTGCGGCTCGATCTCGAATGGCCTGACCGTCGACCTGGCGGTGCCGGTCCGGGCCGCCTGAGGTCAGGCGCGGCGGCTCACGCGCCGCGGCTCACGCTCGCCCACGGGCGAGGTCGATCAGCCGGCCGAGGACCTTCTCGCCATCGGCGCGGAGTCCGTTGTGCTCGAACTCGTTCGTCTCCCAGGTCCGAACGCCGCGGATCGCCCGCGCCGTCTCGACCGCGAAGTCGCGCTCGACGTACAGGTCATTCGAGTAGATCGTCGCCGCGACCGGCACCTCGTTGCGGGCCAGCTGCTCGGCGTCGTACAGCTTCGGCCAGGGGTGCTCGGCCAGGATGTTGGCCGCGTCCCGGTGTGAGCGCAGCCCGGCGTAGTCCTCCCACATCCACGGGAACACCTGCTCGGCCGTGAGGTAGCCGCGCTCCTCCACTTCCGGCGGCGTCAGCCGGTGCGCAGCCCAGCGCGTCGGGAAGCCGTCGGCGTACGAGGACTCGTGGAGCGTGGCGTAGATCGGGTTCCGCTCGAACCGCCCGCCGCTGTCGATCAGGTCGTGCAGGAACGCCCGCGAGCCGAAGGGCAGCTCGACGATGTGGTGGATCAGCTCGCGGCCGGCGCTGTCGCCGAGCTTCATGCCGATCTGCCGGAACCGGCGGCTGGTCAGCCGGTCGCCGGTGGGCAGGCGGACATCCTCCGCGTCGAGGCGCCGGATGATGTCGGCGATCCGCGCCCGGTCGTCCGGGTAGCGAGCGAAGTGGTACTCGTTCAGCTGGATGACACGCTTCCAGGTCGCCCCGTAGATCTCGTCCGGTGACCGTCCGATCGGCGACAACCCACCGGTCAGGAACGCCTCGCGCAACCCGTCCGGCGCGATGGACAGGTAGGTCATCGTGCAGAAGCCGCCGAAGCTCTGGCCGAGGATGCTCCACCGATCGACCCCGAGCTCCTTCCGGATGAGCTCCGCGTCACGGACGATGGCGTCGGCGCGCAGGTGGGTCATGTAGGTCGCCTGCGCCTCCGGCGTGTCGCCCGGGATGTCGCCGACCGGCGTCGAGCGGCCCGTGCCGCGCTGATCGATGAGCAGGACGCGGTAGTCGGCGATCGCGCGCTTCTGCCAGCCCGACGGCGGCGCCGTGGGGCGGGTCGCCTCGCCGCCGGGTCCGCCCTGCTGGAAGATGAGGTACGGGCGGTCGCGGCCATCGGGCGCGGCGAGCTCCCGGCTGAAGACCGTGATCTTCTGGCCGTCCG
>DATJGH010000209.1:0-9843 GCA_035495215.1 Patescibacteria group bacterium
GCCGCTAACTCCCGACATCGGCAACAGCCGATCGGCGGATCGGCCACGTTGCCCACGCGAAGGAGTCGGAGATGGCGGCGGCGACCGGCGAAGCGCACGTCGAGGTGCCTGCTCGCAGCCAGGGCTGGCTGGCCAGGCTGAGCGACCAGTTCGGGTTCCGGCAGATGGTCAGCGACTACCTCATCCCGGTGGAGACGAACAGCGTCTGGTATCTCCTCGGAGGGGTCCTGGCAATCGCCCTCGGGCTCGAGGTCCTGACCGGCTTCCTGATCTCGCTGGTGTACGTCCCTGATGCCGGCATCGCCTACCAGAACGTCGCGGGTCTCCTGGGGCAGTTCGGCTGGGCGACGGTCATCAACTTCCACTTCTACAACTCGTACCTGATCTTCGGTCTCGTGTTGCTGCACATGGTCCGTGTGTTCATCACGGGCGGCTACAGGCGCGGGAAGGAGGGCCTGTGGCTGGTCGGCGTCGGCCTCGCCGGGTTGACCTTCGTGATCTCGCTCACGGGCGAGGCGCTGCACTGGGACGAGGTCGGGTTCGGCGTCCCGTGGAACATCTCGGAGGCGCTCGACGCGGTCGGGCTCGCGAGCGCGTTCAACTACACCTCGGACGCACTCCTGTCGATCCCGACCGCGACGGAGAAGCTCGCCCAGCTGTTCGTCGTCCACGTCTCGATCGTGCCCGTCGCGCTGGCACTGTTCATCGGCTGGCACTACCTGCTGATCCGGTTCAAGGGCATCTCCGCCCCGTTCTGGCTCCGCGCGAGCGGACGGACGGCGGGCTTCAGCGAGCACATCCGGGGCTGGATCATCCTGAGCGCGATCATCCTCGGCATCGTTCTCGTGATCTCGATCGCCCTGCCCCGAGACCCTGGCGTGGCGCCCCAGCTCATCCCGTCATCGCCGCTCTTCGGGACCGATGAGGATCCCGGAGGGCTCGGCTTCAAGCCGACCTACCCGATCAGCTGGACGCGAGGCATGAACATCATCGCGGCGAACCTCGGGGTCGATCCCGACATCTGGGGCACCGTCATCGCGATGGCGGTCCTGCTTGTCGTGCTGCTGATCATTCCGTTCGTGGACCGCGGCCCGAGCGAGCCGAGGAACACCGCCGAGGCGCTGAATTGGCGCAAGCGTGGCTGGGCGTTCCTCGCGATGGGTATCTTCTGGCTGGTCATGGTGGCCGGAGTCGTCCAGAGCGCCCTCACCGAGGCCGGCTGATCGCCTCGTCCGATCCGCCCTGGCGGGTCCAGAAAAGGAGAGCGAGCATCGTCGCCCAGCTGCACGTCTGGCTGGCATACCTCGGCCTCGGCGTCGTCGCGTTGGTTGGGTTCGAGGCCGGGTGGCGAAGCTGGCGCGGCACCGCGCCCGCGGGCTGGGTCGAGCGCCTCGATCTGGCCGTGGTCCTGATCCTGATCATCGCCAGCGCGGGCGGGCTGGGCCTGCTCGTCGCCGGGTCGGGCCCTCGCGAGCCGCTGCATTTCCTGTATGCGGTGCTCGCGGTCGGGTGCATTCCCGTCGCCGATAGCCTGCAGCGCAACGCATCCCCGCGGCGGCGAGCGCTGGTGACGGCCGTGGCGGCACTCGTCGCCCTGGTGCTGATCGGTCGCCTGTTCCAGACCGGCTAGCCCGGCGCGAGCCCGCCACTCACCCCTGGGTGGTGGGTTCGCCCTCGACCAGCGCCTTCAGACGGGCCGAGCGTGCGCGCAGGTCACGCCGCATGATCCCGCCCGACAGCGCGACGAGGACCCGGCCGGCGAAGGACGTCGGCCAGACGCGCTCTCGGAACCGAGCCCGCGTCCCGAGCGCATTGCCCTCGAGGTCGAGCGCCTCGGTCATTGCGTAGCCCATGCCGCGGACCTCGACCACGAGCCGGCTCGGCGCCTCGAGCGTCAGGACCTGCCACGTCGTGCGTGCCGGCAACCCCGCGCGGCGATGCAGGAACCGACCGGTCAGCCCGTGCGCCAGCGGCCCCTCCGGCTCGACCTCGACCAGCGCCGAATCGAGGGCTCGAAACCACCGGGTGTCGGCCAGGAGCGCGAAGACAGCCGCAGGCGGCCGCTCGATATCGACGTCTGTCCGCAGCTCGAATCCGCCCGCGGGCACGCTCACGCCGGCGCGACAGCGCGGATCGGACCGCGTCGCACGGCGCTGACGCCGAGGGCCATCCAACTGCTCGCAAAGGCCGCCAGGCCAGCAGCCGCGAGGATCCTCTGGACAGCCTGATCCGCGACGCCGGTCGAGCCCGTCCCAACCGCGATCACGGCCACCGCGGACCCGGCGAGGGCGATCGCGGCGCGCCGCGAGAAGACCGCGGCCCGGATCGTCGCGATGCCGAAGAGGATCGAGCCGATCAGCGTGGTCAGCAGGCCCAACGCCCACACGCCCCAGCCCGACCACGTCCCGACGATCTGCTCGTCGGGCGCGAAGGCCATGCCGGCCATGCCGACGAGCGAGACGACCGTCCCGATCGCCGGGATTCCGAACGCCGCCCAGGCGAGCCTGGGCTCGCGATGCGCCTGGAACCCGCTGAGCCCGGTGAGGGCGAGCAACAGCCCGACGGATCCGAGCATGGACACGACCAGCCATACCGTGTCGGAGCCATCGTCGGCTGCGCTTCCGCCGGCGAGACCGATGAACCACAGCGCGGCGCCGATGATCGCGCCGAAACCGCCGATTCGGAGCATCGCGAGGTGTCCTCCATGCTCAGCAACCCTGTCCGCAAGACGGAGTGCCAGCCGTGCATCCACCGCCCCGAGCAGCACGTCGGCGACGTCGAACGGGCCGAGCGGGCGGGATTCGAGGACGGCCCGAAACTCCTCGCCGTACCGCCGGCGCCAGGGCGCGGGATACAGGGCGACGAGGAGCCCGATCACCGGTGCTGGGCACCCAACCTGCGGAGCCCCAGCTTCGCGAACGCCTCGATGCTCGCGAGCTGCTCGCTGAGCACCGAGGCGCCAAGGGCCGTGAGTCGATACGGACGCCGTCGCTCGACGGGCTCGAGCGCCTCGATGAGCCCGCGCTCCTCGAGCCGCGCGAGCGCGGCATAGAGCGTGCCCGGGCCGAGGGGCCGGCCGGTGCCGGCCTCGACGTCGGTCATGATCGCGTAGCCATGCTTCGGCCCGTCGCTCAGGCTGACGAGGATCAGGAGACTCGGCTCCGCGAACCGGCCGAGCTCGAGATTGGAATCAGGCTTCTTCACGACATCACCTGGCAGCTTTCCCCCGGCTTCGCGCTTGGGTGGAGGACGACCGTGAGTATATCGACGGGCGTCATAGCGGCAACGGCTGGAGGCCGATCAGGTGAGGTCCGCACAGGCGATCTTCGCGCCACCCGGTGCGTGCACGACCACGGAGACCGCGGCCGCTCCGGCCGTTCCCGCCGCGATCGTGTCAGCGTTCCCGATCCCGGCCTCGTTCGTCGTGAACGGGCCGGGCCAGATCTCGTTGGGCGGCGTGGCTGCTCCGGCCGGATTGAAGCGGTAATGGCCATCGGCGTCGCCGGTCGCGCACGCGGCGGCGTGAACGTGGGATGCGTACGTCGTGGCGGGCGCGAGGCCCTCGACGTGGACGGTCACGATGGTCCTGCCATCGGCCGTCCGGACCATCTGTGCCCGGCCGCTGATCGGCAGCCCCGCCCCGGCCGCGAAGGCCTGCAGGTTCCCACGAGTGACGACCGCGCCACCGGCCAGTGCCGCCGGCGCGAAGGTGAGGATCATCGCGGCGGTCGCCGCCAGCGCGGCAGCCTGGCTCCGTCGTGGTGCACGCATCAGCCCATCCTCCAATTGATCGATCGCGATCTACCGTCAGGCGGTATATCGTCCGCCGTTATACCGCGCGGCGAAGGAGGTTGTCAACCGCGAACGGAAGCCTCGGACCGCGTCAGACCGTCGCCCGGAGGTCCTTGAGCACCTCGGCGGTACCGCTGACGATCAGCTGATCGCCCGCCACCAGCACGCGATCCATGGGCGCGCTGGTCTCGAACTGGCGCGGACCGTGGGTCACGATCGCCATCACGTGGATGCCCCGGTTCGCGAGGTCGGCGACGGTCTGGCCGGTGAGCGGACCATCGGCCGCGACCTCGAGCTCCTCGATGCTGAACGCGAGCTGGCCGTGGGACAGCGCGAAGTCGATGAAATCGGCGACGCGCGGCCGCGTCGCGAGCTCCGCGATCTGGCGCCCGGCACGCGTGTACGGCGAGACCGCCCGGTCTGCGCCGGCCTGGCGGAGCTTGGCCTCGGAGCCTTCCTCGTTCGCGCGAGCGACGATGAACAGCTTCGGGTTCAGCGCCCGCGCCGAGAGCGTCACGTAGACGTTCGCCGCGTCCGTGTCGACGGTCGTGATCAGCGCCCTGGCGCGGGCGATACCCGCCTGCAGGAGCACGTCGTCACGCGTCCCGTCACCCTCGACGACGAGATGGCCGTCACGCGCCGCGAGGTCCGTCGAGGCGGCCACGCTGTCGATGACGACCACTGGCACCCCCGCGTGCGCGAGCTCGCGGGCGACCGTCGAGCCGACGCGGCCGTAGCCGCACAGGATGAAGTGGTCCTTGAGCGCCGCCACGGTATTGGCCATGCGTCGTCGCTGTCGCCTCCCACTGAGCGCCTCGGCCACGAACGTCTCGGCGACGAAGCCGACCGTCCCGAAGATGATGCCGACTCCCGCAACCGCAACGAGCATCGTCCACGCACGCCCGCCGTCGTTGAGCTCGCGGACCTCCTTGTAGCCCTCGGTCGTGAGCGTGATCACGGTCATGTAGATCGCGTCACTGATCGACCAGCCGAAGAGGACCATGTACCCGAGCGCGCCGACCCCCGCGATGATGCCGACGACGATTGCCCAGTTCAGCACCCAGCGGCGAATGCGCGGGGCCGACGGATTCGCGTTCGGCGGTGGCAGGGCGCTCGATGCGGCCATGTGCCCCGGATGCTAGGCCGCGAGACGACTCGCGGAAGCGGTCTCCCGCCGAGCGGCCGGGCTAGCCGCCTCCGCAGCTCTGCACCGGGGCGGCGAGGAGCGTGTCGACTGCGCTCGCCACGGTGCCGCTGACGCCAAGCAAGCCGAGCACGCCGAGCAGCACGAGGAAGATCAGCGCCAGCCGCGGCGATGAGCCGCCCGGCTTCGTTTCGAGCGGCAGGTCAATCGGGGTGGAATCGAGTGACATGCCCGTGGGACGCCTCGACCCCCGCGTTGTTGCATCCGTCCCCCCGCGCGACCGCGGGGGGTGATCCGCGGACGAGCCACTCGTCGTCCGAGGCGGTCCGCGGCCCACGAACGACTGTCCGTGGACAACCCTCCGGGACGATTGCGCCATTGGCGGCGCATTCCCTCGGCTGGGCAGGCTGTGGGCGCCGCGAAGTGCGATCTCCGCCGACGAGTGGCTCGAACGTGGAGCACGTTGTGGGGACTGGCGCCGGATCGGGCGAACCCGCCCTGCGGCGTATGATCGGCGCACATTCCCGAGCCCCAAACCGACGTGGCGCCGCCTGCGCCGCGTTCGCCCCAGAGGTACTGCCCACATGGCGATCCAGCAGACCGCGGCCGGTGGTCCGGAGACCGAGCTTTCGACCCTGCGCATGGTCATCGGCGGCGAGACCGTCGATGCCGCGGATGGCCAGACGTTCGAGGTCGTGAACCCGGCGAGCGGGGCGACCATCGCAACCGCAGCCCTCGGCGGCAGGGTCGACGTCGACAAGGCGGTCGAGGCCGCGCAGGCGGCATTCGACGCGCCCAAGGGCTGGTCGAGCTGGGCTGCCGGCAAGCGCGGACGGACCCTGGCCAGGCTCGCGGCGCTGGTCAAGGACCACACCGAGGAGCTGGCACAGCTCGAGAGCCGCAACACCGGCAAGCCGATCAGCGGCGCGCGCGGTGAGATCGTCGGCGTCAGCCTCGTCTTCGACTACTACGCGGGCGCCGCGAACAAGATCTACGGCCAGACCATCCCGGTGTCCAAGCCTGGCCTCGACCTGACCCTGCGCGAGCCGATCGGTGTCGTCGGGCTGATCGTGCCCTGGAACTTCCCGCTGCTCATGGCCTCGTGGAAGCTCGGGCCCGCGCTCGCGGCGGGGAACACCTGCATCCTCAAGCCCGCGAGCTATTCGCCGATGACGGCGCTCCGGCTCGGCGAGCTGGCGCTCGAGGCGGGCTTCCCGCCGGGCGTGATCAATGTCGTGACGGGGCCCGGCGGAACCGCCGGCGCGGCCATCGCCGCGCACCCGGGCATCGGCAAGGTCGCCTTCACCGGCGAGACCACGACCGGGCAGGAGATCATGCGGCTGGCCGCGAACAACGTGAAGAAGATCAGCCTCGAGCTCGGGGGCAAGTCGCCGAACGTCGTCTACGCCGACGCCGACATCGAGCGCTTCGCGGCCGAGTCGCCGTACAGCGTCTTCGACAACTGCGGCCAGGACTGCTGCGCCCGCAGCCGGATCTTCGTCGAGCGACCCGTCCACGAGAAGGTCGTGGAGCTGTTCGTCGAGGCGACCAAGAAGGTCAAGGTCGGCGATCCCGCCGACGAGGCAACCGAGGTGGGCACGCTCGTCAGCTTCAAGCAGCGCGACCGGGTGCGGGACTACATCGAGATCGGCCTCGGCGAGGGCGCGAAGCTCGTCGTCGGCGGCGAGGCCCCGGGTGATCCGGCCCTCGCCAACGGGGCGTATCTCATGCCGGCGGTGTTCGACGGCGTGGCCAACGACATGCGCATCGCCAGGGAGGAGATCTTCGGGCCGGTGGTCTCGGTGATCCCGTTCGACACGGAAGCGGAGGCGATCAGGCTCGCCAACGCGACGCCGTACGGGCTCTCAGGCTCGGTCTGGAGCCGCGACATCGGCAAGGCCCTGCGCACCGCCAAGGGCATCCAGGCCGGCGTGCTCTCGGTGAACTCGAACAGCTCGGTCCATACCGAGGCGCCCTTCGGCGGCTACAAGATGTCAGGCATCGGGCGGGAGCTCGGCATGGCCGCGGTCGACCTGTACACCGAGACCAAGAACATCTTCATCGACCTGCGGTGAGCTAGGCGCCCGGGTCGATGGCGTTCCTGGACGACGACCGCGCGCCCGGAGCCGCCGAGGACGGCGCGGTCTTCGAGCCGACCAGGGTCAAGGGCACGCGTCGGGCACGGATCCTGGCCGCGCTCGTCATCGCCGGCGTCGGCGCACTGATCGCGATCGGCGCGCTCGACCGTGAAACGCCATCCCCGTCCACCGCGGCTGCCGCCGCGTCGGAGCCTCCGGCGGCGACGCTCGGCGCGCAGGCCACGCGGCCCAGCCGGCCGACCCCGCGAGCGTCCCTCAAGGTGCCCGGCGGGCCCGACGGCGGTGGCACCGCGCAGCTCATCGACCTCGAGATCAGGCCCGCCGGGAGCCACCTCTTCATCCACGGCGATGTGTTCAGCCTCGACGTCGCCCGGGTGACCGTCAGGATCAAGGACGCGGCCGGCCACGTCGCGGCCACCAAGTCGGTCGACATTCCCGGCGGGAGCACGGCCTTCAGGATTGGCTCGGTGCCGCGCTTCGACGTGCACTTCGCGCTGGCAGACGAGATCCAGGCCGACGGGTACCTGGTGTCGGCGACGGCGCTCGACTCGGCGGGCCAGCGGCTCACGACGCTGCTCGAGCTCGTCGCACGCTCGCGGGTCTCGATGTGACCGCCGATCGGGCCGCGGATCGCTCCGCGGATCGCTCCGGGCATCTTTCCGCCGAGCCCGTCGAGTTCGACGCGGCACGAGTGCTCGTGGGCCGTCGCCGTCCGTCGCTGTTCATGGCCGGCTGGGTCGTGCTGCTCGGCGGCGTCGTCGCGCTCGGCATCACGGGGCGATCGGGCGGAGCGACCGGTACCGGCACCGCCGCAGCCTCCGGCGCACCCACCTCCGGAGGGCCCGGACGCGCCGACGTCGAGCTCTCCCGTCGCTTCGACCCGTCCTTCCCGGGTCTCATCGTCGTCGAGGCGGGGGAGACGGCGGGCCTCGAGATCAAGGCGACCCGGCGTCCTTCGGCGGTGTCGATCCAGGGTGCCGTGCTGGCCCATGGGTCCACCGCCGTCCTCTTCAGCATGCACGGGCTCGACGGCGCGGTCGCCAGGTCGGTCATGCTCGGCGTCCCCGAGCTCCTCGCCGACGGACGCAATCACCGGCCGTCGTGGCCGATGGACGTCGAGCTGGCGATCCCCACCGACCTCGCGGCAACGGCCCTCGTGATCGAGGCCGACCTGTATGGCCCGGGTGGCGGTCGGATCGACAGGATCCGCCTCCGGCTCGCGCCGGAGATGTAGGGCTAGCCGCCGCGGCTCCAGCGAGCGTCACTCGGGGCCGGCAGGTCCGGCCTGCGCGTGCCGAGCCAGTCGACCAGCGCCCACCACGTGGTCTTGAACGCGATCTCCGGCCACGGGATGTCCTCGGGCGCGAACGGACGGACGTCGAGCGCCTCCGGGCTGGTCTGCATCGCCCCGCCGACGATGGTCGCTTCGTAGGCCAGCACCACGACCGCGGCCTCCAGCCGGGCGTAGAGCCCGATGATCTCGCCTGGGGCGATGACGAGGCCGGTCTCCTCCAGCGTCTCCCTGATCGCGCCCTCGGACGGGGTCTCGTCGACCTCGAGGAAGCCGCCGGGCTGAGCCCACAGGCCGCGGCCCGGTTCGAAGCCCCGACGCAGGAGCACCACCTCGCCGCGATCGGTGATCGGGATCGCGGTCGTGACGAGGCGTGGGTTGACGTAGCTGATGTGCCCACACGCCGCGCAGGCGAGCCGCGGGCGCTCCTCGCCGGGGATCGGGCCGAGGGTGAGCGGGCCGCCGCAGTTCGTGCAGTGGTTCAGCGATGCGGCCAGCCACGCCGGCGGGCCGCCGCCGGAGGCGATGTCCGTCGAGCGTGCGTCCGGGCGGCGTTCGGTCACGCGGCGAGGATCACGCTGGCGAACCCGGCGACCACGCCGATGCCCAGGAGCGCCGCCGCCACCCAGGTCAGGCGGAACAGGCCGCGCCCGCGGTCGAGCGGCATCCAGGCCATGGCGCTGCGGTAGAAGCGCAGGGCGGCATCGGCAGTCGTGACGATGAACAACGGCGCGCCGACGATCGCGCACAGCTTGACGATCGCGCTCGATATCGGGACGCCCGTCTCGATCGCCGTGATCGCGACGGCCCCTGCGACGAGGGCGATCGCCGACAGGTTGATGTAGTGGCGCTGCAGCGGCGTCGGCTGTGTCTCCGGGATCCGGTCCGGCATCCGCTCCTCGCCCATCGCTTGCCGATGGAGAACCGGCATTCCCTGCTCCCACCGGGCGTCGTCCATGGAGCTCTCCGAGGACCGAGGTGAAGCTCCTGCGTGCCCTCGGTCCGAGGACTCCCAACGGGGATCGTCCATCGATGACGTCACAGCGGTGTCGCATTCGACGGATCGTCGATGACCATCTGCGTCTGGTCGCGGCGGAACTGCTCGAGGCGTTCGGCGATCGCGGGGTCGGACAGGGCAAGGATCTCGACCGCGAGCAGCGCCGCGTTCTCGGCGTTGCCGATGGCCACGGTCGCAACCGGGATGCCGCGCGGCATCTGCACGATCGAGAGCAGCGAGTCGAGACCGTCGAGCGCCTTCGTCGGCATCGGCACGCCGATCACCGGGAGCGTCGTCTTGGCGGCGAGCATGCCTGGCAGGTGGGCCGCCCCGCCGGCGCCGGCGATGATCACCCGGATGCCGCGGCCGCGCGCCGTCTCCGCGTAGCGGTACAGGTGGTCCGGGCTGCGATGCGCCGAGACGACGCGGAGCTCGTGCGGCACCTCGAGCCGGTCGAGCATGGCCGTTGCCCCTTCCAGCACCGGGAAGTCCGAGCGGCTCCCGCCGACGACGCCGACGA
>DATJGH010000210.1:0-9819 GCA_035495215.1 Patescibacteria group bacterium
CGCTCCTTGAAGAATCGGAGGGCGGCCCGGGTGGCCGGCGAATCGGGCGTGCCGAAGACCTGGGCGGTCGGTGAGGCGCCGGGCGCGCCGCTCGAGCCGGGCATGGCCGGAGGGTAGCCCGGCTACCATCGCCGAACAGGAGGTGCCCGCCCGATGATGGTCTGGTTCACGGTCCAGCTCGAGGACAAGCCGGGCTCGCTGGCGCGCGTCGCCGCGGCGCTTGGCGAACGTGGCGTGAACATCACGGGCATCGTCGGCGTCGCCGAGGACACCGACGGGGCGCTGATGCTGACGACGTCCGACCCCGACAGGACGCGCCAGGCGTTCGACGCCCTGAACCTCCCGTTCGAGGAGCACGGCGGCGAGCACCCCGAGCTCGACTCGATGACGATCGCGGGGATGCGCGGCCGCTAGAGCGCCGCCACAGCCATGCGCATCGCGACATGGAACGTCAACTCGATGAAGGCCCGGCTCGAGAAGATCGAGTGGTGGCTGGATCGGGCGGCGCCCGACGTCCTGCTGATGCAGGAGACGAAGCTGTCCGACGGCGACGCGCCGTACATGACCTTCCAGATGGCGGGCTACCAGCTCGTCCATCACGGCGAGGGCCGCTGGAACGGCGTCGCGATCGCCCTGCGCGACGGACTCACGTTCGACGAGGAGGTCACGAACTTCGGCGACGGGCCGGTGCGCAACTCCGGCGCCGGTGCGGGGCCCGGCCTCGACGAGGAGGACTTCAACCCATCCGATGAGGCCCGGATGCTGTCGCTGCGAATCTCGCCCCCGGGCGGCGAGCCCATCCGGATCGTCAGCCTGTACGCGCCGAACGGCCGCGTGGTCGGCTCGCCGTTCTACGAGGGCAAGCTGCGCTGGTTCGCCCGGGCGCGCCGCTGGCTGGACGAAACCCGCGACCCGAAGGAGCCGTTGCTCATCGGCGGTGACCTGAACATCGCGCCCGCGGACGATGACGTCTGGGATGCGCGCGCGGTCCACGGCGGCACCCACGTGTCCGGCCAGGAGCGGGACGCGTTCCGCAGGCTGCTCGACTGGGGGCTCCACGACGAGTTCCGCGAGCAGCATCCGGACGCCCGCGGCCGGTTCACCTGGTGGGACTACCGCGCCGGTAACTTCCACAAGAACTTCGGCATGCGCATCGACCACCTCCTGCCGACCGACGCCGTCTCGAAACGGGTCGTCGCAACCGAGATCGACCGCGAAGCCCGCAAGGGCAAGCCGATCCCGTCCGACCACGCCCCGCTCGTGCTCGACCTCGACGAGCCGGGGTTGCCATTCGATCCCGGCTGGGCCGACGCGGAAGCGCGAATCGCCGCTCGCGGGGGCATCCGCCCGGGCTGAGCGCGGCCCGAGATCCAATCACCTCACAACGGCGTATCACCGCTCGACCGGCCTCCTGAACGTGCCGGCCTCGAGGAGACATCGAACGTGCCCGACATGACCACCCTGATCCGTCGTAACCGCGTCGGCGTGCTCGCCGCAAGCGCCCTCCTGTTCGCGGCGTGCAACGCGGGTACCGGCCAGACCGCGGCGCCGACGACCACGGCGACCCAGCCGCCCCCCTCGGCGCCGGCGAGCGCCCCGGCCTCAGCCGCAGCATCCCAGTCCGCCGAGGCCTATGAGGTCGAGCTCGGCGACAGCGACAAGTACGGCAAGTTCCTGACCGGCGAGGACGGCAAGACCCTGTACATGTTCACGCCGGACACCGCGACGACGAGCGCGTGCAACACGGGCTGCGTGGCCTCGTGGCCCCCGTTCACGCTCGACGCCGGCGAGACGGTCAAGGGCGGCGACGGCGTGACCGGCGCGTTCACGACGATCGCGCGCCAGGACGGCAGCATGCAGGTCGTGTATGCCGGCCACCCGCTGTACTACTTCTCCGGCGACGCTGCCGCCGGCGACACCAACGGTCAGGGCCTCAACAGCAAGTGGTACCTGCTGGGCGCCGACGGCTCCCAGATCTCGGGCCAGACCGGCTCGAGAGGCAACTATTGAGACCGGTTCGCCCCCTGGGGAGGGATGGACAGCGATCCGGAATGGCGTGACCATCCGCCCGAGTGCACGACAGTGGGCAGTTGAGCGACAGCGATTCGACCGACCTCGACGACGCACGTCTCGCCGCGCGCATCGCCGCGGGTGAGGAGGCTGCCTTCGTGATCGCGTACGACCGGCACGCCGGATTCGTGTTCGGTTCGGTTGCGCGCTTCCTCGGCGACCGCGAGGCGGCTGCCGAGGTCGTGCAGGACGCCTTCGTCACGCTGTGGCGCCGGGCGCGCCAGTTCGACTCGCGCTCCGGCTCGCTGCTCACGTGGCTGCTCGCGATCGCGCGACACCGCGCGATCGACCGGCTGCGTGCCGATGGCAGGCGGCCGAGCCGCGACGCGATCCGCCTGGACGCGCTCACCTCCGAGGGCGGATCGAGCGGAAATGTCGGCAATCCCGAGGTCCCGCCGGCGCTCATCGCCGATCGCGCAACCGATCCCGCGAGTGTCGCCACACGGCGCTGGGCGCAGTCGGTCGTGCGCACCGGCATCGCCGAGCTGCCCGAGAACGAGCGCACGGTGATCCTGCTCGGCTACGCCGAGGACCTGTCGCAGGCCGAGATCGCCGAGCGCCTCGAGTGGCCGCTGGGCACGGTCAAGTCGCGCACCCGGCGGGCGATGGCCCAGCTCCGGTCCCGCCTCGGCCCGGTCGCTGAGCTGACCGAAGCCTCCGGGTCAGCGGCTCGCGCAGGGACCGGAAGCCCGGACTGATGACCGCGATGGACCACGGCGCCGCACACGAGCGGATCGAGGACCTGCTCCTCGATCCGAAGGGCCTCGCCGCGCTCGAAGCATCGAGCGCTGAGGACGACGTCGCCCTGCGCGAGCACCTTGCGGGCTGCCCCACCTGCCGCGCCGACCTCGAGACCTGGGCGCGGATCCATTCGGCGCTCGCCGACGCCCTGCCTGGCACCGCGGCCGCGGCGACCGTGGCGGTCGAGCCAGTCGAGCCGCCGCCCTCGCTGCGTGCCCGTGTCCTGTCCGCCGTCCGCGCGGAAGCGCCCACCCAGGCCGCATCGCTGGCGCCCATTCCGATGGCCGAGGCCAGGCGCCGTCGCTGGGCATGGTCGGGTCAGCCCCGACCCGCGTGGATCGGCCTGGCTGCGGCGCTCGTCGTCCTCGTCGTCGGCGCGGGCCTCCTCGTCGACCAGGCGGCCAGGCTCGCCACGGCCCGGGACGACACCCAGAGCCTCGCCCAGGCGATGGCCGCCGTCGACCGGGTCCTCGCCGAGCCGCAGCATCGCGTGGCGGCCCTGACGACGCAGGCTGGCGCCGCGGGCGGAACGGTCTCGTGGACGCGCCACGACCTGGTCGTGCTGACGACGGCCCTTCCTGCCCCGAAGCCCGGCGAGGTCTACCGCTGCTGGCTCAGCAACGACGGCCAGGGCTGGGCCATCGGCAAGATGGACTTCGCGGCAAGCACGGCGTACTGGGTCGGCTCGCTCGATGGGTGGGCCTCGTTCGAGATCGGGCCGACGACGCTGTTCCGGGTCAGCCTCGAGCCGCCCGGCGCCGATCCGAAGTCGCGATCCGGTCCGATCGTGCTCGAGGCCGCGCTCGGGGCCTAGCCGCGCTCGGCGCCGGGCCGCATTCGAGGCCTGGCCGCCGGACTACCGCCCTCTGCGCGGGTTCGGTCGACGCCCGCGCGGCGCGTCGCGGGAGGCAGTCATGGCCGCCTCGGTATCACCCAGCAGCGGCGGCGGGACAGACGGCAGCTCCGTCTGCGAGACAAGCCCTGCCCGGATGACGCGCTGCAGCTCCTGCACCGCGAGCGGATCGGTCTCGACGGGCTGGTAGGCCGCGAGCCGCCGCTCGACCTCCGCAACCGCCCTGCGGTTCGTATCCGGCGCGCCGGCCTTCGCCCAGTTCTCGCGGTTGTCGCGGTCGATGACCCTGCCCGGCAGGTACAGCTCCTGCGGCCAGTTGCGGGACGTGTGGTCGGCGGTGATCAGGTGCTGATTGGCCAGCAGCTCGTCGACGAGCGCCCGGGCCGGTATGTCATCCACGCTCCGGACCTCGCGGACGAAGTGCAGCGCCTGCGCGCAGAGCTCATCGTCGAGGACGAGCTTGGGCAGGCTGAACACGAGCAGGAAGTCGAGCATCCCGGGACCGGACACGGAGTTCACGCCCGCGAGGGCCGCCAGGAGCGCGCTCCCGAATGTCTCGGCACCCGCCTGCGCGTCCACCTCCTTGGCGTCCGACAGGGCCATGTACGACTGCGTCGGCAGGCCGAGCGACTTGGCGACCTCGACGTAGGCAACGTCCAGGAGCTGCGCCTCGATCGCCGCCATCGGCGAGCTCGCGACCTTCATGTGGAACGTCGCCGGAGCGCCGCCGAAGAGGACCGGCGCGCCGGGCCGCACGACCTGTGCCATGGTGATCCCGGCGAGGACGTCGACAGTGTGGAAGACCGTCGCGCCGACCACCGTCACCGGTGCGATGAGCCCCATCAGCGTGACCGGCACGATCTCGACCGGGATGCCCGCGGCGATGCAGTCGAGCATGTTCTGGCACGAGTCTTCGCTGTACCGGAAGTTGCCGGTCGCGGTGATCGTGAAGATCGACATCGGGCGGGCGATGAGGTCCGCCATGTCACGTCGGAACAGGGCCATCATCTCGACCATCCGCTCCACGCCGTGCTCGGTGAACGCGCCGGAGACGACGGGCCGCTTCGTGTTGGTCAGGACGAGGTACAGCCGCCAGGCGTCCGAGACCTGGGGCTCGATGTCCTCGTTCGTGGAGAACGCCGTGGCCAGATAGCCGAGGTGCTCCAGCCCATCGCCGAGGCGGATGTACTCGACGAAATCGGTGGAGTTCGCGAGGCGCGCCTCGCCGGTTCGATGGTCGAGGACCCGGAGGCCGCTCGATCCGGGCACGTAGTGGACCCGGTCGCCGCCCAGATCGGCGCGCTCGATCCCGTCCCGGTCGTACAGCTTGAAGCTCGAGGGCGCGCTCTCGATGGCCCTGTCCACGACATCCGGCGGGAAGCGGACGCGGCCGTCCCTGGTCGTCGGCAGGCCCGCCTCGAGCAGCCGCTCGCGCATCTTCGCGCCACGGATCTCCATGCCGACCTCGTCGAGGAGGAGCTTGGCCTCGTCGACGATCGAGCTGATGAGGGGCGATTCGAGGACCTGCAGGCGGGGGCGCATTCGCGCCAGTGTGCCGTGCCGGTCAGTCGAGCGTGACGGCCTCGCGCCAGCGCGGGACGTGCACGCGGAAGCCCAGTGCCTCGACCTTGGGCGCGATGGCCAGCTGTGCTTCAGGGTCGCCATGGACGAGGAATACCGTGCGCGGGAAGCCGGGCGCGCCGGCCTGCTTCCCGGCGGCGAAGTTGCGCAGCCAGTCGAGCAGCTCCGACTCGTCGGCGTGGGCGGAGAAGCCGCTGATCGATCGGATCCGGCACTTGACCTCGCGGACCTGGCCGTCCAGGCGCACGGTCCGCGCGCCGGCCTGCAGGTGCGCGCCCAGGGTGCCCTCGCCCTGGTAGCCGACGAACAGGATCGTGGCCGCCGGGTCGCCGATGAGGTTGCGCAGGTGGCCGACGACGCGGCCGCCGGTCAGCATCCCGTTCGAGGCGACGACCATGTACGGGCGCGGCGAGGTCGCGATCGCCTTCGAGGCCTCGACCGAGCGGGTCATCGTCTGGTTCGGGTAGTCGAGCGGCGACTCGCCCTGCTTGAGCAGCTCGCTCGTCTCGGCGTCGTAGAACTCCGGGTGGCGCCGGTAGATGTCGGACGCCTTCGATGCCATCGGCGAGTCGAGAAAGAGCGGCAGCGTCGGGATCTCGCCGCGGTCGATCATGCGGTCGAGCTCCCACACGATCTCCTGGGTCCGCCCGATGGCGAACGACGGGATCAGCAGCACGCCGCCGGCGTCGCTGGTCGCCCGAACGGCCTCGGCGAGCATGCGCACGGCCTCGGTCTCGGGCTCGTGCTCGCGGCCGCCATAGGTCGACTCGACGCAGACGTAGTCGGCGTCGCTCTGCACGGTCGGATCCCTCAGGATCGGCGTGCCCGGGCGGCCAAGATCGCCCGAGAAGACGACGGTGATGGGCGAGGCGCCCTCAGCCTCCCGAATCTCGAGCCGGATGATCGCCGAGCCCAGGATGTGACCCGCGTCGAGGAACGTCGCCGTGATCCCTGGCGCAACCTGGACCGGGCTGCCGTAGCGGACGTGCTGGAAGTGGGGCATGACCTGCTGGGCGTCCGCTTCCGTGTACAGCGGCGCGTCGAGGTCGGCCTCCACGTGGGGCGGCTGCTGGCGGATCTCGACCTCGGGGTCGAACACGGCGGCGCGCGGCGGATCCGGCTCGATCGAGGTCGGGACGTGGCCCTCTTCCGCCGCCCGGTTCGCCTCGTCGACCGCCGCCTGGTATTCCTGCGCGCTCCCCTTGTCGGCGGCAAGCGCCTCGGCGGGGTGACGCCGCTCCCAGCGGGAGTGCCGCTCCGCGAACTCCTCCTGGAGCCGGCCGCTGTCGAGCAGGACGAGCTCGACAAGCTCGGCCGTGGCGGTGGTCAGGTAGATCGGGCCGGCGAAGCCCTCCTTCACGACGACCGGCAGGTAGCCGCAATGGTCGAGGTGGGCGTGCGTGACGAGGACGGCGTCGAGGGTCGAGGGCTCGAACCCGAGCGGGACCTTGTTCCGCACCGTCTCGTTCGGGCTGCCCTGGAACATGCCGCAGTCGATGAGGATCCGAGCCCGCGCGGTCGTCAGCAGGAACTTCGAGCCGGTGACCGTGCTGGCACCGCCGAGGAACGAGAGCTGCATCCGGGGCGCGCTCAGCCGGCCTGCCGCCCGCTCGTGGCGAGACGGCTCACGGGATGCGGACGATCGTGTCGAGCGCGACCGCGGCGAAGAGCAGCGCCAGGTATGAGATCGAGTAGCGATACAGCCGGATCGCCTGGGCGGTCGAAGCCTCCGGTGCGGTGCCCTGGCGCCAGAGGACGTACGCGCGCCACAGGAACAGCGCACCGAGGATCGCCGCCGCGACCACGAAGATCGCACCCATGCCGGCGACGATCGCGAACACGACGGTGAGCACGACGAGCAGGATCGTGTACAGCCCGATCTGCCGGCTCGTCTCGGCGATGCCGCGAACCACCGGGAGCATCGGCACGCCGGCCGCGGCATAGTCGCCGCGGATGCGCAGTGCCAGCGCCCAGAAGTGCGGCGGCGTCCAGTAGAAGACGATCAGGAAGAGCAGCAGCGCCGGGAGCGCCACGTTGCCGGTGACCGCGGCCCAGCCGATGACCGGCGGCAGCGCACCCGCCGCGCCGCCGATGACGATGTTCTGGGGCGTGCTCCGCTTCAGCATCATCGTGTAGATCACGACGTAGAAGCCGATGGCCAGCAGGGTCAGGAAAGCCGCGAGCAGGTTGACCGTCCAGGCCATGAGGGCCACCGAGATGGCGCCGAGCACGATCCCGAAGACCACCGCTCGCTCCGGCGAGACCTGGTTGGCGGGCAGCGGCCGGCGCCGGGTCCGAGCCATGTGTGCGTCGATGTCGCGCTCGAGGTACTGGTTGATCGCGTTCGCCGAGCCCGCGGCAAGCGTCCCGCAGACGAGGGTCCAGAACGTCAGGCGCACCCAGTCGACGATGGGCAGGCCGGGCACCTCGCGCGTCGCGAGGACCATGGCCGGCACGGTCGTGACGAGCAGCAGCTCGATGATCCGAGGCTTCGTCAGCGCCACGTAGGCGCGAATCTGCTCGGCGGCGGTTGCGCGCGGCGCGCCCGCTTCGTCCGTGGCACCTCCCGCGGGAGCCGTGATCCTCGCCTCGTAGTAGGCAGCGACCGCCAGGGCCACGCTCCCGCCCCACACGAGCGCCCCGAACGCCACGTGGAGCGTCTGGGTCCACGGGGCGAGCGACAGGAGCACCTGCAGGCCGCCGATGACCACCTGGCCCACATAGACGGCGAGCACGGCGAGCGCAAGCCTGGCCAGCCGCGGCTGCTGCAGGCGCCGCCGCCAGGCGACCCAGGCGACCACCGCGAGGATCACGAGGACGACCGCCGCGGCGTACCGATGCAGGGCATGGGCCGCGAACAGCCCGGCCGCCTCGCTGTTCCCGGCCGGCGCTGCGGGGACCAGCGCGCCGTTCATCAGCGGCCAATCGGGGAAGACGAGGCCCGCGCTCTGGGCGGTCACATTGGCTCCGAACAGGAGCACGCCGAAGACCACCGCCGCCGCGAACGCGGCGAGCAGGGTGAAGCGCTGATTCCCGCTCCCGCCGAGGCGCGCCGGGTACGACGATCGGACGAGCAGGTAAACGAGCAGCCCGACCAGGGCCATCGCGGCGGCGAGGTGGGCCGTCACGGACTCGCCGGTGTTGCCGAGCTGGACGGTGCGGCCCCCGAGCCACGCCTGGAACCCGACCAGCAGCACCGCGACGAAGGACGGCCACAGGAGCGAACGACGATCCCGGTGGTCGAGCCACGCGACGACCGCCAGGCCGAGGATCAGGAAGCCGATGACCGCCGCGACGGTCCGGTGCAGCCACTCGATCCAGACGTGCCCATCGCTGTCGAGACCGGGGAGGAACTGGCCGGGGAAGCAGCCGGGCCAGTTCGGGCAGGCAAGCCCGGAGTCGGTCGCGCGCACGACCACGCCGATCACGACGAGCAGGAACGCGGCGGCGACGGTCGCGGCGGCGAGCCGCTGGAAGCGGGTCAAGGATCCTCCGAGTTTGCGACCCGGGATTCTAGCCGTCTGCGCGCTCCACGCCGCCTTCCGTCGAGCAGGGATACGCTGCGGGCATGTTCCCACGGGTCACTCGCTCATTCCTCGCGGCCGCCGCTGCGTCGGCCGTGCTCGCGATCGCGGTGGTCGGGTGCGGGCCCGGTCCGGGCGTCTCGGCCAGTCCGACGGGCCCGGTCTCGTCCGGAACCGCCGCCTGCCCCACGGCTCCAACCCCACCGGACAACCTCGCCGGGTGGAGCCAGGCGTCCGCATCGGACATCCTGCCGCTCCTGATCAATGGCCCCGGGCAGGTCGTCTGCGGCGAGAACCGCATCCTGTTCACCCTCGCCGGACAGGACGGCACGCCCGTCGGTGCGCCCGACCGAACGGCCAGGATCAGCTTCTACGACCTGGGTCGCGATCCGACGAAGCCCATCGCGTCGGCCGACGGCACCTTCGTCTGGGCGATCAAGAACGCCCGGGGCATCTACGTCGCGAACGTTTCGCTCCCCGAGGCTGGACAGTACGGCGCCGAGATCACGACGGCGAAGGCCGGCGGGACGCCGGAGTCGCTCCGCCTGCGCTTCGACGTCCAGCCGAGCTCGTCGGTCATCGGTGTCGGGGACAGGGCGCCCGCCTCCAGGACGCCGACCCTGGCCGACGTCGGCGGCGACGCCTCGCACATCTCGACCGACACGAAGCCGGACCCCGCCTTTTACCGGACATCGGTCGACCAGGCGGTCTCGAAGCACGAGCCGTTCGTCGTGATCTTTGCCACCCCGAAGTTCTGCAAGAGCGCCCAGTGCGGCCCGACGCTGGACTCGATCAAGCCCTACCTCGCGAAGTACCCGAGCGTGACCTTCATCAACGTCGAGCCATACAAGCTCAAGCTCGTCGACGGTCTGCTGCAGGCCGACCTCGATGCGACCGGCGGGCTCCAGGCGACGGCCGTGACGGACGAGTGGCACCTGCTGACCGAGCCGACGGTGTACGTGGTGAACCGCGACGGGGTCGTCACGGCGCAGTTCGACCTGATCTTCTCCGACGCGGAGCTGACCGCCGCCCTCGACGCCGTCAAGTAGC
>DATJGH010000211.1:0-10786 GCA_035495215.1 Patescibacteria group bacterium
CCAGCCCAGCGCCAGGTCGAACGGCACCGACAGCAGCCGGATCGCGAAGGCGAGCGCGCCGCCATCGAGCGCGACGCCGAGCGGCCAGAGCAGGTACAGCATCGGCGGGTAGTTGGCGTCGCCGCCACTCGCGTAGTACCCACCGAGGCCCCAGCGCGCCGCGCCCTCGGCCCATTGCATGAACGCCGTGATGTCCCCGCCATGCCCGGGGCCGAACAGGCCGGCCAATCGCAGGATCGTGCTCCCGACGAGGAGGACGACCAGCGCTCTGGGGAAACGCTGCAGCTCCGGGCAATGCCCGGTCATGCCGACGGCTGGGCTCCCGGCGGCGGCCCTCCCGGGTCGTCCGGTCGATCGGGCCTGTCGTCGGAATCGCGACGGTATGGGACGTTGACTACGACCGTGTGCGGCCGGCCGAGGAGGGCGGCCCGGAGCCGCTTGGCGGACTGGTTGTACAGGATCCGCTCCCACCAGCTGCGCGCCACGTACTCGGGGATGACGACGAAGGTGACGGGCGCCTCCTTGTCGACAGGCCAGGCGCGATCCTGAACGTCAAGGTAGGAGATGAGCGGCGCGACGAGCGCGCGATACGGCGACTCGACGATGACCAGGGGCACGTCGGGCAGCTGCCGCTCCCAGCGCTCGCGGACCGCGGCCGCCTCCTCGGGCTCGTCGGAGATGAGCACGGCCGTGACGTTCGGGTCGATCGAGCGGCCGACGTTGATCGCCTGGACGACGGCCCGGTTGATGCCCGCCACGGGGACGATCACCCGCTCCTCGCGATGCGGCCCCGGGATCCGGACATGGGGCTTGACCGCGAGCTCGGTGTTGGACGCGCTGTACTGGCGCCGGATGAACAGCATCATGCCGACGAGGAGCGGGATGATCACGGCGACCAGCAACGAGGTCGGCGCCTTCGCGACGAGCACGACCACGAATACCGAGACCGTGAGGACCGCGCCGAAGGCGTTGATGGCAAGTCGCCGGACCCATCCCTCGGGGCGGTGCCGGCGCCAGTGCAGGACCATCCCCGACTGGCCGATCGTGAACGCGATGAAGACGCCGACGGCGTACAGCGGGATGAGCGCGGTCGTGATCCCGCCGAACAGCACGATCAGGACGCTTGCCCCGATGCTCAGGATGACGATGCCCGACGTGAAGGCGAGCCGATCGCCGCGGAAGCTGAACTGGCGGGGCATGAATCCGTCGCTGGCCAGGATCGCGGCAAGGCGGGGGAAGGCGTTGAACGACGTGTTCGCGGCCAGGAAGAGGATGAGCGCCGTGAACGTCTGGTAGGCGTAGAAGAGGATCGTGTTGTCGC
Source organism: Patescibacteria group bacterium (assembly GCA_035495215.1). Lineage (GTDB taxonomy): Bacteria > Chloroflexota > Limnocylindria > Limnocylindrales > CSP1-4 > UBA5189. Next base: position 1,322 of record DATJGH010000211.1, read on the forward strand.
CGTAGATCGTCGCGGCGACCTGGCTGATGACCGTCTTCGTCGCCGGCTCGTCGATGGCGACGACGCCGAACGAATCCGCCACGAACGTGATGCCGATGAACAGCACCCCGAGCAGGATCGCCATCACGGTGAGGGTCGTCGCCGCGTTCCGCGGCTCCGGCGGCTTGAAGGCCGGAACGCCGTTGGCGATGGCCTCCGTGCCCGTCAACGCAACGGAGCCCGACGCGAAGGCGCGGATGATGAGCAGCAGGCCGACCACCTGTACCGGCTCAGGCTGGCCGGGCAGCGGCTGGGGCGGCGGGGCGTGCTCGCCGAGGACGACCACCCGGAAGAGCCCGATCCCGACCATGAGCAGCGTCGACGCCGCGAACAGGTAGGTGGGGATTGCGAAGATGTTTCCGGACTCGCGCAGGCCGCGCAGGTTGCCGAGCATGATCAGCACGATCGCCGCGACGCCGATCTCGACGCGCAGGGCTTCGAGGCCCGGCACCGCCGAGATCACCTGCTCGACCGCGGACGATGTCGAGACCGCCACGGTCATCGTGTAGTCGACGAGCAGCGCCCCGGCCACGATCAGCGCGAAGATCCCGGGCAGGTTCGCGCGCGCGACGGCGTAGTCGCCGCCGCCCGACGGATAGGCGTAGATCTCCTGGCGATAGCTGATCGAGACGACCGTCAGCAGGAACGCGATGGCGATCGCGATCGGCAGGCTCAGGATGAGCGCGCTCGCCCCGGCGAGGACGAGCACGCGCAGGATCTCCTCGGTCGCATACGCCGATGAGCTGATCGCGTCCGAGCTGAAGATCGCCAGCGCCTTGGCCTTGGACAGGCGCTCGGTGATCTCCTCGTGGATCGACAGCGGCCGCCCGAAGAGCACGCCACGGACCCGGGCGAAGGCGCGACCGGCGCTGGTCCGCGGGGCCGAGGCCGCCTCCTTGGCGACCAGCATCCCCTCGGGGTTGTACCGGAAGTAGGCGGCGTGCGGCCGTTCGATGCGGACTCGCCGGTCGCCGAGCTTCCGTCCCCGGAGCGGCCGCGGCGGCGGAACCTGCTTCACGGCCTGCGCGGCCGGGGGTCGTGCATCCGCAGAGGATCGCATGCGAGGGGTGCCCTCGTCGGGGCCCGGTGATCAGCCGCGACAGTCGGCGCAGCGCCCCTCGATCGTCAGGTGGTCGACGTCGACAGCGAAGCCGCGCCGTCGCTGCAGGCGCTCGACGAGCGGCGTGACCTCGGCTCGCGTGAGCTCCCAGCTCCGCCCGCAGCTCGAGCACACGAGATGGCCGTGGTCGGCCGATGGATTGACGTGGAACTCCTGCCGGCCCTCGCGCCCGTGGCTGTGGCTGACGATCCCGAGCTCCTCGAGGACGTCGAGCGTGCGATAGACGGTCGAGGGCGTCGTTGCCGGGTCGATGGCCCGGCAGCCGTCGACGATGTCGGCGCCCGTGACGTGGCCGTCCATCCGGGCGAGCACGTCCAGGAGGACGCGGCGCTGCGGCGTCCAGCGGAGGCCGCGCGCCCGCAGCTGGCGGGGGATGTCGGCCCAGCGCGTCGCCCCGGGTGGGGCCGCCGTGGCGCGGCTCACGATCCGCCGCCGAACAGCCAGGCCTCGATCGAGGGCAGCCTGGTCTGCAGCCCGAGCAGGAAGATCGCGCCGATCACCAGGCTGAATGTGCCGGCGATCACCCCGATCACGACGTAGACCTTCGCCCGGAAACGGCTGGCGATGAAGCCCGTCGCGGTCACGGCCACGACGATCGAGTTCGCGATCAGCAGCCCGACGATGAAGGCGACCATCATCGGGAGCCCGAGACCCTGGGACGACGCGCCGCCGATCGCCGCGATGAGCAGCACCTGGGTGCCGGTCTCGGCGCCGATGCCGTGCATCATGCCCACGCCGAACGCGGTCCGCGCGCCGTACGAGGACATCTCCATCGGGTCGACGTGCTCATGACCGTGCAACCGCGCCTGGAACCTGCGCCATGCGTAGCGGATCGAGTCGAACACGAGCATCCAGCGGCTGCGCAGGCGGAACTCGTGCCCGTGGCGCCAGTACTGGTACAGCGACACGAAGACCCAGATCCCGAGCAGCAGCAGGGTCAGCCCGACCACCGGCCCCATGACCTGGTCTACCCAGGGCGGCAGGACCGCCCCGAAGAGGAGCGCGAGCGTGCCGAGCAGGGCGACGACGGAGGCGTGGCCGAGGGCGTACAGCGAGCCCAGGAGCAGGGCTCTGCGCTGCTCGTTCAGGAATCGCGGCTGCTCCTGCGGGTGCGGATGGGCCGAGCCGTCCGGCGCCGCCTCGTGGATCGCGAGCTCGTTCGGGCCGCCGTGGCCGTGGGCATGTCGGGTCGCGGTCGCCGTGGCGCGTTCATGGACGGCCTCGTGGTCAGACTCGGCGGCCTCGGCGGTCGTCGTCGTGGAGGTGACGTCGGTGATCGCCGCGAGGTGGTCCCAGTCGAAGCCGTGCCGGAACCCGAGCGTCAGCGCCGTTGCGATCAGACCGATCGCGCCGGCGTCCTCCGCGGCGGCCATGAGTGGCGCGATCTCAATCGGGAGGGCGGGCACCGCGGCATCATGGCCGTTATCGCAACGCGTTGCAACAAGACTTTTCCTTGCGCGGGACGAGGTCAGGCGACGGGCCCGTCCTCGCGTCGGTACGGGACGTCGACCACGACGGTGTGCGGCCGCCCGAGCATCGCCGCTCGCAGCCTGCGCGCGGACTGGTTGTACAGGATCCGCTCCCACCAGCTCCGGGCCACGAACTCGGGGATGATCACGAAGGTCACGGGGGCCGGGCGGTCGGCGGGCCAGGCCCGGTCGAGCACATCGAGGTACGCGAGAACCGGCCCGATGAGCGCGCGGTACGGCGACTCGACCACCACGAGCGGCACGTTCGGCAGCTGGCGCGCCCAGCGACGCCGGATGCGCTCGGCTTCCGCGCGGTCGTCCGAGACGAGCACGGCCTCGACGTCCGCCGCGATCGAGCGACCCACGTTCACCGCCTGGACCACGGCGCGGTTGATCCCCGGCACGGGAATGACGACACGCTCCTCGCGGTGCGGCTCGGGCAGCGCGCCATCCTCGCGAACGGCGAGCTGGCGGCCCATCGACGAGTACTGGCGATGGACGAAAAGCATCATCGCGATCAGCACGGGGATGAGCAGGAGCACGACCCACGCGCCCAGCGCGAACTTGGAGACCGCCACCTCGATCGCGACGACGCCGGTGGTGATCGCCCCGATGCCGTTCACCAGCGCCTTTCGACCCCAACCGCGGATCTCGCTGCGCAGGCGTCGCCAGTGCCGGACCATCCCTGCCTGGCTCAGCGTGAACGCGACGAACACGCCGACGGTGTACAGCGGAATCAGCGCGGTGACGCTGCCGCCGAACAGCAGGAGCAGCAGCGCCGCGATGACGGCGAGGACGACGATCCCGCCGCTGAACGCGAGCCGATCGCCCCGGAACTGGAAGGCCCGGGGCAGGAAGCCGTCGCGGGCCAGGATGCTCGACAGGCGCGGGAAGTCGGCGAAGGCCGTGTTCGCGGCGAGGACCAGGAGCACGGCGGTCGAGACCTGGATCAGGTAGTGGAACGGCGTCCCGGACCCGACCAGCAGCCCTCCGAGCTGACTGATGACCGTCTGCTCCTCGGTCGGGTCGGGCAGGATGCCGAGCTTGCTCGTCAGCAGGCTCATCCCCAGGAAGATCAGCCCGAAGGCCGAGCCCATGAGCACGATCACCCGCTGCGCGTTCCGGGACTCGGGCGGCTTGAAGGCCGGGACGCCGTTCGACACGGCCTCGACCCCTGTCAGCGCGACCGAACCGGAGGCGAACGCGCGCAGGATCAGCAGCAGGCCGAGCGGCTCGGCGGCCGTGGCCGCCCAGGCCGCCGGTGCCTGGTACGCGGGGAGCGAGTTCGTGACCAGGCGGAAGATCCCGATGGCGAGCAGGCCGCCAATCGACGCGAGGTAGACGTAGGTCGGCACGCTGAACACGAGCCCGCTCTCGCGCACGCCGCGCAGATTGACCATCGCGATCACCGCGACGATGACGACCCCGATCACGACCCTGGCGTCGAACAGCTCGGGCACGATCGAGGTCAGCGCCGCGACGCCGGCGGCGACGGAGACTGCAACGGTCAGGACGTAGTCAGTGAGGAGCGCGGCCGCGGCGGTCAGGCCGGCGAGCTTCCCGAGGTTGTCGCTCGCGACGATGTACGACCCGCCGCCGTTCGGGTAGGCGGCGATGGTCTGCCGGTAGCTGGTCACGACGATTGCGAGCACGATCACGATGCCGACGGTGATCGGCATGGTCAGCGCGAGCGCCCCGGCGCCGGCGAGCGCGAGTACCCGCATGATCTCCTCGGTCGCGTACGCCGAGGACGAGATGTTGTCGGAGGCGAAGATGGACAGCCCGGTCGCGACGTTCAGCCGCTCCGAGATCTCCTCGTGGGTGGACAGCGGCCGCCCGAACAGCACCGACCGGACCCGCGCCAGCGAGCGGCCGAACTGCGTGCGTGACGCGGAGGCCGCGGGTCGCGCGATCAGCGAGTGGTCGCTCGCATAGTGGAAGAACGGCTCATGCGCGCGCCGGACGCGAACGCGTCGGTCGCCGGGATGGCGTCCGCGCATGGCCGGCTTTGAGGCACGCGGCGAGGTGACCTGGGGAGCCGTCGAGCGCCCGCTCGATGCCGACGATTCGGGGCTGGCCATGGTTGTTCGACCGCTCAGGCGGTCGCGGCGGCCTCTCGCTTCTGTGCCGCCCGCGCCCCAGAGCGGTACGGCACGTCGACCACGACCGTGTGCGGGCGCCCGATCAGGGCCGCGCGCAGCCGCCGGGTCGACTGGTTGTAGAGCGGCCGCTCCCACCAGTGGCGAGCCACGAACTGGGGCAGGATCACGAACGTGATCGGGGCCTGCTCGTCGGGCACGTCCGCATCGAGCGAGTCGAGGTAGGCGACCATCGGCTCGGCCAGGGCGAGATACGGCGATTCGACGATGTCCAGCGGCACCTCGGGTACGCGCGCCTCCCACTCGGCGCGGAGCGCCAGCGCCTCGGCGGGCGTCTCGCTGACGACGACGGCCCGGACCTCGTCGGCCATCGAGCGCGCGACATTCACCGCCTGCACGACGGCCCGGTCGAGGCCAGGCACCGGGACGACCGCCCGCTCGCGCCGGTGGGGTGTCGGCAGGACGCCCTCGGCCCTGACCGCGAGCGACTCGGCGGAGGCGCGGTAGTGACGGTTGATGAACAGCATCATCCCGACGAGCAGCGGGATCACGACTGCCACGAGCAGCGAGGCCGGCGCCTTGGCCACCAGCACGACGACCGTGACGACCGCCGTCAGCACCGCGCCGACACCGTTGATCCCGAGGCGCCAGCGCCAGCCAGCGCGTCGTTCGCCGAGCCAGTGGAGGACCATGCCCGACTGGCTGATCGTGAACGAGATGAAGACGCCGACCGAGTACAGCGGGATCAGCGCCGTGGTGTTGCCGCCGAACAGGGCCAGCAGCGCGATCGCAACCGCGCTCAGGATCACGATGCCCGAGGTGAACGCGAGCCGGTCGCCCCGGAACGCGAACGTGCGGGGCATGTAGCCGTCGGTCGCCAGGATCGCGGCCAGGCGCGGGAACGCGTTGAACGATGTGTTCGCGGCGAGGAACAGGATCAGAGCCGTGAAGGCCTGGAAACCGTAGAACGCGATGCTGCCGTCACCAAAGATCCGGGCCGCCACCTGGCTGATGACCGTCCGCGTCGTCGGCTCGTCGACCGCCACGATCCCGAACCGGTCGGCGATGAAGGTGATGCCAACGAACAGCACGCCGAGCAGCAGCGCCATCGCGGTCAGCGTGGTCGCGGCGTTCTTCGCCTCGGGGCGCTTGAATGCGGGCACGCCGTTGGTGATCGCCTCGGTGCCGGTCAACGCAACCGAGCCTGAGGCGAACGCGCGCAGGATGAGCAGCAGGCCGAGGGGCTGCAGCGGGTCCGGCGCGCCGGGCAGCGGGGCCGGCAGCGGAGTGCCCTCGCCCTGGACCACGATCCGGTACACGCCGATCGCGATCATCAGCAGCGACGAGCCGACGAACAGGTACGTCGGGATCGCGAAGATGTTCCCGGACTCGCGCAGGCCGCGCAGATTGCCGATGGTGATGAGCCCGATCGCGACGACGCCCAGGAGCACCCGTTCTGCCTCGAGCGGCGGCACGGCCGAAATGACCTGCTCCACGGCCGACGCGGTGGACACGGCGACGGTCATCACGTAGTCGACCAGCAGGGCGCCCGCCGCGATCAGCGCGGTGATCATCGGCAGGTTCGCGCGGGCGACGGCATACGCCCCGCCGCCGGACGGGTAGGCGGAGCCGATCTGCCGATAGCTGGTCGAGACGACGGCGAGCAGCAGGGCGATCGCAAGGGCGATCGGCAGGCTCAGGAACAGGGCGCCGGCCCCGGCGAGCACCAGGACGCGCACGATCTCCTCGGTGGCGTAGGCGGAGGACGAGATCGCGTCCGAGCTGAAGATCGCCAGCGCCTTGGACTTGGACAGGCGCTCCGAGATCTCTTCGTGGATCGACAGCGGGCGGCCGATCAGGATCGCCCGGGCGCGGGCGAGCACGCGCCCGGCCGTGGTCCGCGGCGCCGAGGCCGCCTCGCGGGCGACAAGCTGGCCCTCGTCGGCGTAGCGGAAGTACGGCGCGTGCGGCCGATCGACGCGGACCCGCCGGTCGCCCGGCAGGCGTCCGCGCATACCTGCCGGGCGGCGCTTGCGCGCGCGCGCGGCCTGGTCCGCTCCGTCTGGCTTGGTGTCCACGCCTCGAGCCTGCTCCCCGCCTCCAAGAGGCGGACTGCCCGAGGCGCCCGCGGAGGGCTTAGGTTTCCCTCAGGTTTTGGCTGGACCGGCGTTCGTCGGGGTCGATTCGGGCTCGCGCACCCGGTAGCCGATGCCCGGCTCGGTGACGATGAGGTCGCTCAGCGTGCCGCTCGGGTCGGCCGCCGCGAGCTTGTGACGCAGCTGGCTCACGTGGACGTACACGTAGCTGTCCTCGCCCTGGTACGCCTGGCCCCAGACGGCACGGAGCAGCTTGCCCTTGGTCACGATGCGGCCCTGCTCGCCAAGCAGGACGCGCAGGATCTCGAACTCGCGCGGCGTGAGCTCGACCAGCTCACCGGCGACGCGCACCTCGTGCCGAGCGGCGTCGAACGACAAGGGGCCGACGACGACCCGGCCATCGAGGTCGCCCGACGGGCCCGCCGCTCGACGCAAGGCGACCCGGAGTCGGGCATGGAGTTCGTCCAGCCCGAACGGCTTGGTCACGAAGTCGTCCGCCCCGCGCTCGAGCGCCTCGACCTTCTCGCGCTCGGCGAATCGGGCGGAGAGGATCACGATCGGGGTCATGGCGTCGTGCCGGATGCGCCGGATGACCTCGAGTCCGTCGATGTCCGGCAGCCCGAGGTCCAGCAGGACGACGTCGGGCCGGCCGGCCTCCCAGCGCTCGAGGGCGCCTCGTCCATCGGTCGCCTCCTGCACGCGGTAGCCGCGCGACCCGAGCTCGCGCACCAGGACGCCGCGGACCTCGTCGTCGTCCTCGACGACCAGCACGGTCGCGCCCGGGCTCGTCACCGGCTCGCGGCCAGCTCGGCCGGGAGGCGGGCGTGGGGCAGGTCCATCTCGACGGCGAGTCCGCCCAGCGAGCTCGCTCGAGCGCGCACTCGGCCACCCATCGCCTCGACGAGGCCGCGGACGACCGCGAGGCCGATGCCCGTCCCCGGCCGCAGCCGGCCATCGGCGGCGGGGCGTCGGTGAAATCGCTCGAACAGCGCGTCGAACGAGCCATCGACGACACCCGGTCCATCGTCCTCGACAACGAGCCGGATCCAGTCGGAATCGAGGGCGTGCGCGCCGATGCCGATCGTCGACTTCGCGCCCGTGAACTTCAGCGCGTTGTCGAGCACGTTCGTCAGCGCCTCGTCGAGGAAGACTGGATCCACGAGGACCGGCAGCGGCCCGACCTCGACCCGCAGGTCGTGGCCGGCGAGGCGCGGCGCCATCCGGCCGACAGTGCGACCGGCGAGGTCGTCGAGCTCGAAGACGTCGAGGTCCGCACGGAGCTCGCCGGCCTCGATCCGGCCGAGGTCGAGCAGGTTCGAGACAAGGCGGTCGAGCCGCTCGACCTCGCGCTCGATCGCGGCAGCGCTCGCGGCCCGCCCCTCGTCGTCGAGGTCGCTGTCGGGTCGCAGCGTCCCGGCGGCGGTCTTGATCGTCGCGAGCGGCGTGCGCAGGTCGTGTGAGACCGATTGGAGGAGCGCGGATTTCAGGGCATCGCTCTGGCGCGCGATCTCGGCCGCGCCGGCCTCGGCCGCGAGCTGGTCCTGCGCGAGCGCCTGACCGACCTGGTCGGCGGCAGCCGCGAGGAGTCGCGTCGCCGACCGATCCGGGTTGCCGCGGCGCCGGTCGCGCGCGGCCCAGATGGTCCCGAGCGACCGACCGCCTGCCTCGATGCGGACCCGGTACGTCTCCGTTTCGCCGCGCTCGGCGACGTCCCGCGGCCGCCCGGTCGATCGGTGATGGGTCCGGATCCAGACCGCCGGCTCGTCGCCGGGCATGCGCCGGAGCTGCCACTGCAGGCTCCCGGCCGCGGTCGCGGGACGCCCCTCGCCCGCCGTTGCGACGATGCGCTCGCTCGCCTCGTCCGGCCCGAGCGCGAACCACACTGCTCGAAGCCCGGCCTCGCGCCGCACGACACCCGCGATCTCCGTCAGCACCGCCGTGGTCGAGGACCGCGTCGCCAGGGCACGGCTCACGAGGAACAGCTCGCGCGCCTCCCGCTCGCGCGCCTCCGCGGTCACCGCCCGGGCACGCTCGAGGGCCGTGAGCTGCCCGACCACGACGCCCACGAACAGGAGCAGGATCAGGTTCAGCCACTCTGCCGGGTCACTGATCGCGAACGTCTGGAACGGGTGGGTGAACAGGTAGTCGTAGATCAGGATCCCGCTGATCGCCGCGAGCAGCGCGCCGATGGTCCCGGAGAGCAGTGCCGTCGTGACCACCGCGAGCAGGTAGACCGGTGACGCGTTGAGCACGTCGAAGCGCGTCTCGAGCACCCACACGAGGCCCGTCGCGGCGGCGAGCGCCGGGATGGCGACCAGGGCCAGGCGGGCGAGGCTCCCGGGGGCGATGCCGCGGATGCGGGCGCGGAACGTCGTCGCGAGCGCTTGCACGACGCGATCCTATGCCGCGGTCAGGCGGCGGGCGATCCTCGCAGCCGGCCGGCGCGGCGCATCACCTCGACGAGGCGACCATGTGGGAGTCGGTGCGCAGTGATGCCGTCGCGGCCCGTCATCGTCTCCGCCGCCACCAGGGCGTTGACGATCGCCTCCTCCGTGGCCTCGACGGTCGCCTCGAAGAGCGGATCGATCGCCCGGTCGACCATGCCCCGGAGCTGGAGGATGCCGTCGTTGTCGGCCTCGGCC
>DATJGH010000212.1:0-13051 GCA_035495215.1 Patescibacteria group bacterium
CACCGTTGCGTTGCCCGCCGTCAGGTCCGTCGCGATCGTTCCCACGCGATCGGCGATGTCGTCGAGCGCGGCCGCGAATTCCACGTTCGTGCCGTCGTCGCTGCCGAGGATCGAATCGGAGACATCGAAGACCAGGACCACGGCCGATGGGTCCTGCGCCGTCTGGGCGGCGACCAGGCCCGCGCCGCCCGCGAGCAGGCCGAAGGCAATGCTCACGAGCAGGACAAGGAACGCGGTCGGCCTGCGCGCTGGCGCGCGCCGTCCCCGCGTCGGACTTCGCGTTGGACGTCGGCGAGACGTCATGCCGCGGTCGATGGCTTTCTCCCCCACGCTGCAGGCGCAAGAGCGCTGGCGTCGCCCGGCTGCCGGCTTGGCAGCGGCCTCACGTGCGATGCCGCAGCGGAGTATCGCCGAACGGGCCCCAATCGACGGTCATGGACCCCGGCGTCGACATCGACCTGTTGCGTTCCGTCACCGTCCGGCACTGGGTCGACGCGGCGGCCCGCATCGCGGAACGCCCTGCGATGCCCCTGCGATGCCCCCGACACCCCCGCCGTGGGTACCGGGCAACGCGGCTGTGCCCCGGGCTGCGCGAGGCTAGCGGGGTGAGGAGGTGGCCGTATGACCACCATGACCCCAACCATGAGCCGCACGATCTCGGACCAGGAGCTGCTCGCGCTCGAGCGGTCGTACTGGGACGCGCTCAAGGATCGTGACGCTCGGACCGTCGGTCGCATGACGTCCGAGGAATGCACGGTCGCAGGCGCGAGCGGTGCCTCGGTCGTCGATCCGCGCTCGATGGCGAAGCTGATCGAGTCGGCGACGTACCGGATCAACGACTTCCGGATCGATCCGCAGTCGGTGCACGTCAACCACATCAGCGACGACGTGGTTGCGATCGCCTACGGCGTGGTCGAGGACCTCGAGGTCGACGGCAAGCCCGTCAAGCTCGATGCCTTCGACACGTCGGTCTGGAAGAGGACCGAGAACGGCTGGACGTGCGTCCTGCACACGGAGTCGATCAAGGGCGACGCCTACGGTCGAGATCGGATGCAGGGCCGAAGCGCCAGCTAGCGCCGGCGATCAGCCCAGCTCCCACAGCGGGCTCACCCTTCGGGGTGGGCCCGCTTCTTTTGTGCGCCACGGCGCGGGCACGGTGCGGCACGGCGGCGCCGCACGGCCCGATGGGTCAGAAGCCGACGGGCTCCTTGATCAGCACCACCGTGAACCGGCTCGGCCGGAACTCCTTGTAGATGACCAGGAGCTTCTTGATCTCGCTGTCGGTGCCGTAGAGGCCCTGCATCCGCGCGTTCTCGAGCTCGAGCGTGTGGGTCTCGAGGCGCTCCATCGCGGTCTCGAGGTCCGACACGATCTTCTGGCTGCCGATCACCCAGATGACCTCGCCGGCGCCGAAGGCCAGTGGGGCCAGCTGGCTGCCGGTGTTCGAGGCGACGACGATCGTGCCGTCTTCGGTGAGCGCATGGGCGCTGTTGACATACCAGTCCGGCCCGACGCCAAGCTTGCGCATCGCGCGCAGGCCTTCGGGCGTCGAGCGGTCCATCGACCGCGTGTGCTTGCGCACGGCGTCGTAGCGACCCGACTCCTCGATCTCGTGGGTGACCCCGATCAGCTCGAGCGTCGTCGAGGCGCCCTGGCCGACCTCGGCGCCCTCGGGCAGCAGGTCCGTCACGACCTTCTTCGCCTCGGCGCCGCTCTCGACGACGTGGACGGCGTAGCCCTTGGCGCGAAGGGCCTCTGCCGTCCGCTTGATCGTCTGGTCCGAAGCTCGGTCGGCGAAGGGGTCTGTCGCGGCGGCGATGCCGTCCGCCGCAGCCTGGGCGTCCGCGGCAGCCTGGGCGTCCGCGGCCGCCTGCGCGTCAGCGGTGCTCTGGGCCTCGGGGATGAGGGTCGAGGTGGTCATCTGGGATCGGCTCCGGGTTCTCTGCGTTGGCATGTGCTTCGTCATGGCAGGTAGTTGACTGCGCAACTAGTGTGCCAGCAGTTGCGCCATTGCGCAAGTGGCGAATCTCCACGATCTCCAACGGGACACGCGTCGTAACGGCCTGAACGTGTCCGTACGGGCCGCAGCCGACGCCTGTTGCGCGCCGGCGCAGTGCCTCGGCAGCCGCGAATGTGCGCTCCGAGAACGAACGCGACGAGGTTCTGGCCCGTATCGGACCTCCGGGCATCAAACAGACCCGAATGTGCAGTCGGGAAACAAGAACGACGAGGAATCGGCGCGCGGGAGCCCTCATCGTCCTCTCAACCCGTCGTCCGGGAGCGAACCTCGTCTCGGTTGTTCCCGTAGCGCACATCGGGGGGCTTCGGCGCATCGGCGCCTCGGCGCATCTGCACACCGGAACATCGGGGGCGTCGGCGCGGCGGCCTGCCGCAGATCTGATCGCCACCGGGGCTCCAAAAATCAGCCCTCCGCACGAAGCTCCTCGAGATCCAGGTCTCGCTCGATCAACCGGAGCGTTCGATCGTTGATCGAGCGCCGGTCGCGCAGCTCGATGACCGCGGCACGCTGCGCGGCGATGACCTCGCGCTGGATCTGCTCGTGCTCGATGCGCTCCTGGTGCCGCTCGGCGGTCTCGTCCGCGTCCTCGGTCGCGAGGTGGTCGGTCCGGTCGCGGAGGCCGGACTCGAGCCGATCGAGGAGCGGCAGGTGGTCGGGCCACTGCTGCCTGGCGCGGGCGATCTCGGCCAGGCCGGCCTCATAGGCAACGCCGCGCGCCCGCGTCAGCTCGTCGCCATCGAACTCGACCCCGTCCCAGGCGGCCCACCTGGCGAGGTAGGGGAGCGTCAGCCCCTGCCCGACGAGCGTGACCACGATCACCGAGAACGTCAGCAGCAGGATCAGGTTGCGCTCCGGGAAGTCGACCGGCAGCGCGAGCGCTGCCGCGAGCGACACCGCGCCGCGCAGCCCTGACCAGCCGAAGACGATGGTGAGCCGGCGTGCGAGCTCGGCGTTGTACCGCGCGATCTGCGCCCGTGGCCCGTTCGGCAGCCGGCTCGCGAGCTCCACGTACGCGAAGCGCGTCGCGATCACCGCGAAGCAGATGAGGAGGATCAGCCCGATGAGCTCGCCGGCCGTCCCGTCCTTCACGCCGGCGAGGATCTCCGGCAGCTGCAGGCCGATCAGCACGAACAGGAAGCCGTTCAGCACGAAGTTGACCATCTTCCAGGTCGAGAGCCACAGGACGCGCGTATCGGCCCCGATGATCGTCCCGAGCCTGCTCCCGATCACCAGCCCCGCCGCCACGGAGGCGAGCACGCCGGACAGCCCGAGGCGCTCGGCCGGGAGGTACGCGGCGAACGGGATCACGAGGGAGATGACGACCTCGACGGGCGGGTCGTGGAGCCGTCGGTACAGCTGCACCGACAGCCACCCGACTGCGAGCCCGATGACGATTCCGCCGATCGCCGCGACCGCGAACCCGGCCACCGCGTCCGCCAGCACGAAGGCGCCGCTCACGGTCGCGATGACGGCCGTCCGGTAGGCCACGAGCGCGGTCGCATCGTTGAACAGCGACTCGCCCTCGATGAGCGCCACGATCCGGCGCGGGATCGGGATGCGCCGGAAGACGGCTGTCGCCGCGAGGGCGTCGGTCGGCCCCACGATCGCGCCGAAGGCCAGGGCGGGCGCCCAGTCCAGCCCGGCCACGAAGTGCATCACCGACCCGACGACCGCGGTCGTGATCAGCACGAGCAGGATCGACAGCCGCGCGATCGGCCAGACGTCGGTCTTGAGGTCGCGCACCGGCGAGTCGATGGCCGCCACGAACAGGAGCGGCGGCAGGAACACGAGGAGCACGAGCTCCGGCTCTAGCTCGAACCTCGGCAGACCCGGCACGAAGCCCAGCGCGAGCCCGCCGAGCACGAACAGGCTTGGCCAGGGGACCTGCAGGCGCCGTGCCAGCTCGAACAGCAGCGCGATCGCGACCGTGATCGCCAGGATCGCGGGCAGGGCGTCCATTGGGCGGAGTATGGCCAGAAACTGCGATGTCCCTGTCGCTCCCCTGACACCTCACCGCACCGCACCGCACCGCACACGCAAGGCGACCTCGGAGAGCATGCCCGGGTGCTCGTCGACCCCCCGCTCGACGACCGTTGCGTATGCGCGTTCCTCAGTCCCGCCTGAGAGCAGTCGCGCCGCTCGTCGTCGCTGCAACCCTCGCGCTCACTGCCACCACGGCAGCCGGACTCGAACCGAGTCCTGTCCGACCGATCCCTGATTCGGCGTTCGGGCCCGTCGCGGTCGCTCCGCCGCTGCCAACGCCGGACCTGCGGCCGCTCGCGGACCCTGCCGAGCCGACGCTCCCTCCGGAGCGGCCGCAGCCGTCCCTGCCGGTCTCGAAGCCGATCACGAAGTCAGTCGTTCCGAAGACCGCGCACGCGATCTCGGGCCGCGCATCCTGGTACTGCAACGCCGACGATCCCAGCGGCCCGACCTCGATCTGCCACAACGCCTATCCCGACGGCCCGGGCTTCGACGCCTACGCGGCCGCGGGCCCCGGGCTCCGCGCGGCACTCGGCTCCGGCTGGCGAAATACCGTCGTGTACGTCTGTGGTCAGCAGTGCGTCCGTGTGCGCCTCATCGACTGGTGCAAGTGCACCGGCGGCTCGGTCGGCATCACGAAGCTGATCGACCTGTACTACGACGTCTACGTCCTGACCGGCTCGAGGGTCACCATCCGCTGGTAGCCGCGAGCTCACGCGCTTGCACTCGGCTATGCAAGCGAGACGCATCGCCCGCAGGGGGTCTTCCGGAAATTCTCGTTGCGGGCCGTGCCCCCGCCCGCCCGCGAGGCTCGACGCAGCCTTGAGCCTGCGCTAGTCCTCCGCGTCGAGCGCCGGCAGCGAGAACCCGAACTCCGCGCCGCCGGCCTCCCGTGCCTGTGCCCAGACCTCGCCGCCCTGGAGGTCGATGAGGCGTTTGCACACGGCGAGGCCCAGCCCGAGCCCGCCCGAATCCTTGACCGCGTGGGCCGCCCGGTAGAAGGCCTCGAAGATGTGGGGCATGTCCTCCTCGGCGATGCCCCGGCCCTCGTCGAGGACCCGAACGCACACGTCGGTCCCCTCGCGGTCGACGATCACCGAGATCCTGCCGTTGTCCGGCGAGTACTTCTCGGCGTTGCCGAGCATGTTCGCGATCACCTGGGCGATCCACGGCTCGTGGCCGTCGACCAACGGCGTCGAGGTGCGCACCTTCACGCTGATCTTGCGGTTCGGGAAGACCTCGCGATGTCGATCGACGGCCCGGTGGGCGACCCGATCGATCAGGATCGGCTCCAGCTCCGGCGCCTCCTCGCCCACGCGCGCCAGCACGAGCATGCTCTCGAGCAGCGAGGCGAGGTGCTCGGCGCTCTCCCGGATCTCGAGCACGGTCCGCTGGACCTGCGCGCGGGATGACCCGTTCTTCGCCACCACGTTCGCCAGACCCAGGATCACCGTCAGCGGCGTCCGCAGCTCGTGCGAGACCATGCCCAGGAACTCTTCCTTGACCGCCAGCGCCTCGCGGAGCCGCTGCTCGCGCTCGCGCAGCGTGTGCGTGGCGAGCACGCGCTCGGTGACGTCCTCGACCGTCTTGGCGATCGTTACCTGCTCGCCGCTCATCGGAATCCGGGCGGCCGTGACGTGGACCCAGATGGTCGAGCCGTCGCGGCGGACGTAGCGCTTCTCGACGTCGTACTCGGCATCGGCGGTGAGGAACGCATCCCAGCGCTCGCGGTCCGGCTCGCGGTCGTCGGGGTGGTCGAGATCGCCGACGCGCATCTGGAGCAGCTCCTCGCGCGGGTACCCGGTGAGCTCGATGAAGCGCCGGTTGACCTGCAGGAACCGTCCGTCGGTGCTGATCTGGACGCCACCGACCCCCAGGTTCTCGAAGAACCCACGGAACGCCGGCGCGGTCAGGCTCTCGAGGGTCAGCATGGGTCCAACGCTCGTCCGTTGTTCGGCAGGCACGAGGACGGCGCGCGGGGATGTCACGAGCTTGGGCTCATCTCACGCGAACGATGCGGGCATGGGCGTTGCGCGGACGTTGCAGTCGTGCTCGCGACCCTGACGGTGCCGCAGCGGTCCGCCGCCCGTGACCATCGGCGCCAGCCGCTGCCAGCCCACCTGTGTCATGCTGTTCGCTCGTCACCTCTTGTGGCGAGCCCGCGTGGTCGACCTACCTTCTCGAACAGACCGTGCGTTCTTCCTCCCTCGTTCGGGAAGTGAAGGAGGTCCTCGTGACCACCGGAACAGTCAAGAAGGTCATCTCCGACCGCGGATTTGGCTTCATCACCGCCGAGGATGGCAAGGAGTACTTCTTCCATCGCGGCGCGCTCGACATGTCGCTCGACTTCGACCGCCTGACCGGCGGCGAGAAGGTCGACTTCGACATCGAGCAGAGCCCCAAGGGCCCGCGCGCATCGCGCGTCAAGGCTGCGGAGGCGGCGACGGCCTAGCGCCGCCGCACGGCAAGCTCGAACGGCCCGTCTTCGGACGGGCCGTTTTCGTTTTGTCAGGAGGACCGACACCGCCGCTCGCAGAGGATCATCCTTGACCCTGGACGGACTCGGCCTGCGCCCGCCGGGTCGCGGCGGCAAGGGACCGGCAAGGCGAGCTCCGTCCAATCGGAGGACAGATCGACGCGCGCACCGGTCGAGCACGAGCTCGGTCGGGAAGACGTGGGGCGGCTCCGAGGGGAACCGATCGTCGATCCGGAACGTGGAGGGAGTGGGGATGCGACGAGGTTTGACCGCGCTCATTGGCGCGGGACTTCTGCTGGCGAGCCTGCCAGGGACCGTGGGGGCGGCCAGGATCACCCGGTTCACGGACCAGGCCGTCGGCGTGTCGTGCGAAGCGGCCGTGGACGGCGGGTTCGTGAGCTCCTTCGTGGAGCACAACATCCTCTTCGGCGGCGATGGCTTCGTCGACCTGTGGCTCGACCCGGCAGTCCCGTTCGACGATCCCCAGACGGCGACGGGCTTCACCGACACCGATGTCGACCACACGGCCTCTGGCGACAGCGTCACGGTGACCGCGAGCTGGGCGCTGACCGATGTCGACGGCAACCCGCTCGGGGACGGCTCGATGACGGCGGACATGGTTCGCGTCGGCGACCCGCAGCCGGAGGGTCCGCAGCCCAAGAGCAACCATCACTCGAGGACCTCGGTCATCAACCAGGACCTCGAGGGCACCGCGACGTTCGAGCTGCTCGGCGTGACCTACGAAGTGCCGTGCACGGGCACCGTGACCGACATCAGCGTCGACGAGACGAACCCGACATCGTTCGTGTCGACCAATGTCGGCGTCCAGGTCGAGTGCATCTGGATCGACGGTGATTCCTTCACGGACCTCTTCGCGATCGATGACGGCTTCGGCTTCTTCGCGACCGCGTTCCTGGCTACCGCGGACGGCGAGCTCGATGCAATCGGGGCAACCGGGTCGATCGACGCGTCAGGGGTCAACGTCGCGCTCGACCTTCTCGACTTCAACAGCGGCGACACGGCCACTGCGACGGCAGCGGCGACGTTCGCGCTGCTCGGAGAGCCGGTCACCTCGTTCATCCGCCAGCAGGACAGCCTGAGCAAGAACGTCGAGCAGGCGCTGGCCACCAGCGGCTCGTTCGATATCTCCGACGGCCGTTCCTACGCGATGGACACGGAGCATTGCCGGGCCGAGACGTTCGCGAACCACTCGATGGCGAGCCAGCCGAAGGGCCCGAAGGCCGGCGCCGCGCCGGTCAACGACACGCCCGACGGCGCGCTGCCGTTCAAGCTCGGCGGCATCGTCAACATCCAGACCGGTGGAACCGCCCTCGATCCGGAGGTCGGCATCACGACCTGTCCGCAGGGCATCTCGGACGACTTCGGCCACACCGTCTGGTACACGTTCGTGGGGACCGGCAACCCGGTGACGATGGATACATCGGGAAGCGGCTTCGATACCGTCATCGCGGCGTTCACGCGTGACGGCGACGAGTTCACCGAGGTCGGCTGCGAGGACGACGTGACCTTCCAGCCGGTCGGCACCTCGTTCCAGGCCGTGCTGACCATCGATACCGAGCCCGGCGTGACCTACTACGTCGAGGCCGGCGGCTTCCGCCGCTTCTTCCAGCCCGAGCTGGTCCAGAGCGGCAGGCTCCGACTCGCCATCTACTGAGCGCGGCGCACGGGGGGCCGGCTTCCGGCCGGCCCCGGACCATGGAGAGCCGAGGCCCCCGCCTCGGCTCTCCGCTTGTTCAGGCGAGTCCCAGGTGCCGAGGCGACCCCCGGTGCCGATCTCCGGCCAAGAGGTCGTTGAGCGCTGTCGCGCCGTCGCGCCGGCCGTTGGCAACGGGCCAACCCTCGATCGTGATCACCAGGTGATCATTTCGTGGCCAAGGAATGGCGCAAGGTCCCGGGTCCGTCGCGAATCGGCGCATTCCGGGCTGCTTGTGCACGCGGATGGGCATCACCTGATCATCCGCGGCACGAAGGCCCTCGAATCTCACCCACGGCGGCACACCGGCCGAGCTTCGGCCCGATCCAGCCCCAGAAATGATCACCACGTGATCATGGTGGCAACCGAGCGGCAGGCCGACCAGCAGGCGCCTAGCCGACCCCCGGTGTCGATCCGGCGAGGAGGTCCGCGGCGTCCGAAGGCGTCGGCGCCCCGTTCCTGCGTTGCGACATCGCGCCCTCGAGGCGCGCGAGGAACGGCGCCGCGCCGAGCCTGGTCAGCGTTTCGCGCGCCGACGCGATGGCGGAGGCCGCGGCCGGCGACTGTCCCTCCACGCCCGGGATGAGGATCGCCATGTCGACGGCGCACGCCGCTTCCTCGAAGGGCAGCCCGAGCTGGTTGTAGGCACGCAGCGCATCCAGGAACCCGGCGAGCGTGTCGGCAGCTCGACCCTCGAGCGCCGCGATCCCGGCCCCGAGTCGAGTCCGGTCCGCCTCCAGGACGGGCCCCCAGAACGCCGCCAGCGCCGGCGTCTCGAGCAGGCGTCGCGCGGTTGCGAGATCGCCAGACCACAGCGCGGCCCGCACCGCGAACGGGATCGCGAGCGGGTTGAAGTAGTCGGTGAGCGAGGCAGACCGTTCCGCCTGCTCGATCGCCCCCGCCGTGTCGCCTGCCATCAGGCTGGCGGTCGCCTTGGCCCACAGCTCGTACGACTCGAACTGGGGATCGGTGATGCCCTCGCGGCGCCGAGCCGCGACCTGGATGTCAGTGGTCGGGTCGAGCCCGCGTTGCGCGTGCAGGAGCGCGCGATCGATGCGGAATTCGATGCCAAGGTTGTCGTCGGTCTCGCGCTCGATCCATTCGTCGAGAATGGCCGCGGTCCAATCCCACTCCCCCAGGCGCAGCGCGCAGATGGCGGTGTTGCCGACCATCTGGAAGCCATAGCCGCGCGACCCGAGGCGCTGCCCGATCTCGAGGCCCTCACGCCCGAGCGCCAGCCCCGCCGCCGGATCGCCCCACTGCTCGTAGAAGGTCAGCAGGACCCGGCATCCCAGCTCGACCCTCCGGATCTCGTTCGTGAGGGCAAGCTGGTGTGCGCCGCGGAGGAGGATGATGCCTTCGCGGGGACGCCCGGAAAACGACAGGCCGATGCCGCGGGCCTGGAGCCCGCTCGCGATCGATGGCAGGTGCCCCAGGCGCTCGGCGATTGGCAGGAACCGATCCGTCCAGGCGAGCGAGCGCTCGTTGTCGGCGTGACCGCGATAGGCGCGCGCAAAGCCGGCCATGAGATCGACACCCGCCTGTGTCTGCTCGAGATCGGAGAACTCCGCCCACGCGGCCTCGAGGATCGTCAGGGCCGTCTTGGGATCGCTTCGAGCGATCTGGACGGACTGTGCGCGGAGCGCCATCGCACTCGCGATCGCTTCGCGGTCGCCGGTCTTCCGCCGCTCCTCCTCGGCGGCCGCGGCATGGTGCAGAACGGGCTCCAGCTCGAGGATGTTCAGCGAGATTGCATAGGCGCGCTCATGGAGCTCAGCGCGGTCGGCGGGCTCGGTCGTGACCTCCAGGCCCTGTTCGAGGAACGTCCGCGCCTGTTCGTAGGCACCCAGGGCAGCCGCTCGCTCGGCGGCGCCGCGGAGGGCGATTCGCGCCTGCGCCGCGAGGGCGTTGGCCTCCGCTTCGTCCGCGGCCAGCCGTTGGGCGGCGAGGTAGTGACCGGCCAGCCCGCCGGCGAGCTCGTCGGTCGCGAGGCTCTCGAAGTAGCGGGCTGCGGCGAGGTGGCGCGACTTCCGGTCCTTGCGCGCGAGCGTGTTGTAGGCGACCTCACGGATGAGCGCCTGCACGAAGGCGTACTGGCCACGCTCCGGCGACCTCGGATCGAGATCCAGGACGAGGAGCTCGCGCTTGACCAGCGCTCGGAGCCGAGGTTCCAGCGTCTCCTCGGAAAGCCCCGACACGGCTGCGAGGCCGGCCAGGGTGAAGCTCTGGCCGAGGACCGCGGCGTCCTCCACGAGCGCTCGATCCGCGCCGTCGAGGCCGTCGAGGCGCGCCGCGATGAGGGCGGTGAGCGTCTCGGGCACGGCAAGGTCGTCGAGGGCGCCGGTTGGTCGGTAGGCATCGCCCTCGAGCACGAGCCGGCCCTGGGCGAGGAGCATCCGCACCGTCTCGACCGCATAGAGCGGGATCCCGTCGGCCCGCGCGACGATCCTGTCGACGGCCGCCTGCGGCAGGCCCGGCACGAGCCCTGCGAGCAACCTTTCCATCTCGGCCTGCGGCAAGGGCTCGAGGTAGACCGACGTGAAGGCCCGCTTGCCCGCGCCCCAATCCGGGCGCCGCTCGAGGAGGTCCGGCCGGGCGAGGGTGATGACCGTGATTGGAACGGCTCGGGCCCACTCCATCAGGTGGTCGATGAAGTCGAGCAGACCCGAGTCGGCGTGGTGCAGGTCCTCGAACACCATCACGACCGGCGAGGTCGCGGACAGGCGCTCGAAGAAGGTCCGCCACGCGGCAAAGAGCTGGTCCGTGCCGATCGGCGCGCCGCCGCCGCCGATGCCCAGCAGGGCCAGGAGCGCCGCCTCCACCCAGCGTGCCTCGCCCTCGTCCGGAACGTGCTGGCGGACCGTCGCGGCGATGCGCTCGCGGGTGGTCGCCTCCTCGTCGGACTCGGCCAGGCCCGCCCTGCGCCGCACCATCTCTCCGAGCGCCCAGAAGGTGATGCCCTCGCCGTAGGCAGGGCTCCTGCCCGCATGCCACCAGACGTTCTCGACGAGCCCGTCGCCGTACTTCTGGAACTCCCACGCGAGCCGCGTCTTGCCGATCCCGCCGGGACCGACGACGCTGATGAGCCTCGATCGGCCCTCGCGCTCGGTGGCGTGGAAGAGGTCCTTCAGGAGGCGCAGCTCATCGTCGCGCCCGACGAACGGCGCCTCGAGCGATTCGCTCCTGCCGCGGCCGCCGCGCTCGGCGACGACACGGACCGCGCGCCAGGCGGGCACCGGCGCCTGCTTGCCCTTCACGACCTGCTCGCCTGCCGGTTCGAACGCGATCGCTCCGGAGGCGGCGCGCTGCGTCGTCTCGCCGACGAGCACGACGCCCGGGTTCGCGACTGACTGCAGCCGCGCGGCGGTGTTCACGAGATCGCCCGCCACCATGCCCTCGTTGATCTTGCCGATGGTGACCGCCGCCTCGCCGGTCAGGACGCCCGCTCGGGCCTGGATCCCCTGGCCGAGGCTCGGGATCGCGTTCACCAGCTCGAGGCCGGCGCGCACGGCGCGCTCCGCGTCGTCCTCGCGTGCGACCGGCGCGCCCCACACCGCCATGACGGCGTCGCCGATGAACTTCTCGACGGTTCCCCCGTATCGGCCGATGATGTCCGAGGCGAGCTCGAAGTACCGGCTGAGGACATCGCGGACATCCTCGGCGTCCTTCTCCTCGGCGAACGGCGTGAACCCCACGAGGTCGGCGAAGAGGACGCTGACGAGGCGGCGCTCCGCGACTGGGCCCGTGCCGGCGCCGGGGCCCGTTCCGGCGCCGCCCGTTCCGGCGCCGTCGGCGCGTCCACCCGTGCCTGCACTGTCGGCGCGCGGGGCAGCCGTCGCGACGGCTGACGTGGCGCTCGCGGACGCGGCGAACGGGATCGTCGGCGCCGCCGCGCCCTGCAAAGGTGTCGCGCACTCGGAGCAGAACTTCGCCGCGGGCGGATTGACCGTCCCGCAGTTGGGGCAGGCGCCGGCCAGCGCCGTCCCGCACTCCGTACAGAACTTCGCGCCGGGCCGGTTCGCCGTGCCGCAGGTCGGACAGTTCATCGAGCGTCGAGCATATCGACACGGTAGGCGCCGCCGCGTCGCCGACCCTACGTTCGCAGGCCCCTCGGGAGCGCCGGCAGCCTGTCGAAGCGCTGGGCCGGCGGCACGGCCGTCAGGCCTCGATGTGCCCTGCCCCGCCGAAAGACCGCGAGGACCCGGCCGCCTCGCCTCGCCGCCGATGGCGCGAGGATCGCGCGGGCGCCATCACGGAAGTACGCCTCGCCGACCGGCTGCGTTTCGGGCCACTGCCGGCGACTCGGGTCGAGGCGCTCGATCCCGTGCGCGGCCATGGCACCGTCGGCCGTGAGGTCAACGACGTCATCGAGGTCGACGTCGACCCGCCAGATCGCCCGCGGGAGCCGCCGCGAGGGCGGGACGCCGGCCTCGGACGTGTGCCGGTACCACTCCGCCCAGACCGTCGCCTCCGAGTCGCCGAGGTAGATGGCGCGAACGACGCTCCCGCGCTGCCACCGGCCGTCGGCGGCCTCGTCGGTCCAGAAGAACGGCTCCGCGTCCACGCGCGTGATCCGGAACCAGGGCCCCTGGACGTTGATCCGCGGCGCGGGCAGCGCCGCCACGGGAGCGTCTGCCGCCACGGGAGCGTCTGCCGCCACGGGAGCGCGCGCTGCCACTCCGTCGTTCAGGCGAACGACTCGTTCTCGAGCTCTGCAACGACCTTGGAGATGTCGCGGTAGCGACCCTTCGACAGCAGCTCGAGCGGCCGCCGATCGCCGAGCGCCGGCACGGGCTTGAGCAGCCACAGCGGCACGTACCGCGGCTGCATGACTCGCTCAAGGCGATCGACGAGCGCC